>CAZVOI010001280.1:0-1684 GCA_964628275.1 uncultured Acidobacteriota bacterium | reverse complement strand
GGTGGACCTCTTCTTCAGCCGCCGGATCGGGATCGGGCCGGCGGGCGAGGTCGTGCCGATCCTCGGCGGCGCGCGGCTCTCCGGCCAGGTGCGGGGCTGGAACGTCGGCCTCGTCGACATGCAGACGCGCTCGATCGAGGGGGTGTCCGCCAACAACTTCGCAGCGGTCCACGTCGCGCGCGAGCTGCCGAATCGCTCGCGGGTGGGTGCCATCTTCGTCAATCGCACGGGGACCTCCGACAGCGCCCCGCCCGACGACAGCAACCAGACCTACGGCGCCGACGCGCGCTGGGGCATCGGGCGCTATGCTGCCCTCGAAGGCTACGCCGCGAAGACGACCACCCCGGGCCTGCACGGCTCTGACCAGGCCGTTAACGTCCAGGCCAGCCTCAACTCGCCCGCGTGGTGGCTGGTCGGCGGCTTCACCAATGTCGGCGAGAACTTCAACCCCGAGGTCGGCTTCGTGCGCCGCACCGGCTACCGCAAGCCGGAGGGCCTCGTCATGTTCCGGTACCGGCCGAAGGACTTTCTGGGCCTGCTCGAGCTGCGCCCGCACGTCTCCTACCGCGGCTTCTTCAAGTCCGACGGCTTCCAGGAGTCGGGCTTCCTCCACATGGACAACCACCTGGCCTGGAAGAGCGGCTGGGAGCTGCACACCGGCGTGAATCTCACCCGCGAGGGGGTGCTGCGCGCCTTCGAGATCCACCCGGGCGTGACGGTTCCCCCGGGCAGCTACGACAATGCCGAGGTCCAGATCGTGGGGATCACCAACAAGGGCGCACCGCTCAGCCTGGAGGCTCGGCTCACCACCGGCGGGTTCTTCGGCGGCAGCCGGACGAGCACGAGCGCCGCGCTGCGCGGGCGGGTCGGCGAGTCGCTCAATGCCTACTTGGATTTCTCGCGCAACGACGTGAGCCTGCCGGAAGGCCAGTTCGTCACCAACCTGCTGAAGCTGCGGCTCTCCTACTCGTTCACCCCGCGGCTCTACCTGCAGGCGCTGGTGCAGTACAACGACGTCATCGACAACTGGTCGACCAACCTCCGCCTCGGCTGGCTGCAGACCGCGAACACGGGCCTGTTCGTGGTCTACAACGAGAACCGCGACCCGACGCAGGGCGGGATCGGTCTCCGCGACCGCAGCTTCACGGTCAAGTACAGCCACACGTTCGATCTGCTGGATTAGCAGGCGGCCCGACCCAGTCGGACCGGACCGTCACGATCTCCAGGGAACGGCTGGCCAGGCCTTGCAACTGAGCCGACGAAGTCGCCCAGAGAGCGCCGTTCCGCCTCGGCAACGACAACAAACGTTGTGCGGAACGCCGCTGACTAGACCACCGCGTGGCCGGAGGCGCCGCTGCTGTGTAGCAGGTCGGCCACGGCGTCGAGCCCGCGCACGAGCGTCTCGCGCGAGCGCGCGGCGCCGATGCACAGCCGCACGGCGTGCGGCGCCTGCGAGCGGTCCACGACGAAGGCCTCGGCCGGCGTCACCCGCACGCCCCGCGCCAGGGCCTCGGCGGCGAAGCTCTCGCTGCGCCACGGCTCAGGCAGGCGCAGCCAGAGGTAGTAGGCCTCCGGCTTCGCGTCGTAGTCGAAGCCCGTGAGCCGCTCGCGCGCGAGCGCCTGCCGCGCGCGGGCCTCTTCCCGGCGGGCCTCGAGAATCCGGTCGGCGGTGCCGTTGCGGATC
>CAZVOI010001279.1:0-9860 GCA_964628275.1 uncultured Acidobacteriota bacterium | reverse complement strand
GTATAGCACCTCCTTCAACTCGCGGCTGGCGAAGACCGGGTCGCGGTCGCTCACGTCGGGGAAGGTGCTCTCCAGGATGGTGTCGAGTCGGTCCTGCGGGTGGATCAGGAGCTGGCGGGCGAGCAGGTAGGGCCAGCGGCCCTCGCCACCACAGTCGGTGAGCAGGCTGACGTCGAGCCCGATGGCATCACCCGGGGCGGGGATACGGGTGAGGTACACCGCCGCGACGCGAAGCGGCGGCCGTTTCCCATAGTGCGCGTCCCGCGCCAGGGCGGAGGCCACGAGGCGCAGCGTCGGAGCGTCGCTGAAGACGACCGCGCACGAAGCGAAGGGCGGGTTCAGGAACTCGCCCTGAACATCCAGCTCGGTTTGTTGGAACATCCAGGCGAGCGATTCGTCCACCCAGAAGGTCTTCCGGTAGTGGGCCTCGAAGTTGGCCATATAGAAGACGTGATGGCCCAGGAGGTTGGCTTCGTTCAGGGACGCGGCGCGCGACCATCCCTGGAGCAGGTGGCAGGCGGCGGCGTAGCCCTCGAGGAACTTCATCGCCTCCGCGTCGGCCGCCAGGTCCTCGCTCGACCAGGCACTCGACGGGCTCCAGGACGGTGAGGCGCGCATCCGGCGGGCGAGCGAGGGGACCAGCTCCCGCAGGCCAGGGATCAGTCCCGCCATGACCTCGTGAGGGAGGGGTGGCAAGCGGTGCGACGCTCCGGCCATGCGTCCCGCAGTCGGGTCGCCGCGCGGCTCCGGCTCTTCGGGTTGCGGTTCCGTATCGGGCGGAGGCGGCGCGTGGGTCGCGGCCTCCGCCGACGACCGCAAGCCTTCCAGGAGGCGTTCCTCTTCCTTCTTCCCGTGGAGCACCATCCAGGCCTCGATTCGGAAGCGGAGCATCTGGTGGGCGGCTGGGATCGACCCGCGGAGGCGCATGGGGTCCGGCAGGCCGGGGTGGTTGATCCTTGAAGCGGCCAGCTCCGTCCGTAGCAGGTCCTGGAGCGGGGCGCGGTGCAGCGGGGGGACGAGCGTCAACGCGCCGCTGAGCTCGTAGTGATCGGCCAGGTGTACCACCCAGCCGATGAGGGTCTCACCAGCATCCATGTGCATCGTGCCGACCCGCTCGCGAACGAAGAACGACCGGTCGAAAAGGAGGTCCATGAGCTGCAGGCCTTCGTGGAGTCGTACCTCCTGGATCTCGAACATCGAATACCACGACTCATCGCGCAGGCAGACGAGCGCGCTCGCCTCGTCGGGAGAGGTCTCTCGCGCCTGCTCGCGAAGGAAGCGATCGACGAGGCACTCGCCGTTCGAATCGGTGTACCCGACCGTGATCCATCCGCCGAGAATGGCTTCCTCCCAGGGCGAAACGGGCAGGTCCGCTCCAAGCAGCGTACGCCTGGCCTGCTCGGCCCAGCCAGGGACCTCGTCGCCGAACCAGCGGAGCCTGGCGGCCACGCTCCCGTAGGCATCGTGAGTTGCCTCGCCGGCCCGGGGCAGGTAGGCGCAGTCGGACGGGCACGCGATCTCGCGGAGCCGGTGAGCTCCACAACACTGCGGGCAGAGAAGCCCGTGGAGAGCTGGACACACCCGCTTGCCCTTTCGTTTCCCGCAGTAGACGCAGGCGGTCAAGGGTCCGAGGTCCTGGCGACAGACGCCATCAGCGCGGCCGGTTTGGACTCGCGGCCGGCCGACTCATCTTCCCTTCGACCAGCGCCGGTACGCCTCGATCCATTCCGCGCCGCCCGGCGGCGGCGTCGGGAGCGGCAGGTCGAGGATCGAGATGGCCTGTCTCGCGTCGCCTCGCGTGCAAATCCCCACGATCTCCTCGGCGTCGTTGAAGTCGATGCTCGTCACCGCGGCCTTGACGCCGAGGATTTCGATCTCGAACGGGAGCGCGAGCTGCTCCTCGATCATCGTGTAGAAGCCGCTTCGCTGCTCGGACTCGTCGTGGGCGTCGACGGTGGCCTCTTCGATCAGGTCGTGGAGGTGAGCTGACGTCCATCGGGCTCCGGTCGTCCCCGCGGGGCGTGGCTTCCGTTTGGTCACAGTAGTCCTCCTTGCCGACATCTGTTCATCCCAGTTCCCCACAGCCGTCCGCGAGCATTCCCGAATCGCGAAGGAACCTGGCGAAGGCGGCACAGGTGGATCGAAAGCGCGCCCAGGCGTGCGGGGAATCCGAGATCTGCCGCCGGAAGTCGTAGTCGGAAGGGCCGCGGCCGAATGAGTCCAGGACGTCCCTTCCCTTCGGAGCGTCGTAACACATGACCAGCATCCCGGCGGCATTGAGATCTCCATAGATGCCGGATAGCGTGCGGGGCGAGGCGCCCAGCGCCTTCAGGTGCATCGTGAAGCGCGCCATGGCGTCGACGAGGATCTCACACGCCCTGGCATCCGCGTCGAAGTCCTTTCGCCAGGCGCCACACCACCCGAGCAGCCCCTCTCGTTCCGCCGGCGACCGCACCTCGGGGGATCGCAGAGCGTCGACCAGCGCCTTCAGTTGTCGCGCGGCAGCAACCTCCGAAAGACCGGCGATCCACAGCACGTGCGCGCAAGCGCGCTCGAGGTGGCGGTACTCCCTGCACGCGGTCCCGTTTCGTCCGAAACCGCCCTGCGTTTTCAGCCTCCTGACGGGCGTGAAGAGGGACTCGGAGTGGCCCGAACGCGCCGGCATGTCGAGCGGGTGCGCCCACAGCGCCACCGTTTCTCCCGATCTTCGGCAAAGCTCGAGCCAGCGGGCATCTCTCGCGGGCGCCCAAGGCAACGTCACCACATCGGCGGCTCGGGCCCGCACGAGTTCCTTGAGGGCTGAATCCGTGCCGCCATCATCGGCCAAATCGACGAAACGAAGCTCGAGCTCGGCGCAGACGCGCCGCCCGAGCGCCGACTTCCCAGCGCCCGGAGGCCCGACGAGGAACACCAGCGGCGCGTGGTGCGGCTGCGACACGCTTGGGCCCGCGGCCTCGGCCAGCGTGTGTGCGTCCGGCGAGGGCTCCATGCCTTTGAGAAGCCCCTTCTCAGTTCGCTGGGACGAGCCGCTGGTTGAGGGCCGAGGCGGCGCGGGCCTCCCTCTCGAAGCGCGCGCACAGGTCCGGGTTCGCGGACAGGTGTGCCGGGAGGACCTTGATCGCGACGCTGCGGTCCAGCCGCGTGTCACGCGCCTTGTAGACCTCGCCCATGCCGCCTAGCGCCGATGGGCGCGAGGACCTCGTAGGGACCGAGGCGCTGGCCGGCTTGCATCACAGGTGGCGCTTTGCTCAAGTCGAGAAAGCTCGGTCCGTCTACTTTTCACGAGGTCCTCTGGCGGGCTCTTGCCGGCGGCACGCGCTACTTTGTGGGCCCCGGACGCATCACGAAACGGTGGCCGAAGTCGGCGTCGAAAGCCAGGGCTTCGTGAATCCGAGCTTCCCCATGACCACGAAGCTCAGGCAGTCGACGGAGCTGTACTCCTTGTCCTCGTACTTCTTCAGGTAGACGAAGGCCGCCTCTTCTTCCTCGGCCGTCGTCCGGTGCAGCCGGGCGAGCTTTTCGGCGTAGAGCATCTCGCCCACCTTCACGGCCAAGGCGTGGCCCGCCTCGTAACGGGCCACCGTGATCGTCTCCAGGACAACGTTGTTGGTGGTGAGGAGCTGGTCTCTTAGCCGCCTCCCGCCGAAGTCATCGAAGGCCGCTACCGCCCGAGAGTGGTTTGTGTCTCGCGGGTCGAGGAGGGCGACGAAGAAGCTGGTGTCGACGAAGATCACCGGCGCCTGTAGATGGCCGGTCGTGGTCTTCGGATAGCGAGGTGCTGGACCGCGAGGGCGCGTCCTTCCACATGCCGATGAATTCCCGCGCGGCCTTCCAGCCGGTGGGATCGTCGTCCTCGGCCGGCTCTTCCTTCGGCGTCTCGATGGTCACGTTGACCTTGGTGTGCTCCTTGAGGTCGACCGGCTTCTCCAGCTTCAAGACGCCGTCGCCCTCGTAGACGCCAGACACCGTGATCGTCATGGCGTCACCTCACCCTCGATCATACTGCTCGTACAGCCTCTTACGAGGTCCGGCGCGATGAAGTAGATCCCCCGGCCGTCCTTGCTCCATTCCGGCCACTTGCCCCCTTCGCGAGAGATGCGCAACGGGCGCCCTGGCCCCGGAAAAGACTGGACATAGACGTCATTGCTACTACGGCCCATTGCTCCCTCTGTGCCCGCCACTCCCTGTCCTCATCGGCCTGGGGCGCGCGGCGTCATCTGCTCCATCCAGTTGACGACGAGGTTGATGCGATCGGGCACGTCCCGCTCGGTGCGTTTGACGACCAGCAGTCGCTTGCCGTCCGGCGACACGTCGTACGAACGGCCAAGCGTGTCGATGAAGTCGGTCTCGAAGGCGAGCTGCGGGGCATCCCAGCCTTGTGGGCGGCGCCGAGCGCGTCGGCAATCTCCGTTCCGAAGCGAAGGACTTGATCGATGGCGAGTGGCCCCTGGACCAAGCGATCGGCCAGCGTCTCGCCTTCGAGATGCTCCAAGACGACGTAGTCGATGCCGTCGTGCTGCCCGATGTCGTGGAGCGTGCAGATGTTGGGATGGTTGAGCGCCGACGCGGCACGGGCCTCGCGCTCGAAGCGCGCGCGCAGGTCCGAATTCGAAGACAGATGTTCCGGGAGGACCTTGATCGCGACGCTGCGCTCCAGGCGCGTATCGCGCGCCTTGTACACCTCGCCCATGCCGCCTGCGCCCAGGCGGTCCAGGATCTCGTAGGGACCAAGTCGCGATCCCGCGGTCGGTGTCAGCCGTCCTCCTTCGAGAATCACTGCCGCCCCGTGAGACGGCCGATCTCGTCGAACGATTTGACCACGGCTCGGCATCAAGAAGGCGACCGGCCCGCCTCACCAGACTGCGTCGGCTACCCGGCTCCAGGGCACGACCTCGACGCCCTTTCGCTTCTGGGCGCTGTCGCCGCCATAGACGAGGCGCGCGCGTACGCTGCGTGCGGGTCGGGCGGCCGCGAGCAGGCGACGGAGCTCCTCGAGAGACGCGAGGAAGTCCGCGGCGATCGTCCGGCCGGACTTGACCTCCGCGGCGAGCAGGCTGGTTCCTGATTCGACGACGATGTCCACCTCCAGGCCGGCTCGGCTCCTGAAGAAGTGGAGGTCCGCGGGAAGGGCTCGGTGAATCCTCGACTTCAGCACCTCGGTCACGACCCAGTTCTCGAAAATGGCGCCTCGCAGCGGGTGCTCCGCGATCTGGCTGGCCGCGCGGATGCCGAGCAGGGCGCACAACAAACCGGAATCGACGAAATAGAGCTTGGGCGTCTTGATCAATCGCTTGCCGAGGTTGGCGTGCCAGGGGGTCACACGCAACAAAACGTAGCTGGCCTCGAGCACCGACAGCCACGACCGCGCCGTGTTGTGCGTGATCCCGCAATCCGAGCCCAGCGAAGCCAGGTTGACGAGTTGGCCCGCTCGTCCCGCGCAAAGCCTAACGAACGACTGGAATACATTCAGATCAGACACATTGAGTATCTGGCGCACGTCGCGCTCCACGTAGGTTGCGAGGTAGGCGGAAAACCACTCGGACACGGGAATCCGCCGGTCGAAGACCGCCGGGAAGGCGCCGCTCCACAGCGTGCCGTTCAGATCACTGGGAGCGCGGTCGAATCCGCGGAGCTCGTCATGGCTGAAGGGAAGCAGCGTCAAGAGACCGGTGCGCCCCGCCAGGGTCTGCGACACACCGGCCAGCAGGCCGAGATTGGCGGATCCGGTCAGGACGAAGCGGCCGGGTCGAGGCCGCGCGTCAACCTCCTCCTGGAGGTACGACAGCAAGGTCGGGACCCGTTGCACTTCGTCGATGACAGCGCCCTTCACGAGCTCGCCGAGGAACCCGCGAGGATCCTGGGTGGCGTATTCGCGCGTGTCCGGTGCTTCGAGCGAAACGTAACGATGCCTCGGAAACAAAGCCCGGCACAGCGTGGTCTTGCCCGCCTGACGCGGGCCGGTCACCGTGACCACCGGGAAACGCCGAGCCATCGCCCGCAGCCTGGTTCCCAGGCGGCGTGGAATCACGAAGGCAGCATAGTTCTTCCTGGCTGATTGTCAATCCAATTGCCAATCAGCTCAGCTCAAGGTCTTCGAACCAGTTCAGCGCCAAATGAAAAGCCGCGGCGCCTCAGGAGCGTCGAGGGCCGAGGCAGCGCGGGCGGCCCGGCCTCCGCAGCAACGCTACAATCGCTCGGCATGAGGTCGCTCAAGGCGCGATCTCGTCCTCGCGAAGCTGGCGGACTACGGCTTCCCGCGCGACCTGGCGCCGCTCGCGGGGCCGGCGGCGCTGCTCGACGAGGTCGCGGCGGAACGGCTCCGGGCGGAGCTACTGGACGTCCTGCCGCGCCCGTACCTGGAACGGTTCGACCCGCGGCAGGCCGTCCGTCGGGTTCTTGATCTCTACCAGGAGCTATCGCGATGAGCCGGCTTCGCGACGAGCTGTGGAACCGCGGCCAGCCGGTCGGATACGTCTCGTTCCTCACCGCGCTCGTTCATCATGGCGTGATCGTGGAGGGACTGACCTCGGTCCAGGTGGCGAGCCTCGACCGCGCCGGACCGGGCGACGTGTCGGCGAGCCCCGTCCAGCACCACTTGCTTCCCCGAGACCTCTGGTTCGGTTACCGGGTGGAGTCCTTCGAGGGGGAGAGCCTCCCGGTGGCGACGCCGGAGAAGGCGCTGTTCGACTGGTGCTGGCTCGCCGAGGAGCAGGGGCTGGACCCACGTCTCGAGGAGATGGAGTGGAGCGTCTTGGACCGTGACCGGCTCGACCAGCTCGCGGTCGAGACCGGCATCTGCTACCGGCGGCTCTTGCCTCCAGAGGGCGCCTCGCAGCACGACCAAGCCCGGCTGCGCGCGGAGGGCGTCTCCCGCATGCGGTAACTGTGAGCGCGGACCCCTCCCTTCGAAGCCGACATCGAGGTTACCGCGCTCGACATTTCGCAACCGGCTGCAACCGCTGCGTCGCGGATTCCTCCGGACTGCGCGCCGTGGCACAATCGCCAGCGAGCGCGTATGGCCAGCGGCTACAAGATCAAGTTGGAAGATGGGAGCCTGATGGGCCCCATGAACATCGAGACGCTGGAGGGCTACTTTCGCCAAGGCCTGGTGCGTCACGACGACATGGCGCAGCGCCCCGACTCCCTCAACTGGGTGCCGCTCTCGGAGATCCTGGCTCGCGACGTCAAGCAAGCGGCCGCCGACGCGAAGAAGGCGGAAGCGAAGAAGAAGATCGCCGCTGCACCCCGGCCCGCCCCGGCCGTGGCTCGGCCGCGTCCCGAACCGCAGCGCGCGGCTCCCTCCGTGGCGAGCCCGGCGCCCGACTACAAGATGGTCGGCGCGGTCTTGAAGGGCCTGGCGGTTTTGATCGTGGGAGCGGGCCTGGTGGGCGCGGCAGGCTATGGCTATCGGCTGTTCTCGGAGAAGAGAGAAGCCTACGAGCGCGCGCGCCAGGCCGCCGCCGACGTGCGCGCCGCGGAAGAGTCCAAGGCGGCGGCGGCGGCGCAACTGGCGAAGGCCCGGGAAGCGCTCGCCGCCGAGCTGCCGCAGTTCTCCCCCGCCACGGTCGACGCGCTGGTCGCTCAAAGCGGGGCGCCGATCCTCGAGGCGGGCGAGGCGTTCCGTCGCGGTCAGACGCTGATGACCCGGGGCATCGGCGGACTATCGCCCGGAGAGTCGGCCGAGCTCAGCAACCTGATGCAGCTCGTCTACGCCACGCTCTCCGGAGCGGAGCGCGGACAGCTCGCGGCCTATCTCGACACGCTTCGGCGCTCCCTCACCAGGCCCGAGCAAGACCGCGCGATGCAGGCGCTGATGAAGAAGGGGGTCTCGAAGCTGCCGGCCGCACGCCGCGCGCGGCTTCAAGCCCTCTTCGACAAAGCGGTCAAGACCGGGCTCCCGGCGAAGCGCTGAGCGTCGTTCGCTCGATGCTGCGCTGGGGACTGATCGGCTGCGGCGACATCTCGGAGAAACGCGTGGCTCCCGCGCTTCGCGCCGCCCCAGGCAGTCAGTTGGTCGCGGTCGCCCGAGCGCGGGCCGAGCTGGCCGCCGCGTTCGCCGCGCGTCACGGCGCGAGCCGGTCGTTTGCCGATTGGCGCGACCTGGTCCGCGATCCCGAGATCGACGCCGTCTACATCGCGACGCCTGTGCGTCACCATGCCGAACAGACGATCACGGCGCTCGAGGCCGGCAAGCACGTGCTTTGCGAAAAGCCGATGGCGCTCGGCGTCGCAGAGTGCGAGCGGATGCGCGACGCGGCGCGCACCGGCGCGCGGCGCCTGGGGATCGCGTACTACCGCCACCTGTACCCCGCCGTGATCCGGCTCCGGGAACTGCTGGCTTCGGACGAGATCGGCCGCCCCGTCTTCGCCCAGGTCCAGGCCTTCGAAATGTTCGATCCTCCCGCGGATCATCCGCGTGCCTGGCTGCTCACGAAGGCACAGTCGGGCGGCGGCCCGATGATGGACTTCGGGTGCCACCGCATCCAGATCCTGCTGGACCTCCTGGGACCGGCGCGCGAGGTCAGCGGATTCGCGGCCAACGTGCGGTTCAAGGCGCGTGAGGTCGAGGACACGTGCGTCGCCCACTTCCGGTTCGAGAGCGGCGCCGCGGCGGTGCTCGCCGTGAGCCACGCGGCCCTCGAGCCACGGGACAGTTTCGAGATCTACGGAACCCTCGGCTCAGCCCACGTGCCCGTCCTGAATCAGGGCCTGATCCGAATCGTGACGAGGGCGGGCGCCCGCGGAGAATCGCATCCGCCGCACGCCAACCTGCACCAGCCGATCGTCGAGGACTTCGTGGCCGCGGTGCGCGACAATCGCGCGCCCGCCGTCGGCGCCGAGGCGGGAATCGACGTGAACCGGATGCTGTCTCTCATCTACGGGCCACGCCCTTGATGTTCAACCTGCGTTTCGCGTTCCGCACGCTGTCCCGGACGCCCTTCGTCACCGGCGTCGCGATCGTCTCGCTGGCTCTGGGCCTCGGTGCCAACTCCGCGATCTTCTCGCTCTTCGATCAACTGCTGCTGCGCGGGCTGCCCGTGGAGGAGCCGGAGCGGCTGGTGAATCTCTCGGCGCCGGGGCCGAAGCCGGGATCGCAGTCCTGCAACCGGGCCGGCGACTGCGAATCCGTCTTCAGCTACCCGATGTTCCGGGACCTGGAGCAGAAGCAGACACTATTCACGGGTCTCGCGGCGCATTGCCTCTTCGGCGCCAATCTCGGCTACCAGGACCGAACCGAGAGCGGCGAGGGGATGCTGGTCTCGGGCAGCTACTTCGACGTGCTCGGGGTGCGGGCGGCCCTCGGACGCCTGCTCGGTCCCAACGACGACCGTAGCGTCGGAGAATCGCATGTGGTCGTACTGAGCCACGAGTACTGGAACGCGCGCTTCGCGGCCGATCCCGCGGTTCTCAATCAGCGCATGATCGTGAACGGCGAAGCGATGACGATCGTCGGCGTCGGGCCACGCGGCTTCTATGGCACGACCATCGGTTCCAAGCCGCGCGTCTTCGTGCCGGTGACGCTGCGCGCCGCCATGGAGGCTGCTTCCAGCGGCTTCTTCGAGGACCGCAGGGCTTATTGGGCCTATCTGTTCGCCCGCCTCAGACCCGGGGTGCGGCTGGAAGAGGCACGCACGGCGCTGAACGTGACGTACCGGACCATCCTCAACGACGTCGAAGCCCCGCTGCAGTCGGGGATGAGCGAGCAGACGCTGGCGCGCTTCAGGGCCAAGCAGGCCGTTCTCGAGCCCGGCGGGCGCGGACAAAGCGACATTCACCGCGAGGCCAAAGCGCCGCTGCTGATCCTGTTCGCCGTCACTGGCGTGGTGCTGCTGATCGCCTGCGCCAACATCGCCAACCTG
>CAZVOI010001278.1:0-15397 GCA_964628275.1 uncultured Acidobacteriota bacterium | reverse complement strand
ACCTGATCCGACCAGGCCAAACGCTCGAGCACGATCTCGACGCTTTCGCCGCTCCGCCAGTCGCGCTCGGCCACCGCGAAGCCCGGTGCGCTCGCTTCCAGCCTTCCGGCGGTCTCGCCCAGAGCGGCGAAGGCGAAGCTGCCGTCGGCCGCGACCGTCGCGCTCGTCTGGCCCGCGCGGCGAACCGCCACTTGCGCGCCGGCAACCGGCCGGCCGCCGCGATCGGTGACGCGGCCGCGCACCAGCGGCGCGTCTTGGGCGTGGGCCTGGGCCGCGACCAGGGCCAGGGCGAGGATCTTTGCCAGGAACACCACGCTCTCCTCCTCGCCCCGGTGACTCGGGAGGTTACCGGCTCGGCCGGATCAGCGTGCGGACGTAGCTGACGAGATCCCAGCGGTCGCGACCGCTCAGTTGGGCTTCCCAGTTGGGCATCGGAGCCCTGCCCTTGGAGATCTTCCAGAAGATCTCGCCGTCGGTTTGCTGGCTGATGTTCTCGAGCGTCAGGTTGGCGACCTTGTAGCCGAGCTTCAGGCCCATCGCACCGTCGCCCGCGCCGGCATTGCCGTGGCATGGCAAGCAGTGTGTCTCGAAGAGCTTCTTGCCACGCTCGACGGTGCGACCGTCGGTCTTCACGGGGTTGGGAACATCCTTCGCTTCGGGCGGCGCCGTCCAGCGGGCCGGCGGCGGCGAAGCTTGAGCGTGGCTGCGCGGCGCGAGCGCCAGCCCGCTGCCGAGTGCCACGACCCAGACAACAACAACGGCCCTCAGGCCTTCGAGGCGCATCGCTGCGGAGCCTAGCACCTCAGTCGGCGAGCGGCTCCTGGAAGACCTTGCGATCCTCGAGGCGCACCGCGGTGAGAACGCGGCCCCAGACGCAGCCCGTGTCGAGCGCTATCAGCCGCTGCCGCACGCGCAAGCCGAGAGCGGCCCAGTGGCCGCAGATCACGATCGCCTTGGCGGTCTGACGCCCCGGTACGTCGAACCACGGCATGCAGCCGCGCGGCGCCCAGCGCGGCGGGCCGCTGTAGTCGGAGCAGGCCTCGCCGTCGTCGCGGCAGGTGCGCATGCCGGTGAACGTGCGCAGCGCCAGTTTCATCCGGGCCTTGTGGCTGAGCGTGGACTTCCACACCGGCGGCTCCTGGCCTAGGACTTCCAGAACTTCCTTGGCACGCACGCCGCGCAGCGCCGCTTCGGTCTCGCGCGCCAGCGCCGCCGCCTCGGCGAGCGTCCAGGCAGGGTGCAGACCGGCATGCACCAGCACGTAGGGGCCCTCGCGATGCAAGAGCGCGCGCCGCCGCAGCCAGTCGATCAGCTCGTCGCGGTCGTCCGCCTCCAGGACGTCGTCGAGCGTGTCACGCGGCTTGTGGCGCCGCACCCCGAGCGCGCGGCCGAGCAGGTGCAGGTCGTGGTTGCCGAGCACCGTGGTCACGCGGTCGCCCATCCGCCGCACCCAGCGCAACACCTGGAGCGAGCGCGGCCCGCGGTTCACCAGGTCGCCGACCAGCCACAGCCGGTCCCTGCCGGGATCGAAGCGGATCCGCGCCAGCAGCCGGTCGAGCGTCAGGAAGCAGCCCTGGATGTCGCCGATCGCGTAGATGGACAAAAGGTGGCTAGCCTAAGCGAAGCGGCGCGCGGTGTCAGCGGTCGGCGCGGGTGATCGCCCGGCCCGGAAAGACTCCCGGCACCAGCTTGCCGGCATCCACCACCGGCGTGCCGGCCACCAGCACGAAACGCATCCCCACGCTGGGCTCGGCCGGCCTCTCGTACGTAGCGCGGTCGGTGATCGCCTGCGGATCGAAGACGACGATGTCCGCGTCGGCGCCTTCCTGCAAGCGGCCCTTGCGGCGCGCGCCCGCGCTGGCGCTCTCCAGGCGCTGAGCGGGCATCAAGGACGACTTGCGAATCGCGTCCGAAAGCGACAGCCGGCCCTGGCTGCGCACGTAGCGCGACAACACGCGCGCGTAGGTGCCGGCCGCGCGCGGATGGCCTTTGCCCTTCAGGACCAAGCCGTCGCTCGCGACGATCGTCAGCGGGTGCAGCATCACCGCGTCCACCAGCGCGTCGGGGTTGGTGTGGATGATGACGAGCTGCGGTTCGGGCGATTTGTGGTGCTTGTCGAAGCTCTCGGCGGTCAGCCGCTCGCCGGTCGCCACCATCTGCAGGTCAGAGAAGGCCACGCCGAGCTTCTCGCGCCAGCCGGGATTGAAGAGCGCCGAGTTGATTGCGGTCATGCCCGCGCCGTATGGGTACGCCTCGGTGGTCACGTCGAGGCCTCGCGCGCGCGCGCCTTCGACGAGGCGCAGGCACTCGAGCGAGTCGGAAACGCCGCTCGAGTTGATGTGGACGATGTGCACGGCCGCGCCCGTCACCGCGGCGGCGCCGATCACCTCGCTGACGGCTTCGATGCTGGAGCCGGGTTCGATGCGGCCGAAGCTGCGAACGTGGACGTAGACCGGCGCTCGCGCCGCCGCCGCCACCCGGAACGCCTCGATCACCTCGATGCGCTGCGCGCCCGGCGTGTACTGAAGCCCCATGCCGACGCCGAGCGCGCCCGCGGCCAGCCCCTCGCGGAGCGTCGCCGCGATCCGCGCCAGCTGCTCGGGTGTCGCCGGCGTGTCGGTCATCGGTCCTGCCTGCGGAAGGATCGCGCCAGCGGGCAGCTTGCCGCCGAATGCCGCCACGCGCGCGCCGGGGTGACTGGCGGTCGCGCCGAAATGGATCAGCGCCTTGTCCTTGCGCGCGGCCAGGAAGCCCGGCACGTCCGAGACGCCGATCTCCATCTCGAGCGCCGTGGTCACGCCGTCGAGCGCCTTCAGCCGGTAGTTCTCATCATCCTGTCCGTGCGAATGCAGGTCGATGAAGCCCGGCGCCACTACCAGGCCCCTGGCGTCGATCACACGCGTGCCCGCGAGCGGCTCGGCCGCGATGCGAGCGATCCGGCCGGCGCCGATGCCGACGTTCCGGACCGCGTCGGTGCCGGTCTCGGGGTCGATCACCCTGCCGCCCTGGATCACGACGTCGTACGTCGCTTGCGCCCAGGCGCTCCCTGCGAGCGCGACCGAGAACGCCAGACCGGCAACCAAACGCATCTTCATTGAAGAACCTCGCGGCGGCTTTATAGCGGATTCCGGCCGCCGTTACACTCGCGGCCATGAAAGCCTCGAAGCCTGCCTTGCTCGCCCTCTCCAGCGCGATCGCCCTGCCCGCCGCCGCGCAAACGCAGCTCACGCTCGATTTCCCCGCGCTGGCGCAGCGAATCGTGAAACAACTCGACCTGAAGCCGGGCGAGAAGGTGCTTTCCGTCGCCCACCCCGGTCTCTTCGAAGCGCTCATCCCGCACCTGCGCTACGAGGTCATGAAGGCGGGTGGCGTGGACCTGGGTGTGATCGACGTGATGGCGGAGCCGGTGCCGGCGGGCTGGGACCTGTCCTTAATAAGGAAGGCGGATGCTGCCTCGCGGGACGCCTATCGGACGATGCTGCGCAACGTGGACGCGGCGGTGATGCTGCCGGGTACGACGCCGAGCCATCCCGCCTACGCGGCGCTCCAGGACGCGCTCAAAGAGGGCCGCGGCCGCACCGTTCACTTCCACTGGGTCGAGGGCGGCAGCGCCTACCCGCTCCCCGGCCAGCCGCTCCCCGCTCGGCCCATCATCGACGCGCTCTACCAACGAGCGGTGCTGACATCGGACTGCGCCGCGATCGGCGCAGCGCAACGCCGCTTCGAGACGGCGCTCCGCGCTGGCGAGGTGCGGGTCACGTCGCCCGCGGGAACCGACCTGCGCTTCCGCATCGGCGACCGGCCGGTCAACAAGCAGGACGGCGACGCCTCGGCGGCTCGCGCGGCCAAGGGCGTGATCCTGATCGATCGCGAGATCGAGCTGCCGTGCGGCGCCATCCGCGTCGCGCCGCTCGAGGAAACCGTCGAAGGCACGATCGCGTTTCCGCCGTCGCAGTGGAACGCGCGGCCCGTCGAGGGACTGAAGCTCCGCTTCGAGAAGGGCCGGGTGACCACGATCCAGGCCGCGACCGGTCAGGACGCCGCCGAAGCCGAGATCGCCAAGGCCGGCGGGGCGGGCCGCAACTTCCGCGAGCTGGCGCTCGGCTTCAACCCGCTGCTGGCTGTCCCGGAAGAGTCGCCGTGGATCCCCTATTACGGCTACGGCGCCGGCGTGGTGCGGCTCTCGCTCGGCGACAACACCGAGCTGGGCGGCAAGGTGGGCGGCGGCTACGTGCGCTGGAACTTCTTCACCGATACGACGCTGCGCGTCGGCGAGACGGTGTTCGTCGAGAACGGCCGGCTGCTCTCCCGCTAGCTGTCACGCTGCGACTCGTCCTTGCCCCGTGAGTACTTGAATCCAGGATGCTCCAGGATGTACATTTGATCCGTGCCACATGTACATGGGTACAGAAGGAGCCCTGCCATGGCGTTCCCGGCTCTCCCGCACCCGATCGAGATCACCCGGACGGACCTCCGGCAGAACCAGCGCGCGCTGCTCCGAAAGGCCCGTGGCAACACCGTGCTGCTCGTTTCTGGAAATGATCAGGGCAACGCAAAGGTTGTCGTCGATCGCGAGTATTTCGACGAAGTGCTTCGGAAACTCCGCGCGATGAAGGAAACCCTGGAAATCACGATGGACGAGAAGCTCTACGGCCAGATCCTGAATGCCGCACAATCGGTGGATCAGGACATTCGACTCGGGAAGCTTCATTCATTCGAGGAAGCCTTCGGCAAGGACTGAGCTGCCTTGTTCGCCGCCAAGTTCACCGCCGCGGCTCTCGAAGACGTCAGGCGCCTGCCCAAGAACGTCCGCAACGCCCTCAAGAAGGAGTTCTCGAGGAGCTTGCTTCGGGACCCGGTTGCTTGCTCCGAGGCGCTGGGCGAGCCGCTCGCCGGTTTCCGCAGCTATCACTTCGGCAAGTACCGGGTCGTCTTCAAGGTCTATCAGGATCTGAGCGCGATCGCCGTCGTCGGACTCGGCAAGAAGAGCTCGAAGCCGAGCGTCTACGACAAGCTCGAAAAGCTCGCGGCCACCGGTAAGCTGGCGGAGAAGTTTCTCGCGGCCGTGAAACTGGTCTCCGGCCCTGGCTAGGACCGGCTCAGGCGCTATCTCATCCCCGGCGGCGTCGGCCACTGCACCGCTCGTCCGTTACAGGACGGTCGTGCCCGCCAGACGTGCCGCCGCGCGCTCGAAGGTCACCAGGGTCGCGGAGATCCGCTCGTATTGCGCGTGGATCAGCCGATCGACGAACCCCAGCTTCGCCGGTTCCCGAGTCGCCGTCTCGAGAGCCCTCGTGATCGCAGGGCCGTCGGCGGGTTCGACGAGCCCCGAGCGCAGCATCTCGAGCAGGGCCGCCACGGCCTCGGGCTTCGGCACGTCGTAGTGGGCGTGCAGCGCGAAATAGGCCTCGCTGACGACCAGGTCTGAAGCGACGACCCGCCTCCCGGCGGCGAGGCTCTGTCGGACGAAGCCGAGCGCCGCCCTCGCCTGGTCAGCCGGGGCGCCAACCAGGAGCCGAAGCACGACCGAGGTGTCGAGACCGACCAGCCCGGACAGTTCAGACGCGGCCATCGCGGCGCGCCTTCTCCACGCTGCGCCGGACAGAGCGCAGGTCGTGCCGCTTCCCTCTGGCGTATCTTCCGAGGCGACCGAACCACGGCGTTTCGATCCGATCGGCCGGCCGCAGCAGCCACACCCGCTTCCCGTCGACCGTCTTCACGTCGACGGCGATGGCGTCACCCGGCGAGAGTCGCATCTCGTCGCAGAGCTGCCTCGGCAGCGTGGCCTGTCTCTTCGCGGTCAGGCGGATGAGCGTCATCAGTGCCTCTCCTTACCAGTATAGGCAAGCAGTAAGGAGAGGGTCAAGACGCTCCCTACTGGATGCCGATCGATCGCAGCGCGTCCCCTGAGCGGCTGGCAACGACCAGCACCTGGACCTGTCCGGCCGCGTGGTCGCCGGACGGACGCACGCTGATCCTCGAAAACCAGAACCCCGGGACGGGCTTTGATATCGATACCCTCGAACTGGAAGGCGAACGCCGCCGGAGGGCGATCGCGGGTATCGACCGACGGAGGCTCGGCGCCGGCCTGGTCCCGCGACGGAAAGGAGCTGTTCTTCATGAGCGGCGGGCGGCTCATGGCGGCTGGCATCGAGACACGACCGACCTTTCGTGCCAGGCTGCCGAAGCCCCTCTTCGAGGCCCCGAGACAGACCGCCTACGACGTCGCCCCGGATGGGGCGGGCTTCATCATGACGCGCTTCGTCCGGGCCGGGCCGCTCGGCTCTGACGCAGCGCCGCGACCGCTCTCGGTGGTGCTGGGCTGGTCCGAGGATCTGACTCGGCGCATGCAGGCGGCCGGGAAGTGAGCGGACGGGCTGGCCTCGGTACGATCAGCGCCCGCCGGCGCGCGCCAGCCAGGCGCGTGCCAACTTCTCGACCAGCGGCCACTTCACACCGAGCTCGGCGGCAAGGTCGGCGGCGGCTACGTGCGCTGGAACTTCTTCACCGATACCACCGTCCGCGTCGGTGACAGGGTGCACGTCGAGAAGGGCCGCCGGCTCGCACGTTAGGCCCGAGGGAGACGAGATGGCCGCTCGCGCCGATCGTTTGTCACACCCTTCACCAGTGAGCAGGCCGCCAAGGACTTCGCCGCGAGCCTCTTGGCAAGACAGCCCTAACCACCCACCGCCGGAGGTTCAGCGTCCGGCTCGGGCCAGCCAGGCGCGCACCAGCTTTTCGACGAGCGTCCATTTTTGGCCGCCAGCGTCTCCGCTTCGAAGCGGACGAGACCGTCGTCGGAGCGAACCAGCCAGCAGGCGCTCGTTCCGGTACACGGCGGCGAAGCGCGTCGAGTTGGGCCAACATCGCACCTAACGCTGCCGAGCAACTCGTTTCGAAACGAGTCGCTATCGAAATCTCTGGCTCCAAATATTTCTGAAATGACCTGTCGTGGCATGCCCTGTTGCTAGATTCCATTCGTGGAGGGAGCAGCGTCATGACATCAGATTGCCTGTCTTCTCTGGGTCGACTCAGCGACGACCAGCTCGTCGCCACGGTGGCGCGCCTCGCCGGGTGCGAGCGCGGTGTGACGGCGGAACTGATCGCGCACCTCGCCGAGTTCGACGCCCGGCGGCTGTACCTGGGTAAGGCTTTCGCATCGCTCTTCACGTACTGCATGGGGGCGCTGCGGCTCTCCGAGCACGAGGCCTACAACCGCATCGAGGCGGCGCGGGCAGCTCGTCGATTCCCGCTCGTCCTCGATCTGCTACGCGCGGGCGCCGTCAACCTCACCACGGTACGACTCCTGAGTCCTCACCTCACACCCGAGAACCATCAGGAGCTGCTCGGTTCCGCGTCGGGCAAGAGCCGGCGAGAGGTGGAAGAGCTGCTGACCCGGCACTTCCCCCGCCCGGCAGTGCCGGCGTCGGTCCGAAAGCTCCCCAACGCAAACACCGCTGTCGCAAGCCTTGCGAGCAACGTCATCCCTACCAGCGTGATGTCCGCCGTGATCGGTGAGACCCTGGCCGCATCGCCGCGGGTTTCTGTGTTGCCGTCCCCTCCGACAATCCAGTTGCCAAAGGACCGAGCCGCCCTAACCCCGCTGGCGCCGAACCGATACAAGGTCACCTTCACGGCGAGTGGCGATATGCATCAGAAGCTTCGGCGAGCACAGGATCTCCTCCGTCATCAGATCCCGGACGGCAACCCCGCGGAGATTTTCGACCGTGCCCTGTCCGCACTGCTCGTGGATCTGGAGCGGAGGAAAGCAGCCGCCACAGATCGCCCTCGGCCAAGCCGCTCCTCGGATCCTGATTCCCGCCACATCCCGGCCGAGGTCCGGCGCGCCGTCTGGCTGCGTGACGGCGGACGTTGCGCGTTCGTTGCGGACGACGGTCGACGTTGCGCCGAGCGAGGCTTCCTGGAGTTCCATCATGTCCAGCCGTATGCCGCCGTCGGCAATGCCTCGGTCGTGAACATTTCGCTGCGCTGTCGTCCCCACAACGGGTACGAGGCCGAGCTCTACTTCGGCCCGACAAGATCGATTTGCGGTCTGGGGAGCGTCTTCTGGAACGAGTGCGGCGGCGGCGGCTCCCGCACCATCATGAGTCATCGAGCGAAACAAAAGCCGTCGACTGGAGACTGAGTCGCAGGTCCGACTACGATCAGCTCCGTCCGGCGCGCGCGAGCCAGGCTTGCGCGAGCTTCTGAACCAGCGGCCACTTGGCGGCCGGCGCCTCGGCTTCGTAGCGCAGCAGGCCGTCGTCGGATCGAACCAGCAGGCTGGCATTCCGATACACGACGCCGAAGCGCGTCGATTCGGTTTCCGCGGCGCAGCGCTGGAGCGCCTCTTCGACCAGCGCGTCCGGCCGCAGGAAGAAGGCGACGCGCAGCACCACGGTGAAGTCTCCCGGGGGGCTCGTTGAGAGAGTCGAGGCGGCTGGCGTCGGGCAGGTGGCACTCTCCGTCTCGTCGCGAACGAAGCGTGTCGGCACCAGCACCGCCGGCGCCCAGGGGTTGCCGAGCGTCGCTGACTGGAACTCGATCGTGGGCGGCGCGGTGATCTCCTCGCGCAGCAGCGGCTCGGCCTCGAGGCTCGCCAGCGCGCGCCGCACGACACTCAGGTTGAAGGCCACCTGGTCGGGACGCGCCACGAAGCGCGCGACGATCGCTTCCTTGCCGAGCGACAGCAGCGCGTACTCGACGCGCAGCGAAACGCCGTCGCGCGTGCCGGTCGCGGACCCGAACAGGAGCTTCTTGCCCGCCGGCAGCTCCGCGGTCCATCCCGGACGCCGGTCCAGGGGAAAACCGTCGAAACCGCCGTCGAGCAGGACCTCTTCGAGCTGCGCCGGCTTCCAGGCGGTCGCGATGCGGTCCACGATCAGCTCGCCCTCTTCGAGGCGCGATCCGCCGCGCAGCCGGAGGCGCGAGCGCGAGTCGTCGTCGATGCGCTCCGGCGCCTCGAGGCGCAGGCCCTTGAAGTCGAGCGTCTGCGCGGGCAGCGGCCGCAGCCGCCGGGCCGGAAGCTGTCCCAGGTAGCCGTTGGCTTCGAGGAAGTCCTTCACCTGGTTGATCGGAATCGCGAAGCCGGCGCCCTCGCCGCGCGCCAGCTTCAGCCGCACGACACCGATCGCGTAGCCGTCCGCGTCGAGCATCGGACCGCCGCTGCTGCCGGGGTTGATCGTGGCGTCGGTCTGCAGGAACCGCGTCTCTCCCGAGTCGTCGGCGCGGCTGGCCGCGACGCGGCCCGCGCTCACCGTCACCGACGGCAGGCCGCCGCGCCGCGCGATCTCGACCTGGCGCCCGAACGGGAAGCCGAGCACGCGCGCCGGCTCGCCGGGGCGAGCCGCGTCCGAGTCGCCGAAAGCGATGTACGGCAGCTCGCCGGAAGTGACCGACAGGAGCGCCAGGTCCAGCACCGGATCCGACGCGACCACGACCGCCGGCAGCGGCGTCCCCCCCACGCCCACCACCGCCTCGATCCGGCTAATCGAGGTAAAGACCTCGGAGTCGGCGTCCGCCAGCCGGGCCGCGGTCGGCGCGGCGATCACGTGGTGGTTGGTCAGGATCAGCCCCGAAGCCGAAACCACGAAGCCGCTGCCGGTCGCCAGCTCGACGTCTTTCCGTTCGACCGCCGGACGGAACGCCTCGCGCGACTCGATCCGAAGGTCGCCGATCACGCGCACGAAGACCACGGCATCCGCGCCCGGGACGGGCTGCGCCAGCCCGAGAGGTGCCCAGAGAACGCCCGCCAGCCAGAGCCGCCGCATATACTTCCGGCTTCCATTGTAAGGAGCCGTCATGCGATTGCGTCACCGGTTGCTGGCTTTCGTCAGCTTGCTGCTCGCGACCTCCGCGTTCGCGCAGCAGAAGAAGGCCTTGACCCTCGACGATCTCTACGATCCCGAGAAGAAAGTGGACTTCAGCGGCAATCCTCCGGCGGGCATCGCCTGGACCAGCGACACCCACTTCGTCTACGCCAAGACCGACGGCGCCCGCGGCCGCAGCGCCGACTGGCTGCGTGTCGAAGCCGCCACAGGCAAGAGCGAGCCGCTCTTCGACGCCGCCCGGATGGAAGCGGCGCTCGCCAAGTTGCCCGGCGTGACCAGCGAGGAAGCGCGCCGGCTGGCGCGTCAACCCCGCTACGCCTGGAACGAGAAGAAGACCGCGCTGGTGCTGACGATCGCCAGCGATCTCTACCACTACGAGCTGGGCGCCGACAGAGCCACGCGCCTCACCTACACGAACGGCGAGGAGGACGACCCGAGCTTCAGCCCCGACGGCGCGCTCGTCGCCTTCACACGCGCGCACGACCTCTACGTGGTGGACCTCGCCAACCAGCGCGAGCGCCGGCTCACGCTCGACGGCTCGGACGAGATCCTGAACGGCAAGCTGGACTGGGTCTACCAGGAGGAGGTTTACGGCCGCGGCAACTACAGGGCCTTCTGGTGGAGCCCCGACGCGCGCGTGATCGCGTTCCTGCAGTTCCTCGAGAAAGACGTCCCCAAGTACACGCTGGTGGACGACATCCCCTACCACCCGATCGTCGAGACCTGGCATCACCCGAAGGCGGGCGACCCGAACCCGAAGACGCGGCTGGCAGTGGCGCGCGTGGCCGGCGGCGCGCCCAAGTTCGTGGATCTCGACAAGTACGCGCCGATCGAGTCGCTGATCGTGGACGTGGGCTTCACGCCCGATTCGAAGCAGATGATCTTCCAGGTGCAGGACCGCGAGCAGCGCTTCCTGGACCTGAACGTCGCCAACCCGTCGAGCGGCGAGACGAAGACGCTCTTGCGCGAGACCACCAAGGCCTGGGTGGACAACCCCGGCACGCCGCGCTTCCTGAAGGACGGCACGTTCCTGCTGTTCTCGGAGCGGACCGGCTGGAAGCACCTCTACCACTACAAGGCCGACGGCACGCTGATCCGCCAGGTCACCGACGGCAAGTGGGAAGCGCGCACCTTCCACGGCGTGGACGAGGCCAAGGGCTACGTCTACTTCTCCGGCACCGAGCGCTCGCACGTGGGCGGCGATGTGTACCGCGCCAAGCTCGAGGGCGGCGAGCTGGTGCGCCTGAGCAGCGCGCCCGGCGTGCATGCGGCGACCTTCAACCCGGCGCTGTCGCTCTACGTCGATTCCTGGAGCGACGCGCAGACGCCCACCCAGGTGCGGCTCCACAAGGCGGACGGCTCCGAGCTGCGCGTGATCGACGACAACAAGGAAGCCGCCGCGCGGGTCGCGGCCTACGATGTCGTGAAGCCGGAGTTCCTGAAGGTGAAGACGAAGGACGGCTTCGAGATGGAGGCGATGCTCTGGAAGCCGCCCGGCTTCGATGCCCGGCGCAAGTATCCCGTCTACCAGCACACCTATGCCGGGCCGCACGCGCCGCAAGTGCGGAACGGCTGGGGCGGCACCGGCACGATGTACCACCAGATGCTGGCGCAGAAGGGCATCCTGGTCTGGATCTGCGACAACCGCTCCGCCTCCGGCAAGGGCGCGGAATCGACTTGGGCCGCCTACAAGCGGCTCGGCGAGACCGAGCTCGCCGACATCGAGGACGGCCTCGCGTGGCTGAAGCAGCAGCCGTGGGTGGACGCGTCGCGGATCGGCATCAACGGCTGGAGCTACGGCGGCTTCATGGTCAGCTACGCGCTCACCCATTCCAAGAGCTTCGCGATGGGCATCGCGGGCGGCACCGTGGCCGACTGGAAGGACTACGACTCGATCTACACCGAGCGCTACATGCTGATGCCGCAGAACAACCCCGAGGGCTACAAGAAGTCTTCGCCGCGCTTCGCCGCCAAGGACCTGTCGGGGAACCTGCTGCTGATCCACGGCGCGATCGACGACAACGTGCACCCGCAGAACACCATGCAGCTCGCCTACGAGCTGCAGAAGGCCGGCAAGCCGTTCGAGCTGATGCTGTATCCCAAGTCGCGCCACGGCGTGACCGAACCGCTGCTCTTGAAGCACCTGCGCCAGACGATGCTGGATTTCGTGACTCTGAACCTGCTCGGCGCGCACAAGGAGCCGTAATGAGACCCTTGCGCCGCACCGTCTTCGCCGCATTGGGCTTCGTCTTCGCGCTGGTGCTCGGCCCTGAGCTCGCCGCCCAGGCCGTCCAGCGGAACCCTGCCACGGACCCCGAGGTGAAAGGCGCCGAGCGCCTGTTCACCGCCTGGGTCGAGGGCCAGATCGCCTACCGGGGCCTGCCGGGCGTCGCGGTCGGCGTGGTCGCCGATCAGGAGCTGGCCTGGACCGCCGGCTTCGGCCATGCCGACGTCGCCGGAAAGCTGCCGATGTCGGCCAAGACGCGGTTTCGGATGGCCTCGCACAGCAAGCTCTTCACCGCGACCGCGATCATGCAGTTGCGCGAGCGGGGGAAGCTGCGGCTGGACGACCCGGTCGCGAAGCATCTGCCGTGGTTCAAGATGAAGGGCGCGTCACCGGGCGACCCGCCGATCACGATCGAGGAGCTGCTCACCCACGCCTCGGGGCTGCAGCGCGAGGCCGCCGCGCACTGGACCACCTACGAGTTCCCCACCAGCGAAGAGCTGCGCGGCCTGATCCCGAGCCGGCAAGCGGCGTTCTCGCCGGAGACGCGTTGGAAGTACTCCAACCTCGCGTATTCGATCGCCGGGATGGTGATCGAGAGCGTCAGCGGCCAGAAGTGGGCCGACTACATTCACGAGCACGTCTTCCGGCCGCTCGGCATGAACGATTCCAGCGTGGACAAGAACGTGCCGGGCCTGGCGGTCGGCTACGGCCGCCGGATGCCCGACGGCTCGCGCGCGATCATGCCGTTCGTGGACGCGCGTGGCATGGCGGCGGCCACCGGCGTCACCTCGACGGTCGAGGACATGGCCAAGTTCGTGTCGGCGCAGTTCCGCAAGGGTCCGAGCGGCGGCAGCCAGATCCTCGACAGCGGCTCGCTGCGCGAGATGCACCGCGTGCGCATGCTCGAGAACAACTGGACCCAGGGCAACGCGATCGGCTTCGCGGTCCGGCGCGAGAAGGACAAGCTGTACGTCGGCCACGGCGGCGGCTACCCGGGCTACACCACCAACACGCTGATCCAGCTCGACGCAAAGGTCGGGGTCATCGTGCTCACCAACACCACCGACTCCAACCCCAGCGATATCGCGATGCAGTTGATGAGCTCCGTGGGCGAAGCGTCGGCCAAGGCGATCGGCCCGTCGCCCGCGCCCGTGCGTTGGGATCCTTCGTGGGCGCGCTTCGCCGGTCTGTATCGGGGACCGGGAAGCGATTCGCACGTGGTCGAGCTGCACGAGCGGCTGGTGATCCTGAATCCCAACGCGCCGAACCTGGAGAACCCCGTCCGGCTCGAGCCGATCGGCGACGGCTCGTTTCGTTACCAAGCCATGGGCGGCGGCGGACCGGTCGGCGAGGTGGTGCGGTTCGTCGAGGAGGGCGGCCGCGTCGTCCGGATGATCACCGGCGACAGCTACGTCGATCGCGTGAAGGAGTAGGTCGCCGTCTTTACCGATTCTTTGAAACTCCCCGCTCCCGCACCTGGTCTAATAGTCGGAGGTTCGCGCGTGAGGAAGACTCTGCCTACTGCCCTGGTCCTGCTGGCGGCCGCGGCGGCCGAAGCCGGCGAGATCCGGGGACGGCTGATGCTCGAGGACAAACCGGCGGCCGGCGTCACGGTAAGCGCCGTCCCGTACGAGTCTTCCCTCGACGAGGCGCGCCGCGATGCCCGCCGCCAGCCAGCGCCGAAACCGCTCGCGACCGCAACCAGCGCGGCTGACGGCTCGTTCACGCTGGTGGTTTCGCCCGATGCCTCGGGCCAGGGCTTTCGTCTCTTGATGACGGGCGGCGGCGCGGCGCCGACCCAGGCCGGCGGCGTCTACGATGCCAGCGAGAGCACCGACATCGGAGATCAGACGCTGCCGCGCGCGGCCAAGCTCGCGGGGCGGGTGGTGGACCAGAAGAACCAGCCGGTGCCCGGCGCCGAGGTGCGCAGGAGCGTGGGCAGCGGCGCGATCGGCCCGTTCGCCAACGCGACCGACGCGTCGAGCGTCGCGCGCACCACGCTGACCGGCGCCGACGGCATGTTTCGCTTCGACGACGCGCGGCAGCAGAACAACCGGATCGCCGTCGAGGCGCGCGGCTACGCGACCGCCGAGGCGACCGGACTTCGCGAGGGCGCTGTGCCGCGCTCGATCACGCTCGGGCCCGGCCACTCGCTGTCGGGAGTCGTGCGCGGTCCGGACCGCAAGCCCGCGGCGGGCGCTCTGCTGCGCTTCGAGGGCAAGGCCGACTCGCGCTGGATCGAGACCGGGCCCGACGGCTCGTTCCGGCTCGCCGACCTGCCCGCCGGCAACGGCGCGCTCATCGTGGACGGCGGCGACCGCGGCTTGGCCGAGGTGCGCGGCCTGACGCTGCCCGACTCGGCGTCGCAGAAGCTTCAGATCGTTCTCGCCCCCGGCGCGGCGATCGAGGGCCGCGTGGTCGATGCCAAGACCGGCAACCCGCTGCCGCGGGTGAAGGTGCTGGTGCGCTCCGGCGAACGCGTGTCGGTCACCCGCTCCGGCGCCGACGGCCGCTATCGCGTCGCGAACCTCTTGCCGCAGCGGTATCGCGTCGAGGCCGACGACCCGCGCTACGTCCCCTACGAACGCGCCGGCATCGTGCTCCTCTCGGGAGCGACCGAGAAGGTGGACTTGCCGCTCACCGCCGGCGCCACTTTGAGCGGCCGCGTGGTGGACGAGGACGGCGCGCCGGTGGCGGGCGCGCGCGGACGGCTGCAACGTGGCGGCGAGGGGAGCTTCGCCGGCTTCCTGCGAGGGATGCGCGGCGGCGATCGCGGCAGCTTCCGCTCCGGCCCCGACGGCGTTTTCAAGGCCACGCGGCTCCCGCCCGGCGAGAACCAGAGCCTCAGCGTCACGCACCAGCGCTACGAAGCCCGCACCCTCGGCGGTCTCACGCTGCCTCCCGGCGGCACCAGGGGCGGCGTCACGGTCGTGCTATCACGCGGCTTGGCACTCGCCGGCGTGATCAAGGACGGCGAGGGCCATCCCGTGAGCGGCGTCGAGCTGCAACTGATCCAAGCCCGCAGCTTCCGCGGCGGACGCGGCGGCATGAACCTCCAGGTGAACATGATCGCGGCCGGGCCCGACACCTGGCCGCGAGCCACGAGCGGCAGCGACGGCCGCTTCGAGTTCCAGGGCCTCAGCAAGGGCGACTACACGCTGACCGCGCGCAAGCCCGGCCTGTCGGACGCGATCCTGGATCCCGCCAAGGTCGCCGACGGCTCCGAGCCGGTCGAGCTCGTCATGAACGCCGGCGCCTCGATCAGCGGCGTCGTCCTCGACTCCAACGGCAACCCCGCCGAGGGTTACTTCGTCCAGGTGCGCGCCAAGGCCGGCGCCGA
>CAZVOI010001277.1:0-6007 GCA_964628275.1 uncultured Acidobacteriota bacterium | reverse complement strand
AGTCTCGCTGATGAGCTACATCGGCCACGGCTCGAGCATGCTGTGGGCCTCGGAGCAGATATTGAAGCCCAACGACGTAGACGCGCTCGGACCGCAGGGCCAGCAGGGGCTGGTCATGACGATGAACTGCTTGAACGGGTTTTTCCAGCTGCCGGTGGGGAACTCTTTGTCGGAGAAGCTGATCAAGGTGGAGGGCAAGGGAGCGATCGCGGCGTTTTCCTCCTCGGGGATGAGCTTCAACGACCCGGCGCACGTCTACCACAAGGCGCTGCTCAAAGAGATCGTGAGCGGCAGGCACGAGCGGCTGGGGGATGCGCTGCTGGCGGCGCAGGCGGCCTACGCCGACACCGGCGCCGACCCGGAGCTGCTCGCCCTCTACCACCTGCTCGGAGACCCCGCCCTCAGGATCCGGTAGAGCGGCCGGGGCGCGAAGCGAGGGCGGAGGCTACCGCTAGCACGAGAGCGAATCAGCACCCTCCCGAAGCGCACGTTCCGATCGGCACGCAGCCCGCGGGACTGGTGCAACACACGCCCGAGTTGCAGTTGCCCGGCGTGAACTCACACGGCGTGCAGTCCGGTGGTGACCCCGAGCAGGTCGGATTGCAGGTACCCACGGCCGCCGCCGGTGTGGGCGTGAGCAGCGAAACCACCACCGGCAGCACCGCTGCCCGGCCGAAGCGCTTGAGCAGCTCGCGCCGGCGCGGTGCCTTGACGCTGTCCGGGGCGCGCTCGAGGAGGTTGGCGTCCCCGAGGCGGTCGAGCGCGAGCCAGACCCACGTCTCGTCGGCCCCGGCCTCGACGTCGCGACGGAGCCGCTTCGCCAGCTCGGCGACGCCCGTCTTCCCGTCGCTGTGCTTGAACACCAGCGCTGCGGGCGCGTTCAGGATGTGCGCCGCGTGCCGCGTCGTGTCGTAGACGAGCAGCTCGTCGGGCAGCTCCCGGAGGATCAGCCCAAGCCTGCGTGCCAGTGGCTTCATGCCGCCCCCTCCTCCGCCTGTGGCCCACCGCGGGCGAAAAGCCGGTCGGCCGTCCGGAGCAACGCCTCCGCCGTCTCGCGCGCCTCGCCGCGCACGCCCTTCAGGACAACTGCGCGCGCGAGCGCGTGTTGCAGCGTGGCAATCGAAGCCTCGGGCCGGGAGCGGATGGGAGCCGTGTGCGCGAACAGGGCGAGCAGACTGTGGCCCAGGCTGGGCCGCAGCGGGCGCCAGCGCGCACCCGCCTTGTACTGCGCGAGCGCGATCAGGCCCACGGGCAGAGCGCCCTCACCCGCGACGCCTCCCAGCTCCTCGGAGCGAACGTTCCGCGTCCCGCGCCCCGCCTCGCGCAACGCCAGCCGCTTCGCGAAGGGATGGACGCGGCCGCGCCCGTCGAGCACAGCGAACTCGTCGGAGTAGTAGGTCGCGCCGGCCTTCAGCAGCTCGGCGACCAGCGTCGACTTGCCCGCCAGGCTCCGCCCCGGGATCAGGATGGCGCGGCCCTTCCAGCCGACGACACCGGCGTGGACGAAGAC
The DNA here is from genome assembly GCA_964628275.1 of uncultured Acidobacteriota bacterium. Taxonomy (GTDB): domain Bacteria; phylum Acidobacteriota; class Vicinamibacteria; order Fen-336; family Fen-336; genus CAZVOI01. The sequence goes on along the minus strand of CAZVOI010001277.1, from coordinate 4,497 downwards.
GAAGTGGCGGGAACGCGTGGCTACCGTTTGGCGCAGCTCCGCCCCGAGCTGGTCCAGGACCGGGGGCAGCTCGAGCGAACGCGCGCGCCGGACGACGCCGGAATAGAGCACGTTGTACTCGCGGACGCCTTGCCTGCGTGGCTCGGCGAGCCGCAGCGAGAAAAGCTGCTCCACACGCGGAGTGGAGAGCGGCTTCCAGCCGGGAGGCAGCTGCTCGGTCAGGAGCTCGAGCCCCTCCTCCCGGTTCACCCGGATGCCGATCCGCACGCCAAACGTCGTGATGCCCGCTCCCGCCGCCCACCCGAGGCGGTCGATCTTGGCCATTCAGGTCGAAGTCGTCCTGAGCCGTGGCGTCAAGCCGACCAGAAGCGGCATGTTCTGGTGCCATTCTAAGGCCAAACGATAAAACGATAGCGTGATTGTATCCGCGGCGAGGGCGACGGAGCCCCCTGTAGGCGGCTCGGCGCCCCCTCCACAACCCACCCAAGGGTCATCCGAAGCGGCAACGTGGTCCCGTGCCGGTGCGGCACCGGGGCCAGCAGCTTCTCTCGCAGCCACTCGGCTCACAGGAGCTGCTTCTTCTTTTCGCATGACGGGCACAAGGAGCGGCCCCGGCAGGAAAACGGGACGAGGACGCTCGTCCGGCACGTGCCACACCAAAGGCGTGCGAAGCCATGCTCCACCAGCCCGCAGCGCATGAACCCGCGCAGTACCCGCTCGACCACGGGCCGCAGCGAGCCGTGCGCCTTGGCGAATCGCTCCTGCTACACGCGCAGGAACCGGGGCGTCGTCACTCCACACGTCGTCGAGCCAAAGGGCGGCGCGTAGGCGGGGGCCCTGCGCCGGGAGCCTCGCGTCGACCGCTGGATCTTCTCGACCGACGGCGTCGGCTTTCCGATCCCGGTCGGCGACCGGTCGATCGCGGCGCCGGAGACGAAGCGCTGGGTCGTCTCGGGTGACGTGAAGCACCCCGCCATGTTCGGGATCGGCGCCGGCATCGAGCAGAACACCCACCGCGTCGGCGAGTGCGTGGATCTCCGCGAGCTGCAGCACGCGATCGCGGTGCTGGCCCGCTTCCCCAGCGCTTTCGCGGCGCAGGGCTAGTCGCCGTACTCCAACGGATGGTCTTCGGTCGCGATCGCGATTCGCTTCTCTCCAAGGCTTGCCTCCAGCAGAGACAAGTTGACCTGGCGTTGGCTCCCGTTCCCTTCAGGCAACAGGGCAGCTGCCGCGCCACTCGTCTGGCTGGTGCGTGATCGCCTGCTGGGGGAAGCGCGATCGAGGAGCGGGACGCGAAGCGAATGGAGCGCCCAGGCCGGCTGGCGTGGGCGCCCATTCCGGCTGGTCGTCATCGTCCATCGCCATTGCCATCGTCGTGGTTGTCGTGGTCGCCGTCGTCGTTATCGCCATCGTCATCGTCGTCGTTGTGAAAGCGCCGCGTCGAGTCGAAGTGCTGTCCGTCGTCGACGCAGGCGGCTCCGCGGCGCCGATCGTGGGGCACGCAGACCCGCACGCGTCCCGAGCACTGCCCGAATCGGCCGTCGTTCGCCTGGAACGAGATCTCGTAGACCCGCCCGTTGCCTCTTCCCGAACGCTCGGCGCGCACTCGCGCGACGGGCTTTCCGACGCCCTTCCCGTCGGGCGACGTGCTGCGCGAGTCGGAGCCGCCGACCGGCTCGTCCTGCGTGATTCCGGTGACGGCCAAGGACACGGGATCGCCGTCGGGGTCGGTGACGTTCAGGATCTTGATGGCCCTCATGTCGTGATTGGGAGGCCAGAGCAGGGACACGCTGGGCGCGGCGACGGCGCAATCAGGCGGGCGATTGAGCGTGGTTTGTGCGATGTCGCCGATCGCGTCCAGCAGGGCGGCGAGGACCGCCGAAGCGTCGAGAGCGGTGAAGACCTTGCCCTTGGTCTCGTCCGCGAGGCGCGAGAAATAGGCGAAGGCGTCGGGGTCGTTTCCGATCACGACGCTGTGGATGATGGCCGGGTCGACGTTGAAAGCCGCCGTGGCCACGTCCTTCAGCGTGAAGCCGCTGAAGGGCTCGGGGTCGTGGGGCGGCGCGTCGCCCATCACGATGATGACCTTCGTGACGCCGTCCCTCCAGGGGGTGAGTCCGTCGGTGCCGATGGCGTGCATCAGGCCCCAGTAGACCGACTCGGGCCTGTCGCCCCCGCCGCCCGCCTTGAGGCTCAGAAGCCCACTCCGGATCGAGTCGGGATCGCTCGAGAAAGGAACCACCGCGCGGTAGGGATAGTCGCGGGCGTCGCCGTAGGGGGGCACCGGGAAGTCCTTGTATTCGGTGACAGCCACCCGGAACTGGGGCGAAATGGAGGCCACCGCATCGATGATCTGGGAGGCGGCCGTCTTCACGCTCGCGATGTCGTCCGCCATGCTCCCCGTCGTGTCGATCGCGAAGATGAGGTCCACGGGCGGGAGCACCATGTCGACCAGCATCTGCCGGTGATCGAAGCCGTAGTTGCCGTCCGCGCGCGGATGATCGTCGTAGCCTCCGAGGGCCGAGCCATAGGCGAGGTCGGCGGTCCCGTAGGTGGCGCCGCAGTTCACGCACGGCTGGCCGAAGCTCGAAAAGGCGTGGTCGATCTGCCGCTTGACGAGGCCGTCACCGTAGACGGCCGAGTATTCGCCCTCGTGAGCCGCGATGTCCCAGTGCTGGCCGCGGCTGTAGTTGGTCTGGAAGCGGGCCGGTACCTGGAGCTCGGCATCGGAGTCGGTGTTGAAGTCCCCTCCGATGATGACCGCGGCGTCCTCGCCCGTCAGTTTGCTCCAATAACGGGAAATCTCGTCCGTGCGGCATTCCGCGTCCGCCGCGTGCGGATGCACGGCGACTGCGGTGATCGTCGAGACTCCGTCGAGTAGCAAACGGGCGCGAAAGCCAGTGCGGTCGTAGGGACAGTTCGCCTTCCCGTAGATGTCGTTTCGTCCGTAGGCAGAGAGCGCGCTCCCCTCGACGTAGGAGAGCCGTGAGGTCTTCCAGGCCACGCACTCGTGCTCGTGGGAAGCGTTATCCGCATTCCAGGCAACGAGCTCGCCAGTCTCCCGGTCGCGACTCTCGCCACACTTCCCGTCGTAGCCGTCGGGGAGAATCGGCCCGAAGTTCTCCGTGCCGGTGAGCTGCGCTTCGCGAACGACCTCCGAGAGCATGATGACGTCGGGCTGCCAGGCGTCGATATAGGCTCGGAGGTCCTGGACGTCCCGCTCGCGGCAGATCTTGGTCTCCCAGCAGAAGAGGAAGCCGAAGTTCCCCACGTTCAGGGCCAAGTAGCGGAGTGGGACGCCCCCGGGGCCAGCCACCGGCGCCGAATTCGCCGGGGAAGGCGACGACAGCATGCACAGCAGCAACAGCGATGCGCCGAGGCTGCTGGCACGGAACAGGGCCGAGGGAGCAGCCCAGAAACCACCAATGGATCGAAGCGCGAGACCTTCCATGAACCCCTTCTCCTTGCGGACAGTTTCGTCTGAACGACTCCACGCTAGGGACTACTCGCGCCGCCGTCAAGAAGAACTTGAAAGAGACCTCAACATAGTCGTCGGTGTGTGCCGCAGTTGTACGCAAAGCGGGAATGCACGTTCGCGAATGCGAGAAGCAGGCCCGCGGGCGGCTGCCGCCTTCGTCGAGTGCCGGTTCAACACCCTGTCGATGGGCGCTCCTCCGTCGGCCGACGCGGACCTCGGGCTCCGGCGAACGCTGACGCCAGGCGAAGAGCTTCTTGACCAGCTCCCCAGAAATCGCGTGGCGCTCGACCAGGCGAGCCAGGAGGCGCTCGCGAAAGAGCCTCATGACCTTTGCCCCGTCCCACGCCTGCATCTGGCGGAAGCTCCCGTCCGGGGGAAATCCGCCGTCCGTGCTCAGGATGTGCAGGTGGGGATGCCATTGGAGGAGATCCCCGGCGGTGGCGATCGAGACGACGATGCCGGGGCGGACATCCTCAGCCAGGCCTACTCGGGTCGCCTGGGCCACAGCCTCGGCTCCCGCTTGAGATAACTCCCCCAAAAGCTCGCGCCTCCTCCGGAAGAGCGGTCGCAGCAGGCGCGGCATCGTCAGCACCACGTGCCGGTGCGGCACCGGGGCCAGCAACTTCTCTCGCAGCCACTCGGCCCACAGGAGCTGCTTCTTCTTTTCGCATGACGGGCACAAGGAGCGGCCCCGGCAGGAAAACGGGACGAGGACGCTCGTCCGGCACGTGCCACACCAAAGGCGTGCGAAGCCATGCTCCACCAGCCCGCAGCGCTCTGATTATGGCCAGCTTCGGCAATACCCAGGAATCGGGGAACTGCCAGGTCTTTCTGACCAGCTAGACGTCGGTCTCCACCGTCAACAGCGATTCCGGGGGCACGCGCGGCCCCCGGCCTCCCCGTTCTTCCCGGAGCCCATCCCAGCCGGGCATCGATTGAGGCGAGGCGCCGTTCAGCAGAAGCGCCGAAGCCCTCCTTGCGCGCTGGCGTCGCCACCTGCGACAGAGCCGATGCGCCGG
>CAZVOI010001276.1:0-4743 GCA_964628275.1 uncultured Acidobacteriota bacterium | reverse complement strand
GTCGAGACGCGCTTGATCTCGCGCAACAGCGACTGGATCTCCTTGTCGGCGTTCCAGCGGCGCGCCTTCTCCTTGAGGATGAGGTAGGAACGCATGCTGCCGCGGGCGAAGTCCTTCACGCCGAGCACGTCTTCGGTGCGGTAGGCGTGCGAGTCGAAGTGGCGGCTGCCGGTGTAGCCGACGTCCTCCAGGAACTTCACGATGAAGAAGCAGCTCTTCAGGCTGTGCGAGCCGAAGCGCAGGTCCTGGTCGTAGCGGCCGAAGGCCTGGTCGTTCAGGTCGAGGTGGAAGAGCTTGCCGGCGTCCCAGGCCTGCGCGATCGCGTGCATGAAGTTGAGGCCCGACATGTGCTCGTGCGCGACCTCGGGGTTCACGCCGACCATCTCTTTGTGGTCGAGCGTCTCGATGAAGCCGAGGATCGAGCCGGTCGTCGGCAGGTACATGTCGTGGCGCGGCTCGTTCGGCTTCGCTTCGAGAGCGAACTTCAGGTCGTACTTCTGGTCCTTCACGTAGTGGGTCAGGAAGTTGAAGCCCTCGCGGTACCACTTGAGCGCTTCCAGCGGGTCCTTGCTGGCGTCGGTCTCGATGCCCTCGCGGCCGCCCCAGAAGACGTAGATCTTGGCACCCAGCTCGACACCCAGGTCGATCGCGCGCATCGTCTTCTGCAAGCCGTAGGCGCGCACGCGCGGGTCATTGGAGGTGAACGCGCCATCCTTGAACGCCGGATCGGAGAACAGGTTCGTGGTCGCCATCGGCACCTTGAGGCCGGTCGCGGCGAGCGCCTTCTTGAACTCGCGCACGATCTGGTTCCGCTCCGCCGGCGTCGCGTCGATCGGGACAAGGTCATTGTCGTGGAAGTTGACGCCGTAGGCGCCGACGTCAGCCAGCAGGTGCACCAGATCCACCGGCGACAGCACCGGCCGCACCGGCTCGCCGAATGGGTCTCGTCCCGGATTTCCGACCGTCCACAAGCCGAACGTGAACTTGTGCTCGGGCCGCGGCGAATAGAGATCTTTCACGCTGTCCTCCTCCGGTTGCTCGCTACTGGACCACCACCTCGAGCGATGCCTTGGTCAGGCTCACCGAGTTGGTTCCGACCATGACGTCGAAGAAGCCCGGCTCCACGACGCGGTTCATTTGCTCGTCGGTAAGACGCAGCGCCTCCGGGCCCAGCGTGAAGCTGAGCGCCCGCCGCTCGCCCGGTGCGAGGGTGACCCGCTCGAAGCCGCGAAGCTCCTTCACCGGACGGGTGACCGACGATACGCGGTCGCGGATGTAGAGCTGCACCACCTCGTCGCCCTTGCGCTGCCCGGTGTTCACGACGTCCACGGTCACGATCGAGCGGCCGCCGATGCCGATCTTGTCGGGCGTCACCTTGATGTTCTCGAGCTTGAAGGTCGTGTAGCTCTGGCCATGGCCGAATGCGTAAAGCGGCTGGCGCGTCGAATCGACGTAGTTGCGGAACGACGTGGGCTTGCGGCCGTAGAAGACGGGAAGTTGGCCCACCTCGCGCGGAAACGTGATCGGCAGCTTGCCGCCGGGGTTCACATCGCCGAAGAGAACTTCCGCGAGCGCCGTTCCGCCTTCCTGGCCCAGATAGAAGCCCTCGAGGATGGCCGGCGCGACCTCGGCGACGCGCGTCAAGGCGATCGGCCGGCCGTTGATCAGAACCACCACGAACGGCTTGCCGGTCGCGCGCACCGCTTCGATCAGGTCTTCCTGCTGCGAGGAGAGGCGCAGGTCCGAGGCGTCGCCCAGATGATTGTCGGCCCAGGCCTCGCGCGAAGTGGACTCGTTGGTGCCGACCACCACGACGGCGACGTCGGCCTGGCGGACCACGGCGACCGCCTCGGCGATGCGCAGCTTGTTCTTGGCGGGGTCGCCGAAGATCACCGTGTCGCCGGTCCAGTTCGGCTCGTGCTCGGTGATCCGCACGCCCTCGGCATACGACACGCGAACGCCGGCGCCGGCCTTGTCCTTGATGCCCTGCAGGATGTCGACGCCGCGCCCGGGATCGCTGGAGTAGCCGCCCAGCCGCACGCCCTTGGCGTTCGGTCCCACCACCGCGATCGTCTTCAGCTTGGCGCGGTCCAGCGGCAAGAAGTCCTTGTCGTTCTTCAGCAGCACGATCGATCGGCGCGCGGCCTCCAGCGCCAGCGCTTGATGCTCGGGAGAGTTGCTCACCTGCTCGGCTCGAGCCGGATCCGCGTACGGGTTCTCGAACAAGCCGGCCAGGAACTTGGCGCGCAGCAGCCGCGCCACCGCGACGTCCAAGGTGGCTTCCGAGACGCGGCCGGAGCGGACCAGCTCCAGCAGCGTCTCGTAGGCCTTGGGATCCGGCAGCTCGATGTCGACGCCGGCTTCCAGCGCCTGGCGCGCGGCGTCGCTCAGATCCGACGCGACGCCGTGCTGCGAGACGAGTTGATCGATCGCGAAGTAGTCCGAGACCACCATCCCCTGAAAGCCCCACTCCTGGCGCAGCACGCGCTCCAGCAGGAAGCGGTTCTTGTGCGACGGCACGCCGTCGATCTCGTTGTACGACGGCATCACCGCCGAAGCACCGGCTTCGCGGATCGCGGCCTCGAACGGAAACAGGTACTGGTCACGCAGCACGCGCTCCGTGAAGTAGACGGGCGCCGTGTTGATCCCACCCTCGTGCGGGCCGTGGCCGGCAAAGTGCTTCGCCGTGGCGAAGACCTTGTCCCTGCCCAGCGGCAGGCTCCTGCCCTGATAGCCGCGGATCGCGGCCACTCCCAACCGCGAGACCAGATACGGATCCTCGCCGTAGGTTTCCTCGGTGCGTCCCCAACGCGGGTCGCGCGCCAGGTCGAGCACCGGAGACAACACCTGGGTCGTGCCGCGCGCCCGCGCCTCGCTGGCGGCGACGCTCATCACCCTCTCGAGGAGCGCGGGGTCCCAACTGCTCGCGAGGCCGATCGGGATCGGGAAATGCGTTCCCTTGGGCGCGGTCAAGCCGTGGAGCGCCTCCTCGTGGGTCATCGCGGGGATCCCGAGGCGCGTCTTCTCCATCAGCCACTTCTGCACCGCGTTCACGAACACGGCGTTCTCGCGCGGCCCCAGCACGATCCGCGTCGGCCGGTCGCGCAGCTCGCTCGGGCGCGCGATCTGGCCGATTCCGTGAGGCATCGCCGTGAGCGCCCCCGCAGGATCGAAAGCGCCCTTCTCGTCCGTGATCTTGTCCTTGCGCTTCCAGAGCGCCAGCGTCTGCGCCACTTTCTCCTCGAGCGTCATGCGCGAGAGCAGATCGCCGACGCGTTCGTCCACAGACCGCGAAGCGTCCTTGTAGGCGGGCGCTTGTTGCGAAGCGGCCGGGGTGGCGGCCAGCAGCAGGACGAATCCTATGCGGCGCAGGTTGCTGGCGTTCACGCTGGCTTCTCCAGAAGCGGCCTCCCTCGGGTTCGCGGCCTGAATTGTCTCAGTTGGATGAGCTCGGACTTATAGCCCCCCGCTAGTTCGGGCGCAACCATGCTTCGCCGGAAACCGGTTTCCTGGAGAAACCGGTTTCTGCCAAGAGCGCAAGCGGCGTTAGACCTTGACCAGCGGGTCGAAGAGCCGCCGGTGGTCTTCCATCGCATACCGGTCGGTCATCCCGGCGATGTAGTCGCACACGACACGCTGCAGGCCATCGTGTTCGATCCGGCGCTGGTACTGCGGCGGCATCTGCAGCGGCTCCGTCACGTACGACTCGAACAGATCGCGCAGGATCCGGCCCGCCTTGTCGCCCATCCGCACCACGCGAAAGTGGCGATACATGTTCGTGTAGAGGAAGTCCTTCAGCTCGCGAACCATCGGCCGCATCGGGTCGGAATAGCGAACGATCCGGCCACCCGCGTGCCTGACGTCGGCGGCGGATTTCAAGCCGACGCGTTCGATTTCGGCGAGCGTCGTGCCGATCAGGTCGCTCGCGCAGCGATCGATGATGCGCCGGACGGTTTCGTGGCGCGCCAGCCGCTCGTCGCGGTTTCCCGAGGCGAGCGTCATGTCGTGCGCCTCGCGGAACAGCCGCACCGCCCGGATCGACTCGACGCTGAACATGCCCGATGCGAGACCGTCGTCGATGTCGTGGTTGTTGTAGGCGATCTCGTCCACGAAATCGACCAGTTGCGCCTCGAGCGTCGGCGCCTCCCCGGGCGCGTACTCCGGCGGAGCCAGCGCGTCGCTCTCCGGCTGATGCTTGATGATGCCCTCGCGCACCTCCCAGGTCAGGTTCAATCCGGGAAACGCGGGATAGCGCTCTTCGAGCAGCTCCAGGATGCGCAGCGTCTGGCGGTTGTGCTCGAAGCCGCCATGGCCGCTCATCAGCGCGTTCATCACGCGCTCGCCGGAGTGGCCGAATGGCGTGTGGCCGAGATCGTGGCCCAGCACCAGGCACTCGGTCAGCTCCTCGTTGAGAGCGAGCGCGCGCGCCACGGTGCGTCCGATCTGTGCTCCCTCGAGCGAGTGCGTGAGCCGAGTGCGGTAGTTGTCGCCCTCGTGGTTGACGAAGACCTGGGTCTTGTACTCGAGGCGGCGGAAGGACGAGCAATGGATCACGCGGTCCCGGTCGCGCTGGAAGCAGGTGCGCAGCGGATGCTCGGCCTCCGGATGACGCCGGCCGCGGCTCTCGGCGCTGCGCATCGCGTACGGAGCCAGGCTGTCCCTCTCCCAGCGTTCTTGCGCCTGACGGTCCACGAGATGCATCGCGAGCGCGATTCTACGGCTTGAGTATGACGCGCCGGGGCC
>CAZVOI010001275.1:0-11786 GCA_964628275.1 uncultured Acidobacteriota bacterium | reverse complement strand
CGCCAGCGTCCCGCCGGGGGCGAGCGCGCTCGGGGCTTGGGCCGCGAGGCGCGCGTAGATCGAGAAGCGATCGCCGTCGGGCGGCAAGAGCGCCAGTCGCGGCTCGTGGTCGCGCACCTCCGGTTCGAGCGCGCTCAGTTCGCCCGCGTCGAGGTAGGGAGGATTGCTCACGATCAAGTCCAGGCGTCCCTGGAGCGGCAGCAGCGGAGCCAGCAGGTCCCCGAGGTGTAGCGTGACCCGCTCGGCGAGCGAGAGTCGGCGGGCGTTCTCCGCGGCGAGCTCCAACGCGGCGGCGGAGATGTCGATCGCGTGAACCTCGGCGTCGGCGCGCTCGGCAGCGAGCGACAAGGCGATGCAGCCCGTGCCGGTCCCGACGTCGGCGATCCTTGGGCGAGCCTGGTCCGTGACGAGCTCGAGCCCGATCTCCACCAGCAGCTCGGTTTCGGGACGCGGGATCAGAGCCGCCGGCGAAACCGAGAAGGCGTGGCGCCAGAAGTGAACCGATCCGATCAAGTGCTGCAGCGGGATGCGTTGGGCACGACGTTCGACAAGAGCACGGTAGCGGGCCGCGCCCTGTGACGGGACCTCGTCAGCGGTGCGCGACACGAGCTGCGCTCGGTCCCAACCCAGGACGTGGCGCAGCAGCAGCTCGGCGTCCAGCCCCGGGTCGGGCACGCGCGCCTGGCTGAGGACGTGGCACGCCTCGGCCAACGCCGCTCTGGCGGTCACGCTCACCCGCTCACACCGCCTTAGTTCTTGAGCTTCTCCGCCTGGTCGTTCGCGATCAGCGCTCCCACGATCTCGTCCAGGTCGCCGTCCAGGGCCTGCTGCAGCCGATGGATCGTGAGTCCGATGCGATGATCGGTCACGCGCGCCTGCTGGAAATTGTAGGTGCGGATCTTCTCACTGCGGTCGCCGCTCTTCACCTGGCTCTTGCGCTCGCTGGCGATCTCGCGTTGCTGCTCCTCGACCGCCACCTCGTAGAGCCGCGCGCGCAGCACCTTCATCGCCTTCTCGCGGTTCTTGATCTGGCTCTTCTCGTCCTGGCACGAGACCACGGTGTTGCTGGGGAGGTGGGTGATGCGGACGGCGGAATAAGTCGTGTTCACGCTCTGGCCGCCCGGGCCCGAGGAGCAAAACGTGTCGATCCGGATGTCCTTGGCTTCGATCTTGACGTCGACCTCCTCGGCCTCCGGCAACACGGCGACCGTCACCGCCGAGGTGTGGATGCGGCCGGAGGCCTCGGTGGCCGGCACGCGTTGCACGCGATGAACGCCGCTCTCGTAACGCAGCTTCGAGTACACGCGGTCGCCCTCCACCATCGCGATCACTTCCTTGATCGCGCCGTGGCCGCTGCGGTTGATCGAGACCACGTCGACCTTCCAGCCTTGCCTTTCGGCGTAGCGTGAGTACATTCGGAACATGTCGGCCGCGAACAGCCCGGCTTCGTCGCCGCCAGTGCCGGCGCGGATCTCGAGCAGCACGTTCTTGTCGTCGTTCGGGTCTTTGGGAATCAGGAGCTGGGGGATCTCCGAGTCGAGCGAATCCCGCTTCTTCTCGAGCGTGCGCAGCTCTTCGTGGGCCATCTCGCGCAGCTCGGCGTCGGCCTCGGCACGGATCATCTCCTGGATCTTGCTGATCTCGCCGAGAGCGCCCTTGTAGGCGCGATACCGGTCGACGATCGGAGCGATGTCCTTGGCCTCGCGCGCCAGCTTCTGGTAGGCGGGCGGATCCTGCGCGATTTGTGGGTCGGACATCTGCGACTCGACGTCGCCGAAGCGACTCTCGATGTCCTTCAGTTTTTGAAAGGTTATGGCGTCCATGGTCTCGCTCTTCGAAGCTCAGCGGGTGAATGGTGGTGACCGAGCGCGCGAACGAGAGCCGGCTAGCCCTGGGCGGCGGTGGCTTCCTTGCGCTTGCCGTACTTGCGGGTGAAGCGCTCGACGCGCCCCGCGGAGTCGATCAGCTTCTGCTTGCCGGTGAAGAACGGGTGGCAGCTCGAGCAGATCTCGAGCCGCAGCTCCGTTCCCTTCGTCGAGCGAGTGGTCCAGGTGGCGCCGCACGCGCAGTGCACGTTGACGACCTTGTAATCGGGGTGGATCTCGGGTTTCATCAGGGCTCCCAAACGGCAGCGCAAACGCCGCAAAGCGCAAGGATAACAGGGCTTCCGTTCGCGCTCAAGAAGCGGTTCGGTCCCGCGTTCGGGGTGACCAACATCAACTTACATTCGCAATATCCTTGACATTGTTGAAGGCGTGCGTTCAACTCCATGGCGGGTCGAGCGGTCCAAGACCCTGAAGTCAGTGGTTTCCCTGAGGCTGAGGGGTGAATGTGATTGCGATGCCTCTGAACGTATCCGGTGAAATTGGACGGCGAGCGGCGGTTCACGCGCTGAATCGCATCGCGTACGGCCCGCGGCCGGGCGACGTCGAGAAGGTCCTCGCCCAGGGCCTCGACGCCTGGATCATGGGGCAGTTGCGGCCACCCGCAACAGATCCAGAGACCAGCTCGCGCTTGAGCGGGATCGCGTCGCTCGGCTACTCGACGCCCCAGATCCTGGCCCTCTACAACGCGGACAACCGCAACATCGGACCGATCGTCAACGACTTCTACAACGCCAAGCTGATCCGCTCCGTCCACTCGCAAAACCAGCTCCAGGAAGCGATGCTGGACTTCTGGTTCAATCACTTCAACGTCAACATCAACGACGGCTTCGTTCGCTACAGCATCATGTCCTACGAGCGCGACGCGCTCCGGCCGCACGTCCTCGGAAAATTCCGCGACCTGTTGAAGGCCGTCGCCGAGCATCCGGCGATGCTCTTCTATCTGGACAACTACTTGAGCACGGCGTCGCGAGTCGTGAACGGGCGGGTCGTCCAGGGGCTGAACGAGAACTACGGCCGCGAGCTCCTGGAGTTGCACACGGTCGGCGTCGACGCAGGCTACACACAAGAGCACGTCTTCGACGCCGCCCTGTGCTTCACCGGCTGGGGCATCGACAACCTCGGCACCACTGGCCAGATGGTGTTTCGTCTCGCCAACCACGACCGCACCGCGAAGAGCGTCTTCGGGTTGAGTGTCGCGGCTAACGGCCAGAAGGACGACGGCGACAAGCTGATCGATTACCTCGCGATGCACCCGGCGACGGCGCATTTCGTCTCGCGCAAGCTGGCCCAGCGCTTCGTGGCCGACAATCCGCCCCAGAGCGTGGTCAGCAAGATGGCCGAAACCTGGCTCGCCACCGGCGGCGACATCGCCGAGGTGCTGCTGCGTATGTTCGGCAGCACCGAGTTCTGGGCCGAAGAGTTCGGCGAGAGCCCGGGCAAGCCCAAGACGCCGCTCGAGTATGTGGTCTCGGCGATCCGCGCCGTGGACGGACAGCTCACGAATGCCAACGCCGGGACCACCGGTTATCTGGCCAACATGGGAATGCCGCTCTACCAGTGCATCCCGCCGACGGGCTACAGCTTCCGCGGCGACGAGTGGGTGAACCCCTCGACCCAGCTCTACCGCATGAACTTCGCGCTCGACCTTGCGGCCGGGCGCCTGGGCGGCGTCACGGTCGACGCCCGGACGCTGGCGCGCGGCGCCGCGCTCAGCGACGCACGGGCGATCGCGAGCGCTTTCGGCGCGGCCGTTATCGGTCCGACGCTGTCCCAGCAGACGCTGGACACGGTGGCTCGAGTGGACGCCCGCGTGAGCAACCCGAGCGTCGCCGCTCGGACGGTCGGCTTGCTGCTGGCAAGCCCTGAATTCCAGGTGAGGTGAGATCATGGCCTGGGACATTTCCCGGCGCGTCTTCATTCGCAGCGCAGGCCTCGCCGCTGTCGGCGTGGCCGGCCAGGCCTCGCCGCTCATGGTACGCATGGCCGAGGCCTCCGAAGGCGCGACCAAGGTCTTCGTCCACGTCTTCTTGCGTGGCGGCGCCGATGGCCTGAACATGGTCGCGCCGTACGGCGACCCGCGCTACTACGAGTTGCGTGGCGGGATCGCCTTGCCGCGTCCCGGCCAGGCGGGCGGCGTCACCAACATCGACGGCTATTTCGGCTTCCACCCGGGCCTGGCTCCGCTCAAGGAGATCTACGACGCGGGCCGGCTGGCGATCCTCCCCGCGGTTGGAAACTACGGGCTGTCTCGCTCTCACTTCGACGCCCAGGACTTCTCCGAGACGGGCACCCCGAACGACCGGACGACCACCACTGGCTGGCTCGACCGCGTCCTGAAGATGCTTCCCGGCAGTTCCGTCACCGAGGCCGTCGCGTTCCAGGCCCAGCTGCCGCGCGCCTTCATGGGCCCCGAACCGGTGCTGGTCGCGTCGAACCTCAGCGCCTTCGACCTGCGTGCGGCAGGCTGGCGCGCCGAAGCGGAGAGCCTGCTGCGTGCCATGTACGAGGGCCGAGTGGGCGACGTGGCCCGGGTGACGCGCGAGACGTTCGACGCCATCAGCATACTGCTCCGGATGCCGGCGTTCCCGGTGGCGAATGGGGCCAACTACGGCAACAGCTCGATCGGCAACTCGCTGCGCCAGGCCGCCCAGATCATCAAGGCGGGTATCGGCACGCGAACGATCTTCGTCAGCGTCGGCGGCGCCTTCGACACGCACCAGGGCCAGATGGCCGCCCACCAGACGGAATACACCCGGATCGGAGACGCGCTCTACGCTTTCTACCGCGACCTGGGCCCGCTGATGGACGACGTCGTGCTGCTGATGAGCACCGAGTTCGGGCGCGCCTCCTTCGTCAACGGGTCGCAAGGCACCGACCACGGCTCGGCCCACTGCGAGCTGTTGATGGGCGCGGTCCGCGGCGGCCGGATCGCCGGAACCTGGCCGGGCCTGGCGAATAGCCAGCTCTACCAGCAGCGCGACCTCGCCTTCACGGTCGACTACCGTGACGTGCTGGCGGAGATCGCCCGGCGCCACCTCGGTCTCACCGACATGGGCGCTCTATTCCCGGGCTTCACTCCGGGAGCCGGGCCCGGCGTCGTCGTCTAGACGGACCACGACCAACAAGGAGTGTTTCGGTTCATGAAGAAGCCGCTGGCGATCGCCTTTGTTTGCGCTCTCGCGACGTCCTCTGGGGCCGCCGCCGAGGCCCCCAAGGGAGACTTCTTCGCGGGCTATTCCTACTGGAAGATCGCCGAGGAGAGCCGGAACGGCTGGCAGGCGTCGCTCGCGCGCAACTTCGGCGGGAGCCGCAGGCTCGGCGCGGTGATCGACCTCTCCGGCCACTACGTGAGCGGCAGCGACGATCTCAGCTTCATGGCAGGCCCTCGCTACGCGATCCACGGCGCCAAGGTCACCCCCTTCGTCCAGGCGCTCGCCGGCGGCGTTCGCCTGAAGGAAGGCATCAAGGTGCTGAACGTCACGATCTCGGAGAGCGCCACCAACTTCGCCTGGGCGGCGGGAGCGGGCGTGTCTTTCAGGATCACCGGTCATTGGGACGTGCGCGTCCAGGGCGACTATCTTCAAGTGAGCCTGGACAGCGGCAGCGAGGGCAACCCGCGCTTGGCCGCGGGTTTCGCGTATCGTTTCTAGGCTGTAGTACCCGCGCTCATCGACTCGAGGAACTCGCGGTTGGACTTGGTCTTGGACATCCGCTCCAGCATCAGCTCCATCGCCTCGACCGCGCTCAGCGAGTTCAGCACTTTTCGCAGCACCCAGATCCGGTTCAGCTCGTCCTTGGGCAGCAGCAGCTCTTCCTTGCGGGTGCCGCTCTTGTTCATGTCGACGGCGGGGAAGACGCGCCGGTCGACCATCTTGCGATCGAGCACGATCTCCATGTTGCCGGTGCCTTTGAATTCCTCGAAGATCACGTCGTCCATCCGCGAGCCGGTCTCGACGAGCGCGGTCGCGAGGATCGTCAGCGATCCGCCCTCCTCGACGTGGCGCGCCGCGCCGAAGAAGCGCTTCGGCCGTTGCAGCGCGTTCGAGTCGACGCCGCCCGACAGCACCTTGCCCGAAGGCGGCACGACCGAGTTGTAAGCGCGTGCCAAGCGTGATATCGAGTCGAGCAGGATCACGACGTCGCGGTGGTGCTCGACCAGCCGTTTGGCCTTTTCGATCACCATCTCGGCGACCTGGACATGGCGCGCGGCGGGCTCGTCGAAAGTCGACGAGATCACCTCGCCGCGAACCGAGCGCTGCATGTCGGTCACTTCCTCGGGCCGCTCGTCGATCAGCAGCACGATCAGCGTGATCTCGGGGTGGTTGACGGCGAGCGAGTTGGCGATGTTCTAGAGGATCATCGTCTTGCCGGTGCGCGGCGCGGCTACGATCAGGCCGCGCTGGCCCTTGCCGACCGGCGCCATCAGGTCGAGCACGCGCGCGGTCGGGTTGTCGGCCGTGGTCTCGAGCCGGATCCGCTGGCTCGGGTAGAGCGGCGTCAGGTTGTCGAAGAGCGGCTTCTCCTTGCCGATCTCGGGCGGCTCGAAGTTGATCGCGTCCACCTTGATCATCGCGAAGTAGCGCTCGCCGCCCTTCGGTGGGCGGACCTGGCCGGAGAGCGTGTCACCGGTGCGCAGGCCGAACTTGCGGATCTGTGACGGCGACACGTAGATGTCGTCGGCCCCTGGCAGATAGTTCGACTCCGGCGCGCGCAGGAAGCCGTAGCCGTCGGGCAGGATCTCGATCACGCCTTCCGCGAACAGCAGGCCGCTCTTTTCGGCGCGACTCTGCAAGATCCGGAACACGAGGTCGTGTTTCTTGAGGCTGGCGGCGCCCTCGACTCCCATCTCTCTCGCCAACGCGGTCAGCGCTTGCGCACTCATCTCCTTGAGCGCCGAGAGATCGACGGCGGCGCGCTCGGGTAGAGCGATCTCCGCCGGCTCGGTGGATTGTTCGGTCATGCGCTCAGTGCGTCATCCCGCCCTCGAGGAGCGACTCCTCGGGCGTTGCCGGCTCGGAGGACGGCGCATCCGGCGCTGCAGCGGGGGGCACCAGCGCGATCTTCAGGACTTCGTCGATGTGCTCGACTAGCGAGACCGACAGCGAGTCGAGCACCGCCTTGGGGATCTCCGAAAGGTCCTTCTCGTTCTCGCGCGGCAGGATCACCGTGCTCACCCCGATGCGGTGCGCGGCCAGGAGCTTCTCCTTGACGCCGCCGATCGGCAGCACCTTGCCGCGCAGCGTGATCTCGCCGGTCATCGCGACGTCGCGCCGCACCGCGCGCTTCGAGAGGGCTGAGACCAGCGCCGTGGCGATCGTGATCCCGGCGGAAGGTCCGTCCTTGGGGATCGCGCCCTCCGGCACGTGGATGTGGATGTCGTGCTTCCGGTTCCAGTCGCTGGGAAGGTCGAAAAGATTCGAGCGGGACCGCACGTACGAGAGCGCCGCTCGTGCCGACTCCTGCATCACGTCGCCCAGCTTGCCGGTCAGCGTCAGCGACCCCTTGCCCGGCATCAGCGTGACCTCGATCGGCAAGATCTCGCCGCCGACCTCGGTCCAGGCGAGGCCGGTGGCGGTGCCGATCTCGTTCTTCTCTTCCTGGCGCGAGGAGCGGAAGCGCGCCACGCCGAGCAGCTCCGTCAGGCTGTCGGGCGTGACCTCGGTCGAGTAGCTCTTGCCCTCCTGCACCACCTTGCGCGCGATCTTGCGACAGATCGAGGATAGCTCGCGCTCGAAGCTGCGCACGCCGGCCTCGCGGGTATAGCGCCGGATCGTCTCCTCGAGCGCCGCCTCGGTGAAGCTGACGTTGCGGTCCTTGAGGCCGTGCGAGGTGAGCTGCTTCCCGATCAGATGTCGCTGGCCGATCTCGACTTTCTCGCGCTCGGTGTAGCCGGGCAACCGGATCACCTCGAGGCGATCCTGGAGCGCCTGCGGGATGGTGTGCAACACGTTGGCGGTGGCGATGAAGAAGACGCTCGACAGGTCGTACTCGACGTCGAGGTAGTGGTCGTTGAAGGTGTGGTTCTGCTCCGGGTCGAGAACCTCCAGAAGCGCCGAGCTCGGATCGCCGCGGAAGTCCATGGACATCTTGTCGACTTCGTCCAGCAGGAAGACCGGGTTGCGAGTCCCGGCCTTCTTCATCATCTGGATGATCTGGCCAGGGAAGGCGCCGATGTAGGTGCGGCGGTGGCCGCGGATCTCCGCCTCGTCGCGAACGCCACCGAGGCTCAGCCGCACGAACTTGCGATTGGTACAGCGCGCGATCGACTTGGCCAGCGAGGTCTTGCCGACCCCCGGCGGGCCGACGAAGCACAGGATCGGCCCTTTCGGGTCCTTGACCAACTGGCGCACCGCCAGGAATTCGACGATGCGCTCCTTCACCTTGTCGAGACCGTAATGGTCTTCGTGGAGGATCCGCTCGGCATCCGGCAGGTCTTTACGCTCGCGTGTCTTCTTGTGCCACGGCACCGCGACCAGCCAGTCGAGATAGTTCCGGGAGACGGTGGCTTCCGCCGACATTGGCGGCATCGATTCGAGCCGCTTCAGCTCCTGGAGCGCCTTCTCCTCGGCTTCTTTGCTCATCCGCGCCTGCTCCACGCGGCGGCGCAACTCCTCGGACTCGTTGACCCGTTCGTCCTTGCGACCCAGCTCTTTCTGGATCGCCTTCATCTTCTCGTTGAGGTAGTACTCTTTCTGGGCGCGCTCCATCTGCTTCTTGACCCGGCCCTGGATCCGTTTGTCGACGGTCAGCTTCTCGATCTCGGCTTCCAGGATCGTGATGATGCGCAGCAGCCGATCCTGGGGCGCGAAGATCTCGAGCAGCGCCTGTTTCTCCTCGAGCGACACCACCAGGTGCGAGGCGATCGTGTCGCCGAGCTTGCTGGGATCCTCGACGCGCACCGCCGCCAGCATCGCGTCGTAGTGCAGGTTGTTGGAGAGCTTCACGTACTGCTCGAACAGCGCGATCGCCTTGGAGGTCACCGCCTCGATCCCGCTGCCGGAGTCGGTCTGGCGCGGGATCAGCTTCACCACCACCTTCAGGAAGCCGTGCTCCTCCTTGAACTCGAGGGCGCGGCCGCGGTCGAGGCCCTCGACCAGCACCTTCACGTTGCCGTCGGGCAGGCGCAGGCTCTGTACGATGTTGCAGATCGTGCCGAGGGTGTGAATCTCCTCGGGGATCGGGTTGTCGTGGGTGGCGTCGTGCTGGGCGGACAGAAAGACGCGCTTGCCCTTCACGAGCGCGAACTCGAGCGCCTTGATCGAGCTCTGGCGGCCGATCACGAACGGGATCATCATGTGCGGAAACACCACCAGATCCCGCAGCGGCACCATCGGCAGCGTCTCGATCACGTCGACTCGTTCCTTGTCGCGGCCGAACATTTGCTCACTTTCGACGATAGCACGCCCACTACGAAACGGGTCTGATCGAGGCTCCTGGGAGCCCCTTTGGAGGCGCCCTAGCCAGCCTTCTCGATCAGCGTGATGGGCTTCTCGCGATCCAGCACCACCTCGCGAGTGACCACGCATTCCTTGATCTTCTTCATCGAGGGCAGGTTGTACATCAGGTCGAGCATCAGGTCCTCGATGATCATTCGCAGGCCGCGTGCCCCGATCTTGCGCGTGATCGCCAGCTCCGAGATCGCCTCCAGGGCGTCGTCGGTGAAACGCAGCTTGACGCCCTCGTAGTCGAACATCTTCTGGTACTGCCGGGTGATCGCGTTCTTCGGCTGGGTCAGGATCTCGACCAGCGCCGGGCGATCCAGGTCGTGGAGCATGCCGATCACGGGCAACCGCCCGACGAACTCCGGGATCAGGCCGTACTTGATCAGGTCCTGCGGCTCGATCATCGAGAGCGAGGCGTTGCGCTTCGGGGTCGGCTCGGAGGTCTTGCCTTCGGTGCGGAAGCCGAGCGTCTTCTTGCCGACGCGCCGCTCGATGATCTTGTCGAGCCCCACGAAGGCGCCGCCGCACAGGAACAGGATGTTGGTGGTGTCGATCTGGTAGAACTCCTGGTGCGGGTGCTTGCGACCGCCCTGCGGCGGCACGTTTGCGACCGTGCCCTCCAGGATCTTCAAGAGCGCCTGCTGGACGCCCTCGCCCGAAACGTCGCGCGTAATCGACGGGTTCTCGTCTTTGCGCGAGATCTTGTCGATCTCGTCGATGTAGATGATGCCTTCCTGGCACTTCTCGATGTCGCCGCCTGCGGCTTGCAGCAGCTTCAGGATGATGTTCTCGACGTCCTCGCCGACGTAGCCGGCTTCGGTCAGCGTCGTGGCGTCGACGATCGTGAAGGGCACCGAGAGCATTCTCGCCAGCGTCTGGGCCAGCAGCGTCTTGCCGGTGCCGGTCGGTCCGATCAGCAGGATGTTCGACTTGGTCAGCTCGACTTCGTTCTTGCCGCGCTGCTTGGCGATCTCGATCCGCTTGTAGTGGTTGTAGACGGCCACCGCCAGCTTCTTCTTGGCCTGCTCCTGGCCGATCACGTACTCGTCCAGGAACTTCTTGATCTCCTGGGGCACCGGCAGGCTCGACTTGTAGCCCTTGCCCTCGACGCGGCGATCGTCCGCGATGATGTCGTTGCAGACGTCCACGCATTCGTCGCAGATGAACACCGTCGGACCGGCGATCAGCTTGCGGACGTCGTTCTGGTCTTTGTTACAGAAAGAGCAACGCAGAATCTCGGCTTCGTTGCCTTTTTTCACAGGCATTGAGTCTGGGGGGTGCTGCGCCGCACCCCCCAGGCCCCCCGCTCGCTGCGCGCGAGTGAATCGCGCTTCGCTCGCAGTCCGTGGCGGTGGCTGGGGTTCCTCATCGCTCCCGCTTGGCGATCACGTGATCGACGATACCATAGGCTTTCGCCTGCTCGGCATCCATGATGAAGTCGCGGTCGGCGTCGGCCGCGAGCTTCTCGACTGGCTGCTTGGTGTGGTGCGCCAGGATCTCGTTGATGCGGTCCTTGATGCGCAGGATCTCCTTGGCCTGGATCGCGATGTCCGAGGCTTGGCCCTGGGCCCCGCCCCACGGCTGGTGGACCAGAATGCGAGAGTTGGGCAGGGCGTAGCGTTTGCCGTGGGTGCCCGCCGCGAGCAACACCGCCCCGAACGAAGCCGCCTGGCCGACGCAGATCGTCTGCACGTCGGGGCGGGTCAACTGCATCGTGTCGTAGATCGCCATCCCGGCCGTGGTTACGCCGCCGGGGCTGTTGATGTAGACGTGGATGTCCTTCTCGGGATCTTCGGCTTCCAGGAACAGCAGTTGCGCGATGATCAGGTTCGCCACGTTGTCGTCGATGGCGGTCCCCAGGAACACGATGTTGTCCTTGAGGAGGCGGGAATAGATGTCGTAGGCACGTTCGCCGCGGGCCGTCTGCTCGACCACCATCGGCACCAGTGTGCCCGCCCAGGAGTCTCTCATCCCTGTAACTCCATTTTCGCATTGGATTTAATCAGGTCAAGCGTCTTCTCTTCCCGGAGCCGGGCGCGCAGGGAAGACAGGTCGCCCTCCTTCTCCATCTGCGCCCGCATCGCATCCTTCGACTTCTTGAGGCGCTCGGCGAGGCCCGCGACCTCGGCGTCCACCTCGTGGTCGAGAGCGTCGATGCCCTCGCGGCGCGCCAGCTCGTCGAGCAGGATGTCGGCCTTGGCGGCCTTCACAGACTCCTCCCGTTGGCCGTCGCGGTACTGCTTCCAGTCGACGCCGATCGTGCGCGGGTCGATGCCCTGCATAGCCAGGCCGCGGGCGGCGTTCTCGGCGCGGGCGTTCATGTGCTGCTCGACCAGCGCCTCGGGCACCTCGATCGAGCTCTTGGCCACCAGCGCGTCGACCAGGGCCTGCTTCAGCTCCCGGTCGATCTTGCGCTCCTGAACCGCCTGGAGCTTCTTGCGGATGGCGTCGCGCAGAG
>CAZVOI010001274.1:0-11721 GCA_964628275.1 uncultured Acidobacteriota bacterium | reverse complement strand
GCCTGTGCGCTGCGCGAGCCCTCGCTCGGTCCGGTCTTCGGCCAGAAGGGCGGCGGAACCGGCGGCGGCAAGTCCAAGCTCGAGCCCTCCGCCCGCATCAACCTCCACTTCACCGGCGATCTCCACGCCGTGACCTCCGCCCACAACCTGCTCGCGGCGCTCGCCGACAACCACGTCTACTTCCGCACGCCGGCCGGCGCCAATGGCCGCGAGCTGGACCCGCGCCAGATGACGTTCCGCCGAGTCCTCGACATGAACGACCGCTTCTTGCGGCGCACCGTGATCGGCCTGGGCGGCAAAGCGATGGGCGTGCCGCGCGAGGATGGCTTCGACATCACGGCGGCCAGCGAGGTGATGGCGATCCTGTGCCTGTCCAAGGACTACGCCGATCTCAAGCAGCGCCTCGGCAGCATCCTGCTCGGCTTCTCGCGCGAGGGGGAGCCGCTGTACGCCCGTGACCTCGGCGCCGAAGGTGCGATGGCCGCGCTGCTGCGCGACGCGCTGCTGCCGAACCTGGTGCAGACAGGCGAAGGCGCTCCGGCGCTCGTCCACGGCGGGCCCTTCGGCAACATCGCCCACGGCTGCAACAGCCTGATCGCGACGCGGCTGGCGCTGCGGCGGGCCGAGGTCGTGTTCACGGAGGCGGGTTTCGGTTTCGACCTGGGCGCCGAGAAGTTCCTCGACATCAAGTGCCGGGCGGCCGGGATCTGGCCCCACGCGGTGGTGCTGGTCGCGACGCTGCGCGCGCTCAAGTTCCACGGTGGCGTGCCCGCCGCCGAGGCTGCCAAGGAGAACGCCAAGGCGCTGGCGCGCGGCATGGAGAACCTCGAGAAGCACCTCGAGAGCGTGACGCGGTTCGGCCTGGAGCCGGTGGTGGCGATCAACGTGCGCGCCGAAGACACGCAGGCGGAGCTCCAGTACGTGCTCGATCGCCTCAAGCAGGCCGCCGTCGAGGCAGGCCTCGCCGACGTCTACGGCCAGGGCGGCGCCGGGGCGACGGAGCTGGCCGAGAAGATCGTGGCGCGGGCCAGAGCCGCGACCCCGACGCCGCGCTTCATGTACGAGCTCAGCGATCCACCGGTCGAGAAGATCCGCAAGATCGCCCGCGCCATCTACGGCGCGGCCGACGTGGACTTCACGGTCACGGCCAAGTCACAGCTCGATCGAGCGGTTCGCCTGGGCTTTGGCGAGGTGCCGATCTGCATGGCCAAGACGCACCTCTCGTTGTCCGACGACGAGAAGCGACTGGGACGTCCACGCGACTTCGAGATGACCGTGCGCGAGGTTCGCGTCGCCGCCGGGGCCGGCTTCCTGGTGCCCTTGACTGGCGAGATCCTGACCATGCCTGGGCTGCCCAAGCAGCCCCACGCCCGGGACATCGACCTCTCCCCCGACGGCACGATCTCCGGCGTCGAGTAGAAGAAGGCCGCGGTTCACCGGCTCGCTTCTTGTCTACAGGTCCGAGATGCCGTCCCAGTCGTCGGCCGGAGGCAGCTCGAGAAGACGTCTTCCCGTGGATGGTGCCCGCCCGGTAGCTCCCAGCTATCGGGTGGAGTCGATCGGGACGCCGCGGATCGAGGCGTCGAGGACCTCGACGAGGTGCAGCTGCAACAGCGGCCGACCCGCTCTCTCGAGGGCGGCTCGCACCTGGAGCAGACAACCCGGATTAGCGGAAACGACCGCCTGCGCGCCGCTCGCGATCAGGTGCGCTGCCTTGCGGTCGCCCAACGCCTGAGCGGGCTCGGGTTCGACGAGGTTGTAGATGCCCGCAGAGCCGCAGCAGCTTTCGGCATCGGCGACGTCCCTTAGCTCGAGGCCCGGGATCGCGCGCAGCAGGTCTCGCGGCTGCCTGCGAATCCGCTGCGCGTGCGCGAGGTGACAGGCGTCCTGGTAGGCGACCGCGAGCCTGATCGGATGCCGCTCGGCGCGCGGTTCGAGTGCGGCCAAGAACTCCGAAACGTCGCGAACCTTCGAGGCGAAGAGCCGCGCGCGCTCGGCGTAGGCAGGGTCGTCGCGTAGTAAGTGAGCAAAGTCCTTCGTGGCGGAGCCGCAGCCCGCGGCGTTCACCACCACGACCTCCACGTCCGCTGCTTCGAACGCGTCGATGCTGCGGCGCGCGAAGGCCTGCGCCTCGGCCTCGCGCCCCGCATGCAGGCTGAGCGCGCCGCAGCAGGCCTGGTCTTCCGGCGCGACCACGGCGCAGCCTTCGGCTGTCAGCACGCGCACCGTGGCGGCGTTCACGTGCGAAAAGAAGACGCTTTGGACGCAGCCGGTCAGCAGGCCGACGCGCCGTCGCTGCTCACCCCGTGCGGGTGTGAGGGCCGGCACGCTCTCGATCGGCCGTAGCTCGGGGGCCAGGGTCAAGAGCGCGCGGGCGCGTCCCGGAAGCGAGTTCAGAAGACCGCCAGCTCGCAATATCCGCTCGATGCCGAGGCCGCGGTGAAGGCGCAGCAACAGCCGCGCGACGCGCAGCCGTCCCGCGTGCGGCAGCAAGGCGAAGAGCAACGACCGGAACAGCCGGTCGCCCAAGCGCCGCTCGGAGCTCGCCTCGATCAGCGGCCGCGCCGATTCCAGGAGCTGCCCGTAGCGCACGCCCGAGGGGCAGGCGGGCTCGCAGGCCAGGCAGCCGAGGCACAGGTCGAGGTGGCGAGCGAATGCCCCGCCGAGCGGAACGCCCTCGCTCGCCTGCTTCATCAAGTGGATCCGCCCGCGCGGCGAGTCCATCTCTTCGCCGAAGAGCGCATACGTCGGACAGGCAGGCAAGCAGAAACCGCAGTGGACGCAGTCGGCGATCAACTCTTTATCGATCACAGGCCCGCCACGAAGCGGCCGGGTGAGAGGATCCGGTCCGGGTCGAATCTCTCTTTGATGCGTCGCATCAGCGGCAGCGCGTCGCCCACGTCGCCGAAGACGTCGGCGCGCCGTCTCACCTCGGCCGGGGCATCGCGGATCACGACGCTCGCGCCGCGACTCCGCAGCCGCTCGCGCAACGCCATCACAGTCGCCACCTGGGAGTCGGCGTCGCCGCCCGTGAAGTGGACCTGCAGAACGCCCAG
Source organism: uncultured Acidobacteriota bacterium (assembly GCA_964628275.1). Lineage (GTDB taxonomy): Bacteria > Acidobacteriota > Vicinamibacteria > Fen-336 > Fen-336 > CAZVOI01. The sequence goes on along the minus strand of CAZVOI010001274.1, from coordinate 8,665 downwards.
CCCCGCGCGGCCGGAGACGCGCGAAGCCAGCGCGCTCCCGCGTGCGACGTCCTCGATCGTGCTCAGCATCACGGCGAGATCGGCGGGCAGCGTCGCGACCTGGACCGAGAGACCCTGCGAGCCCTGGGCGAGGAAGGCCCTCCACTCGGTCTCACGGCGCGTATCCTCCACGAGACTCAGTGTGCCGAGACTGGCGAACAACGAGCGCGCCGCCTCCACCTGTGCCCCGACCCCCGGAGGCCTGCCTTCGAAGAGGATCCCCAATCGGACCTGTCCCGCCTCCCAGTCGAGCTCCACAGCGCTGGGCACGAGCGTCGAGCGCAGCAGCGCCTGAACCGCCGCCGCCGCGGCTTCGGGCGTCTCGAGGGATACCACGACCAGCGACTGCGCTTCCGGCAGCGGGTGCAGCCGGAACACGACCTCGACGATGACACCGAGCGTGCCCAGCGAACCGGCGAACAGCTTGCCCAGGTCGTAGCCGGCGACGTTCTTGACGACCTTGCCGCCGGCCTTGGCTACGGTTCCGTCCGCGAGCACGACCGTGATCCCGAGCAGCAGATCACGCGCCGCGCCGAAGCGGTGTCGCAGCGGGCCGGAGGCGCCAGCCGCGACGACGCCGCCGAGCGTGGCGCCGGGCTCGGGTGGATCGAGGCAGAGACGTTGCCCCGCCCCTGCGAGTTGGGTCTGGAGGTCGGCGAGCCGGACGCCCGCCTGCGCCATCACCACCAGGTCAGAGGCCGCATGCTCGATCACCCGGCCCATCCGCAGTGTCTCGAGCACGACGTCGACGCGCTCGGGCGGCATGCCCCAGCCGAGCTTGGTACCCGCTCCCCGCGGGAGCACGGCCCGGGATTCGGCATTCGCCGATCGCAAGACTTCGGCGACCTCCGCCACCGAGCTCGGCGACACGCGCTCGCGCGCCGTCACGCCATCGATCACCTCGGCGGGCATCAGAAGACCGTCGCGGCTCCCGGGGCCCCGACCTCGAGCGCGCGCCGCGGGCCCGGCCGATCGCCGCACAGGCGCGGTGTCGGGAAGACCTTGCCCGGGTTGCACAGCGAATCGGGGTCGAAGGCGCAACGCAGGCGCTGCATCACGCCGAGATCGTCGGCCGTGAACATCTTGCCGAGGGCCGCCCGCTTGTCGACACCGACGCCGTGCTCGCCGGTGATGGAGCCACCGTACTCGAGGCATATGTCGAGAATCCGCGTCGCCAAGGTCTCGGCCTTCTCCGCCTGCCCGGGCAGCGACGCGTCGTAGAGCACCAGCGGATGCAGGTTGCCGTCGCCCGCGTGGAACACGTTGGCGACGCGCAGGCCGGCCTCGGCCGAAAGCGCCGTGATCCGGCGCAGCACCTGGGGCAGCGCCGTTCTCGGGATGACACCGTCCTGGACGAAGTAGTCCGGGCTGATCCGTCCGACAGCCGCGAAGGCCGACTTGCGGCCCTTCCAGAAGAGCGCCCGCTCGTCGTCGTCGCGCGCCAGCCGCACTTCGCGCGCGCCCGCGCGCAGCGCGATCTCGGTCACGGCGGCAAGCTCGTGCTGGACCTCGACCGCGGGCCCGTCCAGCTCCACGATCAGGATCGCGCCCGCGTCTTTGGGGTATCCGGCGGCCACGGCCGCCTCGGCTGCCTCGATCGCGAGGGCGTCCATCATCTCGACAGCCGCCGGCACGATTCCCGCGGCGACAATGCCCGAGACGGCCTCGCCGGCAGCGTCGGTCGAGGCGAACGGCGCGAGCAACGTCCGCACGCTTTCCGGTCGCCGCAGGATCTTGAGGGTGATCTTCGTGGCGATGCCGAGGGTGCCTTCCGAGCCCACGAAGCAGCCCAGGAGGTCGTAGCCGGGCGCATCGAGCGCCTTGCCGCCGAGGTGGATCAGGCTGCCGTCGGGCAACACCACCTCCAGGCCGACGACGTGATGCACCGTGAAGCCGTACTTCAGGCAATGCGCGCCGCCGGAGTTCTCGGCGACGTTGCCGCCGATCGAGCACACCTGCTGGCTCGACGGGTCGGGGGCGTAGTAGAAGCCGGCGTCGGCGACGGCGTGGCTCACCGCGAGGTTGGTCACGCCCGGCTCGACGACGACGCGCTGGTTGGCCAGATCCACCTCGAGGATCCGGCGCATTCGCGAGAGCGCGATCAGGACGCCGTTCTCGAGCGGCAGGGCGCCTCCCGAGAGCCCGGTTCCCGAGCCACGGGCAACGAAGGGAACGCGTGCGCCGTGACAAAGCGCGACCACGGCCTGGACCTGCTCGGCGGTCTCGGGCAAGACCACGAGCCCCGGCGTGGTCCGATAGCTCGGGAGGGCGTCGCTCTCGTAGGTGCGCCGCTCTTCGAGCGACGATACGACGCCGGTCGCGCCGACGATCGCCGCGAGCCGCGGCGCTAGCTGCACTGGGTCCAAGCGGCGACAGGGTAGCAGACGTCGAGAGGCCAGGGCTGCCAGGCGGAGGGACGGATGACCGCTCCCGCGCCACGCCACCACCCGTTGCGAAGCTGCCCACGCACACTAGACGCTTGCCGCAAGCTGCTGGAAAGTCCCTTCCCGGTGAACCCGGCGAGTTTCGTGATCCACAGCGCGAGTCCACGAGGCGCGCCCGGACGTCGCTTGCTGCTGCGCAACCACGGCCTGCTGACGGTCGGCCCGACCATCGCCGACGCGTTTCTCAGCATGTTAATCTTGCAGCACGCTTGCGAGATCCAGGTCGCTGCCCAGTCCCCGGCGCAGGGCTGATCGAGGTCGAGCCGCGCATCATGGCCGGGGTCAAGTCCAACGTGGCGGCCGTGACCAAGGGCCTGGGCGGCGCGCTGGCCTGGCCGGGTCTGTTGCGAAAGCTGGACCGCCTGAACTCGGGCTACGCAGAATGACGATTGTGTCCGAGGTCACAGTGACCGCTGGCGACCCGTACGTACGACACCGCATGCGCGTCGTCTTCGCCGGCCTCGGGCTGTTGTCGATCGCCTGTGCGGGCTCCGAGGCCGCTTCGGGACCGGGTGCGGTGAGCACGCCGGCGCCGAGCCAGTCTCGAAGCGCGACCGGAGAGCGCCATTTCCCGGCCGACGCCGTCTGGTACCAGGACGTGTCGCGCGCGCCGCTCGACGGCGAGTCGTCCAGGGTCATCGCCTACCTCGATCGCGAGGGTTTCGGACTGGGCCGGTTGCAGATCGACTTCTCGATCGAGGTGCTCGAGGCGACGGCGGATACGCCCCGCCGCAGCTTCACGCCCACCGAGGACCACTACAGCCCCGATTGCGATCTCGACCCCGTGCCGCTGCCCGCGGGCGGGGCGCTCGAGGGCGAGGACGGCTACGCGTGCCGAAGCGACGGCGATTGCCATCTGCTGGTCGTCGACCGACCGCGCCAGTTGCTGTTCGAGATGTGGCGCGCCGACGTGCGTGGCGACCAGTTTCGCGGCGGCTGCCTGGCCGTCTGGCGCATGGACCGCGTGTATCCGCCGAGCGGGCGCGGTGAACAGTGCACCAGCGCCGACGCCGCGGGATATCCGATGGCGCCGCTGCTGTTCGATGCCGACGAGGTCGCGGCTGGCAGCGTCGACCATGCGATTCGGTTCATTCTTCCGAACGACCGGATTCGGCGCGGCGAGTACGTTCACCCGGCCACGCACGGAACGCCCGCCACGCGCGGTCCGGCGGACGCGCCGCCCTACGGCGCCCGGCTCCGGCTGCGGGCCGACTTCCCGCTGGACGCGTTGCCGAACCCGGCGGCCCGCAGCGTGGCGCGGGCGATGCAGCACTACGGCATGCTGCTCGCCGATGGCGGCCAGGTGGCGCTGACCGCGCGCAGCGATCGCTTCACGCGCAGCAAGTGGGCGGGCCTGCTGGAGCCGCGTGACCTGCAGTCGATCCGCCCGCGCGACTTCGAGATGGTCGAGGCCGGAGCCCGCATCCCGCTGACGCTCGACTGCGTCCGGAACCCCTAGCCAGAGGGCTTCAGCCGGCGCTCAGCGTCGTGGGCGGCGACCACCCGGATCTGATCGAGTGCTTTACGGTGGATGTCCGGCACCCGCGCCTCAGGCGTTGGGTATCCGACCGCGATCAGGATGTAGGCGCGTTCGTGTTTCGGACGGCCCAGCAGCTTGCCGAGGAACCCCATCGGGCTCGGGGTGTGAGTGAGAGTGGCGAGGCCAGCGATGTGCAGGGCCGCCAGCAACAGGCCGGTAGCGATCCCGACCGACTCGGGCACGTAGTAGTTCTTGTGGTGTCGCTCGCCGCCGTCGCCGCCGGTCTCGGGTTCGTAGTCGAGACGGAAGACCGCGATCAGGCAGGGGGCATCCTCCAGGAAGGGCTTTCGCCAGTCGGTGCCGAGCGGGGCCAGGTCGGCGAGCCACTCGGGCGTGGCGCGTTTCGCATAGAAGTCGCGCTCCTCTGCCTCGGCGGCCGCACGGATCCGGCGCTTCAGGGCGGCGTCGCGCACCACCAGGAAGCGCCAGGGCTGTCGGTTGGCGCCGGAAGGAGCCGTGCCCGCGGCGGCGATCGCCGTATCGATGATCTCGTCGGGCAGCGGGTCGGTGGCGAAGTCCCGGACGCTGCGGCGCGTCGCCAGAGCGTCGCGGAAGGCGCGCACACGCCGCCGGCTCTCCTCGACGTCCAGCCGCTCGAATGCCAGCGGCATGGTGGGGTAGTCGTTGCCGGTCATGGACGGCGATCCTACCCCGCGCGCGCCCGCCCGGCAGCGTTCGCGGCTACGCTTGCGACGCTGCGCGTGAAGGCCTAGGCCTTCCGTTCGAGGTAGGCCTCGATCAGGATTCGCGTCTCGTCCGACACGTCGATGAACGCCAGGCTCACGACGAAGTCCTTGCGCTCGCTCTCGGGGGCCTCCTGGTGCGCATCGCGTACGATGCCGCGCACCTGGGTCGGCACGCCATCGACGTCGAGGGTGCAGGTCACGATCGAGCCGAGCTCGGGGCTGAACGGCATGCGCACCGTCATGCCGCCAGGCGACAGTATCAGCACGCGCGACTCGAGGTGCAGGCCGACCTCGCCGGCCAGCGCGCCTTCGAGGTCGACGCGCATGAAGTCGCGGCGTTCGACGGACGGCTCGCTACCTGCGGTCTGACTGATGTCCGTCAGCTGCGCCGGGAAGACCGGCGACTCGCCAGCTATACGTCTTCGCAGCAACTCCTGATCCGCCGGCTGCACGTCAATGAACTGAAGCGCGGCCTGATAGCGAACCCGGGTCTCGCCTTCGCCCGCGCTCTCGAAGTGGTGGACGTAACTGCGCACCACGCTCGCCTTCAGCATCAGCACAATGCCGGGGCCGATCACCAGCCGAACCGAGTACACCGTGCGCGGCCGCAGCACGCACGGCACCTCGAGCAGCGCGCCGCCCTCGGACAAGTCCAGGATCGGGGCGGCGTGCTCCGTGTAGATGTGGCCGACGACCTCGCCCTTGAGCGGCGCGCGCGGCCAACGCCGCCGTTCTCGGCCCCCGCTGTCACCCGTCATGCCGGCGAGATTATGCACCTTTTTTGGTACGCTGCACCTGCTCCGCCGCGACGTTCAAATGTTCGATCGACCTGCGCCGAAATCTGCATCGGTATCGGTGGGTCTGGCGGCCAGCCCTCTCGCTGATGCTGCTGCCGGGCGTGGCAGCCCTCGACCGCGAATCGCCCCTGGTCGCCTTTCTGAAGCGGCACTACCGGCGCGCCCTGCCGCGGGTGATCGCCTGGCCGAAAGCCGCTGTGTTCTTTCTGTGCGCGACGCTGGTCCTGACGGCGGCGGCGTGCTATCGCTCGGTTCGCTGGTGGGGTTCGTCACGGCCCTGGGCATCGCGGCGCGCAACGGGATCATGCTGGTCAGCCACTACCAGCATCTGGAGAACCAGGAGGGCATGCCGTTCGGGTTGCCGCTGGTGATGCGCGGCGCCGAGGAGCGTCTCGCGCCGATCCTGATGACGGCGCTTGCGACCGCCCTGGCCCTGCTGCCGATCGTCGCCGGCGGCGCCAGGGCCGGACACGAGATCGAGCACCCAATGGCGGTGGTCATCTTCGGAGGCCTCGCCACCTCGACGCTGCTGAACCTGTTCCTGATGCCGGCGCTGTATCTGCTGGCGCGTGGCGCCGGTCCAGCCAGAACCGACCTGTGAGGCGGCGCTGGGCGACTTGCTGGTGAGGGCCTTTCAGGTCTCGTTCTGATACCGTTTCCGCGATGCGGGCCGCGCTTTTGCTGCTGGCGCTCGCGGCCGGAGCCGGCCGGCCGCTCTTCTATTGGGGCGGCCGGCCCGCCGTGATCGAGGCCGGCACGGCCGCCCCCGACACGCCCAACGCCCGCGTCACCGAGGTGCATGCGGCGCTCGACGCCGGCGAGCTGGTGCTGCGCTTCAGCTTCGATCGAGAGGTGAAGGACGCGCTGCGGCTCGCTGACGGGACGCCCGTCTCGGGGCGGCTTCACGCCGTTCTCGACATCGACACCGACGACGATCGCACGACCGGCTTCGACGGCGGATCGATGGACCTGCGTACCGGCTCGGAACGCCGCATCGAGTTGGGCACGCGCTATCTCGGGGAGGACGCCGACGAGCGGCGCCAGGCCTCGGTGGACGTGACGGTGACGCTGTACGCGATCGCCAAGGACGGCCGGCGCCGGTTGTTGTGGCAACGCGACGAGCCGGGCGAGCCGGCGCGCATCTCGTCGCACGGGGACGCCGTCGAGCTGAGGCTTCCGGGCGACCGCGTGGCACTCGGCGCGCGCGCCCGGCTGATCCTGAGCGACGCTGAGCGGGCCTGGGACGGGCGGTTATGATCTCCGCTTCCCGATGACCCAGCGCGAAGCCGGCAGAGCCGTCCGCAAGATCGTGGTGATCGAAGACGACGAGGACGTGCGCGACCTGCTGCTGAGCCTGCTGCAGTCGGCCGGTTACACGGTAGTGTCCACCACCGACTCGCAACGGGCGGCCGAGCTGGTTCGCCGCGAGGCTCCCGACCTGGTGCTGTGCGACATCGCGATGCCGGTCGTCGATGGTTACGGCGTGCTGAAGGCGTTGCAAGCGAGCCCCGAGACCGCGGGCTATCCGGTCGTCTTCCTGACCGCGCATCGCGAGTTCACGGAGCGCGTGCGCGCCTTCAAGATGGGTGCCGTCGACTACGTCACCAAGCCGTTCACGCGCGATGCGCTGCTGCGCAAGGTGGATCGGATCCTGCGCGGACTCCATCGGAAGAAGGACGCGCCGGAGCAGGACGCACCGGAGCAGGACGCGCCCGCCGCGGCGGGTCCAGAACCGGCTCCGGACCCGCGCGCGGCCGAGAAGCCCTCGGGCGATGCTCTGGTGGTGGCGGCAGACCGGGATCCGGCGTTGCTGCCGATGGGCCAGGGCGGGCTGCCGCCGTTCGGCGCGCTTCCCGAGATTCTTCGTTCGGTGCTGATCGCCGACGACAACAAGTTCTTCCGCAGCTTTCTCGAAGACGTGCTGACGAAGCACGGCTTCAGCGTGACCGCGGTGGCGGATGGCGAAGAGGCGCTTCGGGTCGCGGTCGAGAAGCGGCCGTGGCTGATCCTGGCCGACGTCAACATGCCGGTCGTGGACGGCTTCGAGCTGTGCCGTCGGGTGCGCGCGCAGAGCCTGATCAGCCACACGCCGTTCGTGTTCCTGTCCGGCTGGGACGACTATCGCGACCGCCAGCGCGGGCTGCAGCTGGGCGCCGACGAATTCCTCTCGAAGCAGACTCCAGTGCGCGAGCTGCTGATTCGCATCCACATCCTGCTGCAGCGTTACTCCGACGTCGGCTTGCTGAGCACGCGCAAACCCGCGATGGAGGGCAGCATCGAAGTGGCGGGAGCCCCCGGAGTGCTGCAAATGTGGCACCAGGGACGGCTCTCCGGCGTTTGCACCGTGAGGTCCGGAACGCAGGTTTTCGAGGCGCGTTTCCGCGACGGCGAGATCGTGCATGCGGGTCTCGGCGAGCGCTCCGGCGCCGAGGCGGTGTTCGGATTCCTGGGTTGGGCCCGCGGCACGTTTCGTTTCGTGCCGGGAGCGGTCGACGGTTCGCCGATCGCCGAGAGCTTCGACCAGTTGTTGCTCGAGGGCTGCCGGCGGCTCGACGAAGAGCGCCGGGGCCACGACCCGGACGAGCTCCCGACCGTCAGCTAGCGCAGCCGGGTCAGGACGCCTCGCGTAGCTCCGAACTCGCGTTTGCGTCGCGCCGCTGGATCAGGCCTAGCCGCTTCATCTTCTCGTGCAACGTCGTCGGCAACAGCCCGAGCGACGCGGCGGCACGCCGCTGGTTTCCCGACGTCGCCAGCAGCGCGGTCTCGATGAGCCGCCTCTCGTACGCGTCGAGCAAGGCCTTCAAGCTCGCGCCGCGCGTCGAGGTCCGTCCCGGCTCTGCGCTCAGTGACATTTGGCGTCGACTCCCGTGAGTCCTTCGGTCTCTTGCACTTCCCCTGCAGTGGATTCCGACTTGCCTGATTAGACGTTGCGGGCGCAGCGAAGGTTTCGTGAAGTTTCCGGGTGAGTCCGGTCACCGCCCTTGGTGCCCGATTGAGCTACAGTCCGAGGATTCGTCCTGTGGTGTCGGTTGCCGCCCGAGAGCGGCGAACGGCGTCAGCCGAGCCGGTTCGAAAGTCAAGGAGGCCGCATGCGCCGGTTGTTTGTCCTGTTGCTGCTGGGGAGCGCCGCTGGGTCGGCGCGGGCCGAGGGGCTGGCGT
>CAZVOI010001273.1:0-3170 GCA_964628275.1 uncultured Acidobacteriota bacterium | reverse complement strand
CACCGCGAACCCGGCCGAGGTCCACTGGAAGACGATCCTGCCGGAGCAGCCCGAGCCGCTCGGATCAGCCGGCACGACGGGTGGAAAGCTGTTCGCGACCTATCTGAAGGACGTCACGTCGCGGGCCTACGTCTACTCCCTCGACGGGAAGCTCGAGAACGAGGTGGTGCTGCCGGGCCTCGGGAGCATCGGCGGCTTCGCGGGGCGGAACGACGACGAACAGGCCTTCTACACCTTCACGTCATTCAACACTCCGCCCACGATCTTTCGCTACGACATCAAGACGAGAAAGTCGAGCGTCTTCCGCGAGGCGAAGATCCCGGGATTCGACGCCGCGGCTTACGAGGTCAAGCAGGTCTTCTATCCGAGCAAGGACGGCACCAGGGTGCCGATGTTCCTGGTGCACAGGAAGGGACTCGCGCTCGACGCCAAGACGCCCGCGCTGCTCTACGGCTACGGCGGCTTCAACATCAGGCAGAACCCCTCGTTCAGCGCCCTGCGCATCGCCCTCCTGGAGCAGGGCTTCGTCTACGCCGTCGCCAACCTGCGCGGCGGCGGTGAGTACGGCGCGAAGTGGCACGAGGCCGGGATGAAGCTGCGCAAGCAGAACGTCTTCGATGACTTCATAGCCGCCGCCGAATGGCTGATTGCGAACAAGTACACGTCTGCGCAAAAACTGGCGATGCAGGGCGGCTCCAACGGCGGCCTGCTGGTGGGCGCCGTGCTGAACCAGCGGCCCGAGCTGTTCAAGGCCGCGATCCCACAGGTGGGCGTCATGGACATGCTGCGCTTCCACAAGTTCACGATCGGCTGGAACTGGATCGCCGACTACGGCTCGAGCGACAACCCCGAGGAGTTCAAGGCGCTTTACGCCTACTCGCCGCTGCAGAACATCAAGCCGGGGACCAAGTACCCGGCGACGTTGATCACCACGGCCGACCACGACGACCGCGTGGTGCCGGCGCACTCGTTCAAGTACGCCGCCACGCTGCAAGAGCGCCAGGCCGGCGACGCGCCGGTCCTGATCCGGATCGAGACGCAGTCGGGCCACGGCGCCAGCAACACCAGGAAGCAGCTCGAGGGCACAGCCGACGTGTACTCGTTCCTGTTCCATCACCTCGGCGTCATGCCGAAGTAACCGGGAGCCCTCGCCGAGCCACCCTCGATGACGATCCTCGCCGCAGGCTGGCTGTGCCTGGCATCCGCCGCGGCCGGGACGTTCGAGTTGGCCGCGGCCAAGGCGGCGCGGCCTCCCGTCGTCGATGGACGGGTCGAGGACGCGGAGTGGGCCGGCGCCGCGCTGGCCACGGACTTCATCCAGTACGAGCCCCGTCGCGGCGAGCCCTCCCCGTTTCGGACCGAGGCGCTGGTGCTGTACGACGAGCGCAACGTCTATGTCGCGTTCCGCGCCTTCGATACGGAAGCGATCACCGCCCAGTTGACGCAACGCGACGCCAACCTGTTCGGGGACGATGCGGTTGTCGTGCTGCTCGACACCGGCCACGACCGCCAGAGCGCCTTCTACTTCATGACCAACGCGCTTGGCACGCAGGCCGACGGGCGGATCGGCGACGACGGGCGCGTCCGCGACACGAGCTGGGATGCCCCTTGGGAGTCGGCGGCACGCCGCAATCACGACGGTTGGAGCGCCGAGCTCAAGATCCCGCTCTCGTCCATGAAGTACACCGCTGGCGAGAACGTGACCTGGGGCTTGAACCTCGGCCGCAGCCGGCGCCGTTCGCTGGAGGTCAGCTTCTGGGCGGGGCCACTCGAGAACCGCGACCGGGTCTCGCAGGCGGGCCAACTGGTCGGGCTGAACGTGAAGCCGCCGCTCGACCGCTTCCAGCTCGTGCCGTTCGGCCTCTCGCGGCTCCAGCAAGGAGAAGCGAGCTCCTGGGAGGCGGGCGGGGACGTGCGCTACGCGCTCAACTCCCGACTGGCGCTCTACGCCACCGTCAACCCGGACTTCGCCACGATCGAGGCCGACCAGGAGACGGTCAACCTGACACGCTTCGAGGTCTCGCTGCGCGAGAAGCGCCAGTTCTTCCTGGAAGGCCAGGAGCTGTTCCGCCAGCGCATCCAGACCTTCTACTCACGCCGCATCGCCGACATCACCGCCGGCGGCAAGTTGCTGGGGAGCGCCGGGCCCTGGACGCTGGCCCTGATCGACGCGGAGGCCGAGCCCGCGAGCGGAGGCGGCAGGGGCCACTACACGGTGGCGCGGGCCCAACGGGCCCTGGGGCGCTCCTACGTCGCCGCCATGGTCGCCAACCGTCATCGCGGAGGTCGCAGCCAGGGCTCCGCGGGCCTCGATGCCAACCTCTTCTTCACCAAGACGCTCGGCCTCACGGCGCAGCTCGCCGAGAGCTACGGCCCCTACGACGACGGTTCGCTGGCCTTCTTCCTGCGTCCTTCCTACGACTCGGCCACGGGCCACTTCCACCTGCGCTACACGCATCTCGGCGAGCGCTTCCAGGACAACGCGAATGCCATCGGCTTCATCCGCGACGACGACCGGCGCGAGGCCGACTCCGCGCTCGACAAGACCTTCTGGATCAAGAAGGGGGTCCTCGAGAAACTCCAGTACGACTCGAACTACAACGCTTACTGGAGCCAACGCGGCCTGTTGCGGAGCTGGGAAGTCCGCCAGTCGCTCGAGGCCGACTTTCGCAACCGGCTGAGCGCGGAGATCAGCTACGTCGAGGACATGCAGCGCTTCGAGAAGGAGTTCCGCAACCGCCGGCTCGGATTCGAGCTCGGCTACAACACGCGTGAGTACCAGTCGCTGCAACTGGGAGTCGAGCTCGGCAGGAACTTCGACAGTGACTTCGTGCTGTTCACCGCCGAGGCGCGCCGCAAGCTGGGCGACCGGTTCTCGGTCGAGTACGAGCTGGAGCGGCTGACGCTCGATCCCGACCCCGAGGGCGAGAGCACCTGGATCCATGTGCTGCGCGCGAACCAATCCTTCACCAAGGACCTGTTTCTGCGCGTCTTCTTCCAGACCAACTCGGCGATCGAGCGCAACAACCTGCAGGCCGTCTTCGTGTGGCGCTACAAGCCTCCGTTCGGGACCGTTCAGGTCGCCTTTCAGCGCGGCACCGCCGCCTTCGGGGAGCGGTCGGAACAGGGCAACACCCTGTTCCTCAAGCTCACGACCGTGTTCTGACGAG
>CAZVOI010001272.1:0-1508 GCA_964628275.1 uncultured Acidobacteriota bacterium | reverse complement strand
GGCGCGCTGATCAAGCCGTGGCTCTTCCGCGAGATCCGCGAGGGCCGCACGCTCTTGGCCACGCCCGAGGAGCGCTTCGCCATGTTGTGGCGCCTGGTGGAGCTGCTGCGCGAGCACTTCGGCACCGACGAGCGCGGCCAGAAGCGGATGCTGCGCTTCCTGCCCTGGCACCTCAACTTCTTCTGCCGCTATCTCCCGCTGCCGGAGGAAGCGTACGGGGAGCAGGCGCGCGAGCATCCGCTGCTGCAGTCGCGGCTTTCGGCGCCTGCTCCCAGCTCGCCGCTCGAGCGGCTGCTCGGCGACGCGCGGCCCGAGACGCACCTGCGGTTCGCGGAGGAGCTTCTGGCCTCCGCTTCCCGCGACGAGGCGCTCGAGCGCTGCCGGGTGCTGGCCACGGCGTTGCCGGAGCCGGTCGTCGGCGCCGAGTTCGAACCCTCCCGCTCCGAAGTTGCCGGCTGACGCCAGGCACCGATCCAGCGTGGTAGCCTGCCCGTTTCGAGGGAGGAGAACGCGGCCGTGTCGTGGCAGGCATCGGCCAAGCGATTCTGGGGCGGCCCGGGGGGCGGCCGGGAGGTGGTGCTCCTCGCGTACCCGCTGATCCTGGGTCACCTGTCGTTCACGATCCAGACCTTCGTCGACCGCCTGTTCCTCACTTGGTACTCGGTAGAGGCGGTGGCGGGAGCCGTGACCGGCCTCTTCGCCGTGTGGGCGATCGTGGCCCTGTTCACGGGCACCGGCGAGTACCTGACCACTTTCGTCGCCCAGTACTTCGGGGCGGGCCGACCCGAGCGGATCGGCGCGGCAATCTGGCAGGGCATCTACTTCTCGGCGGGGGCGGGAGCTTTCATCGCGCTGCTGAGCCCGCTCGCGGGACCCACCTTCGACCTGGCGGGCCACGAGCCGCTGCTGCGGCGCTACGAGGTGGAGTACGCCCGCACGCTGATGCTGGGTGCGTTCCCTGTGATCCTCATGGCGACGCTCTCGACCTTCTTCGCGGGGCGCGGAGAGACGCGCGCGATCCTGTGGGTGAACGTGCTGGCGACTCTCGTCAACATGGCCTTCGACTACGTGCTGATTTTCGGCAAGGCCGGCTTCCCCGAGATGGGCGTCACGGGTGCCGCTCTCGGCACCGTGCTGTCGCAGGTGGCTGGAGCCGCTGTCTACCTGGCGCTGATGCTGCAGCGGCGGCACCGAGTGACGTACCGGACGCTCAGCGCCTGGCGTCCGCAGCCCTGGCTCGTGCTTCGGCTGGTTCGCTTCGGCATGCCCACCGGGCTCCAGTACGCGCTCGAGGTCGCCGCGTTCGCAGTGTTCATGCTGATCGTCGGCCGCATCGGAACCCTCGAGCTGGCCGCCAGCGGGATCGCCTTCAACCTGAACATGATCGTTTTCTTCCCGATGGTGGGCCTGGGCGTAGCCGTCTCCTCGCTCGTCGGACGCTACCTCGGGGCGGAGCAGCCGGAGGTGGCCGAGCGGGTGGTCGGCTCGGCGTTCGGCATGAGCCTCGT
>CAZVOI010001271.1:0-3578 GCA_964628275.1 uncultured Acidobacteriota bacterium | reverse complement strand
CGAGAAGGTGACCCAGGTGACCGCGAGCGCTCCCCCGAGCGTGATCAGGAGCGAGAGTGGATGCAGCAGCCCGGCGAGCGCGGCGGCGATGAGGACCGCGAGGACGGCGATGGTCGCGGCGCCGAGCAGCCGGCCGCCGCGGAGGAGAGAGCGTGAACGAGCCTGTGGATGCATGCGCCCTCGCTTGCACGGCCGGTGCCAGTCGCCCCCGGGCCGCTGGTGCTGGGGTTTCGGATCGGGCCCCCGGCAAGATCGACCCCGTCCGGCGGCGACTTCTGCCGGCTCCGTGGACGGCCACCTCGGCGCGACGTCGGGGTGCAGCAGGCGAGCAAGCGCGACAAGCCCCGAGCGAGCCGCACAACGGTGCCCCCTGTCGTCTTTCGGCTCGCACTCCGCCCTGTCCGAATCCACCCGAAAACTCGGAGCCGTGTCCGAGCTCATCAGGGATCGAGTCACCGTGTCTCGATCCCTGGTTCGCTCACCTGATTTCACGCACATGGCGCGAGCGTAGAGCAGGCGAAGGTGTCCGAATCCTGGATGCGTTCGGTCAGAGGCGGCAGCAAAGCGAAAACCGCTCGCGTCGTGAACCCGAGTGAGCCACTGCCGAGTGGCAATCCGCGCCCAAGACTGCAACAGCCGCCAAGTCAGGCGCACCTCCCGCGAGCGAGGGCCAGCGTTACTTCATGACCTCGTAGAGCGTCCACGATCCGGGCACGCCCCTGAGCTCATGAGGGCCGCGGTCCTCGAATCGAAAATCTGAGCCTGCAGCCAGATCCGCAACGGTACGCGAGACGAGAACCTGGCGCGGACCGGCTGCATCACAGACCCGCGCCGCCGCATTCACTGCGATGCCTCCTAGATCACCGTCGGGCAACAACTGCACCTCACCCACATGCAGTCCGCACCGCACCTCCACGCCGAGGACGTGTACGCCGAGCGAGATCTCGCAAGCGGCACCGAGTGCGTCGCGAGGAAGGTCGAAGGCGACCAAATGGCCGTCTCCGGTCTGCTTGACGACACGCCCGCCATGAAGCTCGACACGTTGGGCAACGAATGCGTCGAGATCTCCCACGATGCGCGCCCAACGGGTATCGCCGACCTGCGCGGCCTGTTTCGTCGAGCCCACAACGTCGGTGAATAGCAGCGTGAAGAGCTTGTTTTCGTGTGAGAGAGCCGCCCGCCCACCGACGATGAATTCGGCCCACGCGGTCAGGCGCTCGGTCTCTGCCGGAAGGTAAAAGGAGCGCCCGGGAGCCTCGACCAGGATTGCGCCTGGGATGTGGTCGGCCAGGTAGCGGCTGTGCTCGACCGGGAATTGGGAGGCGAGATCGCCCGTGTAGTAGACCAGCGTCGGCACCGTGACACGCGGAAGCAGCTCGCGAATGTCCGACGTCACCATCGCCCGGGCCCAGGCCGCCATTGTGCCCGGGCTCGCCGTCCGGCGCTCACGCGCCGCGTTGTAGTCGAGGAACGAGGGGTCACTCGCCAACGAGGGAGCAGTCTGCGCCGTCATCAGGCCGGTTCCCCACTCGCGCTCGATCATGGGGGCGATCTTGGCGACCTGATCCATCGAAAACTCACCGATCTCGTAGCCCTCGGCGCGCGCGAGTCGCGGGTAGCTGTTGTTCAGTACCAGGCGCAGCGTGCGTTCGGGGTGGGCCACGGCGAACTGTGTCGCTGCGTGACCGGAGTAGCCCTCGCCGCTGATCACCGCGCGCTCGATCCCCAACGCGTCAAGGACGGCCAGGATGTCGGTCGCCCACGCCTCCGGCGCGAAGCAGCTGTCCAGCGGAGCGATGTCCGAGACGCCGATCCCACGTGCATCGACCAGGACCAGCCGGCTCAGCGACGCGTAGAGGCGTTCGAAGCGCACGTGGGCCGGGTGCTGCCACTGCACTTCGTCCACGACGGCGACGCCGTGTGCCATGAACACGTGACAGATCTCGCCCTGGCCGAGAACGGCGTAGGCGATGTGGTAGCCGTCCTGGGTCAGCGCGTAGCCGACCTTGCGTTGCTGTGTCATCGTGTCACCGCTCGAGATCCAGATGCGAGCTTGATCGCCTCTGCTCCGTCATCCGTGAAGCCCACCCAGGGCGCCACGGCAGGAGAATTGCTGGTCAGGGCCGCTGCCGTCGAACCAGACCTGGGTCCAAGGGTCTGTGCGATAGTCCTCGGTGTCATTTCTCACGAGGATGACCCACCCGGAGGGGCGTTTTTCTCACGAGCATGACCCAGGGGGGCCGAGGGTTTTCTCACGAGCATGACCCACCCTGGGGCGGCCGCGTGAGACCCCCGGTCCACTCCCGAGATCATCTCCAGCCATGGTCAGTGCCGAGGAGGCACAGCCATGGCGTATCGCGAGGTGGACATGTGGGAGATTCTGGAGGTGTTGCGCCGGTTTCATCGGCGGGAGTCGAAGGCCGCGATCAAGCGGGCGACGGGCCGGACGCGCAAGACGGTCCGGCGCTATGTGGAGAAGGCCAGAGCGTTGGGCTGGGATGGCGAGACCGCGCCCGACGAGGCGCTGGCCGTGGCGGTCGCCCAGCAGCTCAAGCCCGTGGCCGACGAGCCGCGGGCGGGGACGAGCGAGGCGGCGCTCGCGCCCCATCGCGACCAGATCCGCCAGTGGCTGAGCCCCGAGGACGGGGGTCGTGGGCTCCGGCTGTCGAAGGTGCACGTCCTGCTCGGCCGCCAGGGCGTCGCGGTGCCGTACAGCTCGCTGCACCGTTTCGCGGTCGCTCACGTGGGCTTCCAGGAGCGGCGGCGGACGACGGTGCGCGTGGCCGAGGTGGCGCCCGGCGAGGTGGCCGAGGTCGACTTCGGGCGTCTCGGCCTCGTACCCGACCCGGCGAAGGCGGGCACGCGGCGCGTCGTCCACGCGCTGCTCGTCACGCTCGTCTACAGCCGGCACCAATATGTCCACGTGACGCCGTCGCAGCAGATCCCGGCCCTGGTCGCGGGGCTCGAGGACGCCTGGGAGTATTTTGGGGGCGTCCCGGCCCGCGTCGTCCTCGATAATCTCCGCGCCGCGATCGCCAAAGCCGATCGGTACGAGCCGGTCTTCGCGCGCACCTTCGACGAGTACGCGCGCCACCGCGGCTTCGTCATCGACGCCGCCGTCGTGCGCCACCCCACGGGGAAGCCGCACGTCGAGCGCAACGTCCAGTACCTGCGGGAAAACTTCTTCCGCGGCGAGACGTGGATCGACGCGGCCCACGTGCACCGCGACGCGATTCGCTGGTGCACGGAGACGGCGGGCACGCGGATCCACGGGACGACCCGCGAGCGCCCGCTCGTGCGCTTCGAGGCGGAGCGCGCGGCGCTCCACCCGCTCGACCGCCCGCGCTTTGATCCGCCCACCTGGATCCAGTGCAAGGTCCACCCCGACCACCACATCCAATTCGACAAGGCGATCTACTCGATCCCGAATGCGTACCTCCGCCAGCGCGTCTGGGTCCGCGCCGATCGCAAGCTCGTGCGCGTCTACTGCGACGGCGCGCTCATCAAGACCCATCCACGCAAGCCGCCCGGCGGCCGCTCAACGGACTACGACGACTACCCCGAGGAGCTCTCGGCCT
>CAZVOI010001270.1:0-5933 GCA_964628275.1 uncultured Acidobacteriota bacterium | reverse complement strand
TCGGCGCGTGTCTGGCCCGTGATCTTCAGGTGTTGGCGAATGCGCCACCCGACATCGATGCCGGCAATGTCCTGCATCCCGAACGGTCCCACAGGCAGGCCGAAGTCGGTGAGCGCGCCGTCGATCTGGGAAACGGTGGCGCCCTCTTCGAGCAGCAGATACGCCTCGCGCATGTAGTAGGCCAGGATCCGATTGGCGACGAAGCCGAAACAGTTGCCGACCACGACGCCGACCTTGCTCAGGCGCTTGGCGAGCTTCAGCGAGGTAGCGATCGTCTCCTTGCTGGTCTCGCGGCCGCGAACGATCTCGAGCAGCTTCATCACGTTGGCCGGGCTGAAGAAGTGGTGGCCGATCACCTGGCCGGGCCTGCCGCTCGCCAGCGCGAACTCGTCGATGTCGAGCGTCGAGGTGTTGGAGGCCAGCACGCAGTCGGCGCGCGTCGCCTTGCCGAGCTCGGCGAAGGTCGACTTCTTCAAGTCCATGTTCTCGAAAACGGCCTCCACGACGATGTCCACGGCGTCGAAGCCGTCGTACTTGGTAGTCGGCGTGATCAGCGCCAGCGTTCGCTGGAGCTGCTCGGCCGTCGTCTTCCCCTTCGCCACCGACGACTCGTAGTTCTGCCGGATCGTGGCCAGGCCGCGTTGCAAGGCCGCTTCGTCGACGTCCTTCAGCAGCACCGGGATGCCGGCGTTGGCGTACGTCATGGCGATCCCGCCGCCCATGGTGCCCGCGCCGACGACGGCCGCCCGCTGGATCTCGTGAGCCTTGGTTTCCTTCGGCACGTCGGGGAGCTTGGCCGCTTCGCGCTCCGCGAAGAAGAGATGCACCTGCGCGCGCGATTCGGTCGAAACCACGCAGTCGGCGAACAGCTCCCGCTCACGCGCCGAACCGGCATCGAAGTCCAGGCTCGAGGCGGCCTCGATCGCGTCGACCGCCGCGAACGGCGCGCGGGCGCCGCGGGCGGTCTTGCGAAGACCTGTCCGAGCGGCCGTGCAGGCGGAGAGCCCGGCGCCGCGATCCCGGATCTTCTCGCCGAGCTCTCGAGTCTTCTTGACCTGGCCCGCTCGCTCGCGGGCGAACTCGATCGCGCCGGCGAGCAGGTCTCCCGGCACGACGCGGTCGACGATGCCGTTCTGGTGCGCCCGCGTGGCCGAGATCGGCTTGCCGTCGGTGCACATCTCCAATGCGAGTGCCATGCCGGCGAGCCGCGGCAGCCGCTGGGTGCCGCCCGCGCCAGGGATGATTCCGAGCATGACTTCGGGCTGCCCGACCTTCGCGCTCGCCACCGCGACGCGGTAGTGGCAGGACATCGCCAGCTCGAGGCCGCCGCCGAGAGCGTTGCCGTGGATGGCGGCTACGAGCGGCTTCCGCGCATCCTCGAAGCGCTTCAGGCGCGCATGGGTTCCTTGCGATCGTTCCAGGGATTGCTCGCGGCTCTTGATCGTCTTGAAGACGTTGATGTCGGCGCCCGCCACGAACGTCGATCCCGCGCCGATCAGCACCAGCGCGTCGGCTTCGGAGTCCGCTAGACCGCGCACGATCGCCTCCTCGATCGCCTCGAGCACGCCGGGGCCCAGCGCGTTGACGGGAGGATTGTCGATCGTGAGCACGGCGACACGCTCGATCACCTGGTAGCGCACGAGGTTGGGCATGGCTGCTGGCTTGGGCACGATGGTTCGAAGCGACTCAGGCTATCATCATTGCGCTTGACCGGACAGGAAAGCCTTTTCGCGCGCTCCGACAAGGTGCAAGACCTGGCACGGCGCCTTGCCGGCTTCATGGATGAGCATATCTACCCCAACGAAGCCGCCTTCCAGCGCCAGGTCGCCGAGGGCGATCGCTGGCAGCCGACGGCCATCGTCGAGGAGCTGAAGCGGAAGGCGCGCGCGGCGGGTCTCTGGAACCTGTTCCTGCCCGACAGCGAATACGGGGCCGGGCTGACCAACACCGAGTACGCGCCACTGTGCGAGATCATGGGCCGCGCCATGCCGTTCGCGCCCGAGGTGTTCAATTGCTCCGCGCCGGACACCGGCAACATGGAGGTGCTGGTCCGCTACGGGAGCGAAGCTCAGCGGAAGCGCTGGCTCGAGCCGCTGCTCACCGGCGAGATCCGCTCCTGCTTCGCGATGACCGAGCCCGACGTCGCATCCTCGGACGCGACCAACATCAGGTCCAGCATCGTCGAGGACGGCGACGGCTACGTGATCAACGGCCACAAGTGGTGGATCTCGGGCGCCGGCGACCCGCGCTGCAAGATCGCGATCTTGATGGGCAAGACCGATCCGAACGCCCGGCGCCACATCCAGCAGTCGATGATCCTGGTTCCGATGGACGCCGCGGGCGTGACGATCCGGCGCATGCTGCCCGTCTTCGGCTACGACGATGCGCCGCACGGGCATGCGGAGATGATGTTCGAGAACGTGCGCGTGCCCGCGTCGAACATGCTGCTCGGCGAAGGGCGCGGCTTCGAGATCGCCCAGGGACGCCTGGGACCGGGTCGCATCCATCACTGCATGCGGCTGATCGGCACGGCGGAGCGCGCGCTTCAGGCCATGTGCCGGCGCGTCGCATCCCGAACGGCGTTCGGCAAGACGCTGGCCGAGCAAGGCACGATACGGGCCGACATCGCCGAGTCGCGGATGGACATCGAACAGGCGCGCCTGCTGACCCTGAAGGCGGCCTACCTGATGGACACCGCGGGCAACAAGGCCGCGCGTGGCGAGATCGCGATGATCAAGGTGGTGGTGCCGCGCGCGGCGTTGCGCGTGATCGACCGCGCGATCCAGGCCCACGGCGGGGCGGGCGTCTCGGACGATTTCCCGCTCGCCAAGGCGTGGGCCCACGCCCGGACGATCCGTCTCGCGGATGGGCCCGACGAGGTGCACCGCGAAGCGATCGCCAAGCTGGAGCTGACCAGGGTCGTGTCACAAGGGTAGAATTGACGACGACATCGGAGGGAAGGGGCACGGGCCGTGGGAAAGTGGCGAGCCAGCTCGAGACATGGCTCGCCACGATCGACGATCGATTCTCGCTACCGACCGCAGTCGATCTCGAGCACGAACAGGTCCTTTGCGCCGAGGCGTAACACCGAGAAGAGCGATTGAGCGGGGTCGCCGAGCAGGTCTTGCGCGACGACGTGCTCCGCCTTCGCCCGCTTGTCGGTCACCGAGGAGTGATGCCGTTCGCGGATTCGCGCGTCGATCGTCGGGCCGGTGGCCAGACCCGTCAGGGGATTGACTGGCGTGACGCTCAGCACGCCCTTCGCCTTGAACGCGGCCGCGTACTCTCCATCGTCGTCCACCTCGACACTGTGGGTCATCTCGATCGGCCCATCGACCCGCAGGTAATCGAGCGGCCCGGTCGAGCAGAACGGCTTGGGTATCGTCTGGCCGAATGTGTGCACGAAGTCGATCTTGATCTCCTCTGCCCCGCGGGTCACTCTCCCCTGCAGCTTCAGGATCGTCGCACGTCCATCGCCGTTCGGGATCGGCACCGGCGTGGACTGGATCGTCGTGGGTAGGCCGAGTGCGCCACGCAGCCCAGCCGGCAAACCGTTGAACACCGCGGGGTTGATCGCGCGGTAGGTCGGCGCCGGGTTGATGACGCCGGTCGCGCTGGGCGACTGAGCGAGCAAGCCGCTGCGCGCGAAATCCACCGTCACGATCGTCTCCGCGAAGGCCCAGGACAAGACCTCGTGCTGAGTCGTGCCGGGGACCATGACCTCGAAGTGGGCGTTCGCCAGCGTCTGTTCGCCCTCGCGGAACAGGCGCACGTGCACGCGCAGCGTGGCGTAATCCCCGCACTGGAGCTGGATCGCGCTCCCCTGCCAGCCTTCGACCGACGCCCAAGCGGCCTGGTGGCTCCCGATCGCGTCGGACCAGGTGCAGTTGAACGGAAAAGCGTCTGGGAACCCGAAAGCGGTGCGGTTCCCAGAGAGCGACATCAGCGCGGCACGGATGTCCCGGGGATCGGCACTGCCGGCGAAGATCAGGTTCACGGGGTCGCTCGCGGTTCCCGCGAGGTCCACTCCAGTGAAAGGCCAGATCGACATCGCCGTGCCGTCCAGGTTCACGCTGACGAGGCCGGTCGGCGGCGGCGCCTCAGGGCCGGCGGCGTGAATTCCGGGGGACGGCGCGAGAACTAATCCAAGAGCCAACGACAGAGCGACTTTTCGCATTACTGCCTCCTTGGAGTTGCCAGCGGCAGCATTCGTGCCAGGGAGGTAGCGACTCGTAGGTCGTTGAAGAGAAGACAACTCGCCTCTGGGCGTCCATGGGGACGCGCCCAGTAGCTGGGCGGGCTTGCTCAGCGCCTTGGCGCCGGTCAGTCCTGCCGTCGACGCCGGCTGGTCGTGGCCTGCTAGGACGCCTCAACCCCAGGGAAGCGGATCACCCCGCGGGCGTTGACTCCGCTCCCCATGTCCGTGAAGGCCTGATTCACTTCGTCCAGGCGGTAGGTGCGGGTTACCAGCTCGTCGAGCTTGAGCTTTCCCGCCTTGTGAAGCGAGAGCAGCAGCGGCAGGTCGCGGTGGACACGGGCGCCGCCGTACCAGCAGCCGAGCAAGCGTTTCTCGAGCACCGGCAGCATGAAGACGTTCAGCTCCACCGACTCGGTCCGCGACCCGATCCCGATCACCACGCAGGTGCCGCCCCGGCGCACGGCGGCGTAGGCTTGCTCGATCGTCTTCTTCCCGCCGATCGCCTCGAACGCATAGTCGGCTCCCCTGCCGTCGGTCAGCTCCCGGATCGCCCTCACCGGGTCGTCCCGGGAGGCGTCGACGACGTGAGTGGCCCCGAACTGGCGCGACAACTCCAGCTTCCGCGCGTGGACGTCGACTGCAAAGATGCGCTCCGCCCCCACGATCGCGGCGCCCTGGATCGCGTTCAGCCCCACACCACCCGCGCCGAAGACGGCCACGCTGGCGCCGGCCTTCACCTGGGCCGTGTTCCAGACGGCGCCCACGCCGGTCATCACCGAGCAACCGATCAACGCGGCCTTCACCAGCGGGGCGTCGTCGGGCAGCTTGATCGCGGCGCTGGCCGGCACCACCGCACGCTCGGCCATGGCACCTAGGGCCGAGAACGACTGGAGGTCCTCGCCATCTTTGTGAAGGCGGCTGGTGCCGTCGGGCATCCGATGTTGGACGTTGATCTTGGCCCCGAGGTCGCAGAGGTTGGGCTGGCCCTCGCGGCAGTAGTAACAGCTCCCGCAGGGCGTGACCCAGGATAGGACCACGCGGTCGCCGGGCCTGACGTGGCCGACGCCCGGGCCGATTTCCTCGACGACTCCCGCGCCTTCGTGGCCCAGCACGCACGGGAGCTTCATCGGCATCACGCCGGTCACGACCGAGTAGTCGGAGTGACAGACACCGCTGGCCGCGAGTCGTACCAGGACTTCGCCGTTGCGAGGCGGATCCAGCTCGACGTCCTCGATCCGTAGCGGTTCGTCGCGGTTGCGGCAGACGGCGGCTCTTACGAGCACAGCAACCTGCGACCGAATCGACTGACCGAGCGGTAAACAAGACGCATGCGGATTGGCGGCCGACTCTACATCAAACGGTGCGCGCCTCGCGACGGTCCCAGGTCCGCATGGCGAAACATCTCCGGCCGCGACGTTGTGATTTGGCAGACAGGCGAGCGCGGGCGAAGCTAGGGGCGTTTCCCGAAGCAGGAGGACCCCTTGAACAGGCCCGCCCCACGGAGAGGCTCGGCATGGAAGCCCGCCCTCATCCTTCTCGCGCTCGTCTCGATTCCGTCCAGCGTCCAGTCGCAGCCCGCCGGCCGGCCTTCCGGCGCGAGCGACATCGCGGCCCGGTTCCAGAAGCCGCCCGCCGACAGCCGCGTGATGATGCGCTGGTGGTGGTTCGGTCCCTCGGTCACCCGCGAGCAGATCGAGGCCGAGATGCGCAAGATGAAGGAGGGCGGCCTCGGCGG
>CAZVOI010001269.1:0-2425 GCA_964628275.1 uncultured Acidobacteriota bacterium | reverse complement strand
TGTCGGGACCGATCGCGTGTGAAGAGAACGCGCCGATGATGTGGCCGGTCGCGGCCTCGGTCTTGAAGGCCAGCGCGCGCAGCGCCAGCGGCCCGCCGGCACCGGCGTAGGCCTTCTGGATCGCGTCGCGACCGCGCACCGGCGGCCGGCCGTTCTGCATCACGAAGCCGTCCTCCGAGAAGAGCGCCGCCAGCGCGGCAGCGTCCTTCGCCTGCCAGGCCTTCTCGTAGTCACGCAGCACGCGGTCGAGGCCGGGCGGCAGGGCGACCGAGGGCAGCGCTTCCGCCGCGGGCGGCGCTGGTGTCGCGGTCGCGCTCTTCATGCCCGGCGACATCCAGTTGATCACGTGGTACACGGCCGTCACGTCGCCCACGTTGACCAGGTTGTGCGACTCGTTGGAGGCCTGGAACAGGATCGAACCGGGTCCCACGCGCGTCGTCTTGCCGTTCTGGAACGCGTCGACGGTGCCCTCGCGGATGATGATGACCTCTTCGTTCGGGTGCGTGTGCGGCGGGTGGGTG
This sequence comes from uncultured Acidobacteriota bacterium, assembly GCA_964628275.1. GTDB lineage: Bacteria > Acidobacteriota > Vicinamibacteria > Fen-336 > Fen-336 > CAZVOI01. The sequence goes on along the minus strand of CAZVOI010001269.1, from coordinate 1,904 downwards.
GTCTTGCCCGGTGGCAATGCCGTGACGTGCATCTCCAGCTCGTCGAGGGTGGCGGTCTTTTGACGCACCACCGGCCGCGAAAAGCCGCTGCTGCCGGCCGGGGTCGCCTGGATTTCCTCCCAGGAGAACGCGCGCGAGTGAAGGATCGGGTCTTGCGCGATTGCGGGCGCGCCCAGCATGGCAACAAGCGACAGCGCGGGCAACAGCTTCGTCTTGGTCATGGGACCTCCGAGGATGGGAAGCCTGTCACGCGAGAGCGGCAAGTCAAGCAAGGGCGCGCTACTTCATGAAGCCGCTGCGGCCGGATTCGGTCGCGCTGATCGCGTCATTCTCAGGATCGTCGAGCGCGAGCAGCGTCCGCGCCGCCGAGGAAAGCCGCGCCTGCGTCTCGGCGCGCAGCAACGCTTTCTGATACTGCTGCTGCGGCTTGTCCGATCGGCAGAAGAAGGCGTGCATCGCAAGCCGCGGCCGATCGGTGCGGTTCGCGGTGCCGCCGTGCCACAGGTGAGAGTTCATCACCACCAGGTCGCCGGCGCGGCCGGTCACCAGGACCTCGCCCGGGTGCGGCTCCATCGGGTCGGCCAGCGCGTCCTGTGGCCGGCGGCCGAAGCGATGCGAGCCGGGCACCGCGCGCAGCGCACCGTTGTCGGTCGTGAAGTCGTCGAGCATCCAGACCGTGTTGCACACCCAGTAGCCGAGCCCGTCCGGCAACGCGCCGGCGTCCACGTGCAACGGCTGCGCGTCGTCGCTGCGCGGATTGGCCGAGCGCGCGTTGAGGCTCGACAGCTTGAAACGCTTTCCGAGCACGTGGCCGACGTGGGCCCGCATTTCGGCGTCGAGGATCGCCTCGACGAACACGTCGCCCTTGTCGGCCAGGTTGGCGAGACGCCGCGCGCCCGGCTCCTGCCGGAACTCGGCCCCGGCCGCATCACCCTCGGCTTCGAAGAGCTGCTGGATCCGGTCGCACAGGCGGCGGCGCCGCGCCTCGCCGATGAACCCGGGGAGTGTCACGAAGCCCCGCTCGTCGAGCTGTTTCCGACGCTCGCCGGGTATCGGCATCGACGCTAGCGTTCGCTGACGGCCAGCTTCAGGCCGAGCCCGAGCAGCACCGCGCCGGTGACTCGCTCGCGCCAGTAGGTGACGAAGGTCTGGGTATCGAAGAGCGCCGGCATGGACCGAAATCCTACCGTCGAGGCCGGTCAAGATCTTGGACGAACGCGAAGAATCGCGTGATGTCGCCGAAATACAATGCCCGTGCAAATGCGCTTGGGTTTCGCCGCCATCCTCTTTCATTGCCTGCTCGCCAGCACGGTGATCGTGCAACAGCCATCGCCGGCGGCTGCCCGAGAAGAGCTGGGCCGTCTGGTGCGCGAGGCGGCCGCCGCTCGCGAGCGCAAGGAACTCGCCGTCTTCCTCGAGTTGAGCCGCACGCTCGCGGAGAAGGCGCCGCGCAGCGTTCGCGGGCCGTACACGCTGGCGCGAGCGTATGCGCTGAACGGCCAGTCCTCCGAAGCGTTGGCGCTCCTGGAACGTTTGGCGGATCGGGGCGTGATCCTGGATCTGGCCAAGGACGCCGATCTCGTCTCGCTGCGCGGCGACCCTGGTTTCGAGCGCGTGATCCAGAAGATGACGGCGCTCGAGAAGCCCGTCGGGTCGAGCGCGGTCGCGTTCACGCTGGAAGACAAGACGCTGATCACCGAGGGCGTCGCGCACGACGCCAAGACCGGGGCTTTCTTCGTCAGCAGCGTGCGACAGCGGAAGATCGTGCGCGTCGGCCGCGACGGGGTCGCGAAGGACTTCTGCGCTTCGCGCCAGGACGGGCTCTTCGCCGTCACCGCGCTGGCGCTGGATTCGGAGAGGCGCCTGCTCTTCGCGTCGAGCCAGGCGTTCCCGCAGATGGAGGG
>CAZVOI010001268.1:0-1562 GCA_964628275.1 uncultured Acidobacteriota bacterium | reverse complement strand
CGCGGGTCGAGGCGGTCGGGGCTCCTCCAGGCAAAGGCTTCTTCGTCGGCCCGGTATTGATCGAGGTCGAACCGGGCGCGGACGCGCCGACCGTCCACTCGCGCGAGGTCTTCGGTCCCGTGGCGACGATCGTGCCCTACGACGGAAGCTCCGAGGCGGCGGCCGAGATCACGAGCCGCGGTCAGGGCGGTCTCGTCTCGTCCGTCTACAGCGAGGACGCTGTGTTCGCCGGCGAGGTCGCTCTGGGACTGGCGCCCTTCCACGGCCGCGTCTTCCTGGGCAGCGCCAAGATCGCCGAGCAGTCGCCCGGTCCCGGGACCGTGCTGCCGACGCTGGTCCACGGCGGCCCCGGCCGCGCCGGCGGCGGCGAGGAACTGGGCGGCCTGCGCGGCCTCTCCTTCTACATGCAGCGCACCGCGCTCGAAGGCTCGCGCCCGGTCATCGACAGGATCGTGAAGCCGAGTTCGTAAGAGGTATCAGGGCGCCTCGGCGACTACAACCCGAGCTTCTCGAGGATGCCAGCGGCGCCATCAGCTTGCGGGTCCAACGCGTTCATTCCAGCGGCCCTGCTCGCCACCAGCAACTCGCGATCGCTTGCGACGAAGAAGAACTCGTCGTCGCCACGGGAGTACTTCTTCACTGCTTCGGCGGAAGCTATCTGCAGGCCATCGGGCGCTCGCAGCCCGTACCGTGTGACTGCTTCGAAGGTATCCCAGACCAGTTCGGATGACACCGGCCATGGGAGCAAGCGCTTCACGAGGTCATGCGTGAAGGCACCCATCAGCTTCTCGTACGCGTCCGCGTCGAGCACCCGTCCCCTGAGTGCGCGCACAGCGACGGATGCGACTTCAACGCAGGCGTACTCCGAAGTCAGGAGGTCCTCTTTCGATCTGTAGAGCCTGTCGACGACTTCGGTACCCTTCTCCGTCCGATAGCGCTTGAGAAGCGCGGACGTGTCCAGATAGAAGACCATCTACACCGAACGCTCCCGGCGAGATTCGTAAAGAAGGTCGGTCAGGCGCTTTGCGCCCATCGCCTTGTCCACGGCCCGACGCGCTTCCTCCACAGTGCCCGCGTACTTGTACTTCGCCTGCAGATCCGCAACATACTGGCGCAAACTCGGATCATCAATCCGCTGCTTCAGCGATTCGTTCCTCACGCCGCTTGCCACGACAAGCCATGGTACCACCGTGGGTATCGTGCGCCCGCAAGCACCAAAGCTGCTGCCGTCCGACAGCGTTTCAGGCGGCCGGGTCGCCGGCCGCCCGGTAGATCTCGTCGATGCTCAGGCGGACGGACAGAGTCTCGACCTCCGCGGTGGCGCCGGAACCAGAGATTCGAGATCGCCACGTTCCCTCAGCCCCGCGTTCCCAGACCTCGATCTCGGGTAGCTGATGGGAGAGTAGGACCACCGCTTGCAGGGAGGGAATCCGCCGATAGTGATCGAGCTTCGCGCCTCGGTCATAGGCTTCGGTGCTCCTGCTGAGAACCTCGACGACGAGCCGCGGGTTGGTGACCGTCTCGGAACTCTCGGGGTCGACCTGATCCGGTCCGCACACGAC
>CAZVOI010001267.1:0-1914 GCA_964628275.1 uncultured Acidobacteriota bacterium | reverse complement strand
CTGCGATGTATACTGCGATGTAGGTAGGGTTTCGCATGGCCGGAATGGTTCGGAAACAGGTCTACATCGAGAAGCGGCAGGATCAGGCTCTCAAGCGGGCGGCGCGCCGGCGCGGTGTGACCGAGGCGGAGTTGGTTCGCGAGGCACTCGATCTGCGGCCCCGTGACTCTCGCGTTGGAGTCGTGCCGGATCGCGAAGCGTGGCTTTCGTTCAAACGCTTCGTTCTCCGCGAGCGCAAGAAAGGGCCACTGGCTGCTCGCGCTCGGACCTGGACGCGCGACGAGCTGTACGAAGACCGGATCGGGAGATGGACCAAGAAGTCCTGATCGACACCAACGTACTCGTCTACTCCTGTGATCGGCACAACTTCGACAAGCTGGAGCGGGCGTTGGAGCTGATGGCGTCGCTGCAGGAGCTCGGCTCAGGCTGCATCAGCGTTCAGAGCCTCGCGGAGTTCTTCTCGGCGACGACCCGCGGGCGGGATCCGTTGCTCCCTGTGGCCAGCGCGTGCTCTCGCCAGGCTGAGCTGGCGCGCATGTGGCGGGTCTTCGATCTCACTCCAGCGATCGCGCTCGAAGCGGCGGCGGGCGTGCGCGACCATCGACTGAACTACTGGGATGCGCAGCTCTGGGCCACGGCGCGTCTCAACCAAGTGCCTCTGGTGCTGAGCGAGGACTTTCAGGACGGCCAGTGGCTCCAAGGCGTCCGCTTCGTCAATCCGTTCGCGGCCAAGTTCGACCTCCAGGCGTTGCTGGAGCGCTCGGGTCAGCGCCAGGCCTAGGGATTCTCGGGCGCTTCGGGCGCCGGGCCGGGATCCTCGCGGCGTCGCAACAGGCTGAACGCGAGCCAGAGCAGGCCGAGTGCTATCAGGATCAGGATCAGCCAGCGCAGCACGCCCGCCAGCAGCGCGGCGTTCACAGCCGGCAGATGGAAGCTGAACTGGCGCAGCACCAGGCCGCGCTCGAGCAGCCAGTGCCAGCCGGTATGCGCCACCAGCGCCGAGAGGATGATCGTGCCGATCCGCTCGGCGACGACGAACCGGAAACAGAGATCGAGCAGCGGCACCAGCGCGACCAGAACCAGGATCTGTCCGAGCTCGACCCCCAGGTTGAACGACAACAGCGACGTCAGCAGGTGCGAGCCGGCGAACTGCAGCGTCTCGCGCAACGCGAACGAGAAACCGAAGCCGTGGACGAGGCCGAAGCCGAAGGTGATCAGCCAGCGGCGCTCGAGCCGCGGCGCGACCATGTTCTCGAGCGCCATGTACACGATCGAGACCGCGATCAACGTCTCGATCAGAGGTGGAAACCAGAGCGCGTCGGGCGCCAGGTCGAACGCCGAGGCGATCAGCGTGATCGAATGCGCGACGGTGAACGAGGTGACGACCAGGATCAACGTGCGGAAGCGCCGGAAGGGAATCACCAGGCAGAACAGGAACAGCAGGTGGTCGACGCCGTCGAGGATGTGCATAAAGCCCAGGCGGACGAACAGCAAGGCGGCCTGGTGCCAGCGTGGATCGAGCCGCATTCGGCCCGGGTCGCCCGTGAACTGCAGGACGCGCTCGGGATTCCCCTTCGGCAGGAAGTGGAGGACGGTGACCACGTGCTGACCCAGCCGCCCGAGCCCCGGATGGAGCGAGAAGCGCGAAGCATCCGACTCGATCCGGTACTCGAACAGCACGTCGAGCAGCCATTGGTTCCAGACGAGCTCCGTCTCGGGCGGCAGCGGCTTTCCGGTCACGTGGGCGAGAGCCGTCTCGTAGCTCGCGAAGGAGAGGTCGGATGGGAGCGAAGCCTGGACGGCGATCGTCTTCGGCTCGCCGAGCGGCGCGTCGTCTTCGAAGAGCACGACTTGGTCGGCGATCCACGTCTCGGCCGCCTCCCGCAGCGTCGTCTCCGCGTTGACCAGATCGAG
>CAZVOI010001266.1:0-2124 GCA_964628275.1 uncultured Acidobacteriota bacterium | reverse complement strand
TGCCGTCATCGGTGGCGGTGGTCAGCCAGATGCGGTCGCCCTGAATCGCCGGCGAGGACCAGCCCCTGCCGGGGACTGCCACCTTCCACTTGACGTTCTCGGTCTCGCTCCAGGTCAGCGGAAGGCCGCGCTCGGCCGCGTGACCCTGGCCCGTCGGCCCACGGAATTCGGGCCAGTCCTGGGCGAACAGCGCGGACGGGAGAAGGAAGTGGAGGAGCAAGGGTCGAATCGCGTTCATCCGCATGCTGGCAGGCTGCTCCGCTCTCAAGACACCACGGTCGCCCGCTTGACGTACGCGGGATCGATGATCACGCCCAGGCCGGGACCGGCCGGGACCTTCAGCATGCCGCCGACGCACTTCAGCGTGGAGGTATCGGATGAAACGGGCAACGTGTCGTCGGTCCCTTTGAATTCTTGATACGGCCCCGCGTTCGGCACGCACGACGCGAAATGGGCGACGTACAGATAGCCCAGGCCGCCTCCCGACATGTGCGGCGTACAGGGAATCCCGGCCGCGGCCGCCATCCGGGCGACGCGGATCGACCTCACGAACCCTCCGAAGTAGAGGAGGTCCGGCTGCACGACGTCGACAGCCTTGTGCTCGATCATCCAGCGAAAGCGTCGCAGGCTGCTTTCCTGTTCGCCGCCCGCGATCGGCAGAGCTAGCGCGTCGGCGATCTGCTTGGTCTCGTCGTAGTAATCGAACGGCACCGGCTCCTCGAGGAACGCGAGCCGGTGTTCCTGCATGATCCGGCCGATGCGCAGCGCCGTCGGCACGTCATACGAGCCGTTGGCGTCGGCGTAGATCGTCATCGCGTCGCCGAACGTCTTGCGCGTGAGCTCGATCAGCGCCAGGTCTCGCCGAGTCGACGCCGCGTCGAACCGCATGCGCGCGCCGAGACGGAACTTGATCGCCTTGGCGCCGGTCTCGTCGACGAGGCGCTGCAGGTACGCGATCTCCTGCTCCGGCGAGTTGCCGCGATTGCCGCTGGCGCGGTACACGGAAATGTCGCGCGTGATGACGCCGCCCAGGATCGCGCCCAGCGGCTCCGCCGCGATCTTGCCGAGGAGATCGAGGATCGCGGCTTCGACGCTTGCCACGGGCACCCAGAACGGCAACCCTTGCCACTTGTAGTTGGAGCTCGCCAGGTAGACGCCTTCGAGGAGCGACTCGAGGTCACGTGCGTCCTTGCCGATGAAGAACGGCGCGACACGCCGGGTCAGGATCGGCCACGTCGTGTCGAGCACCTCCGGATGGCCGGCGGCGAGGCCTTCGGCTCCATCGCGTGACCGGACGCGGACGAGAAAATCCTCGGCGCCCTTCAGCAGCTCGATCGACGCGATCGGAACGGGGTTTCGCCACAGCTCACGACGCAGCACCGGCTTCGCGAGCGCCTGATCGAGTCCGGCCATCTGTGTCGGCCCGGGCTCGAGCCCGTGGCCCCGCGCCGTGGTCGCGGCGTAGCCCGCGGCCAACGTGCCGACCTGGATCAAGCGACGGCGACCGGGTGAGTACCTCATCGGTTCCGCAGGACCTCAGCGGCTGCCGGGGCGATCGACACGCTCGAACAGCGAGGACAACCTGGCGTGCGCGGCGCGGTCCTCTCGCCGGTCTTGCTCGGACGGCCAGCCCGGGCACTGGGCGAGCGCCTGCCGCCGCAGCTCGCCCGCGATGCGGAAGGCCTCCTCGATGCCCAGCCGGTCGATGCGCGCGGCCCAATAGGCGTCCTTGGCGTCGCGCGCCGCGCCCCAATCGCGCGCGACGTAATCGCGGATGCCTCGCGTGATCATGCGTGATTGTATCGCGAGGCCTGGCCTGAAGCTTGGTTAGACGAGGGGGCGCTCCGAATCGTTCAGGTTCGGCCGTTAGAAGTACAGCTTCACCCCGAGCTGGATGATGCGCGGGTCGCGCGCCGCGTTGTACTCGCCGAAGAACTGGCCGAGCGGCGCGGTCGAGCCTTGCGGCCGCGTGTTGTTGGTGATCTGCAGGTTGTTGAAGCTGTTGAACACGGCAGCACCGGTGGCGCCCGTCGCCGTCGTCAGGTTGGTGCCGCGGTTCACGTTGGAGAACTGCGTGTGGTTCAGGACGTTGAAGGCTTCGAAGCGGAGCTGCAGGTAGCGACG
>CAZVOI010001265.1:0-4329 GCA_964628275.1 uncultured Acidobacteriota bacterium | reverse complement strand
TTCAACGCCACGCAGACGCGCGCCTGAGTTCCGCTGATGGACATTCCTCGAGCACGGCGAGCGAGTAGCTGCTGTCCCGGACGAACCGCACGGCGTCAGCGCCGAGGGTGATGTTACCGCGGATCGACACCATCAGGCGTGCCCCCAGGTACTGAATGTAGTGCTCGGCATCCGAGCCCTTCTGGTCGTTCTTGTTGACCACCGAGCCGTTTCTCACGTTGATCTACTGCAGCCGATACAGAGCCGACAACGCAGTCGCGGCGGCCACGCGGGCAGCCGGCGTGCCCAAGCTCAGCCGACGGTTCACTTACCCTGGAGTCTCTCCCGGCTGTGCTTCAGGTTCTCAGCCACGCCCGTCTCGACCCCGCCGCGCACCTTGCCGAGCAGCACTCCCGCCAGCATCCCGGTCGGCGGATCGATGCGCCCGCGATACAGCTCGAGCACATAGATGCTCTTGCCGCCGTCCGCCTCCACCGCCGCCACGATGTCGAGGCCCGCATTGAAGTAGTGGTCGGCGTAGATCTGCTTGATCGCGACCATCGCGCCTGTCTGGGTAGGGTCGTTCCAGGTCGTCATGTGATAGATCGAGATCACCGGCTTCAAGCCGAAGGTGTCCTTGGTCCAGTAGACGATGTCCTTGGCGCCGGCGAGCGTCCCCTTCGGATAGCTTTCGAGGTACGCATTGAACGCGGGAACGTAATCGGGCAGATACGGCGACTGCCTCAGCAGCAGCTTGAACTCGTTCGACAGCAGCCGCGGCTCCTTCTTGTTCCCGAGAACCCCCATGGCGTCCGTGCCACCCTTGCGGTAGGCGTCGACATAGCTGACAGCCTGCTGCTTGAGAATCGCGAGCACCTTGGCCTTGGCGTCGGGCGCGTCGAACTTGATTTCCTTCTGAAGCCTCTCGATGCCCGCGGTGCCCAGCTTGATGTTGCAATTACCGGGCACGCACTTTCGCATCACGTCGAAGTCGCCGTCTTCGAGCGTGAGCTTCGCCAGGTCCTCGAGCTTGGCCGGCGAGCTGAAGACGCCCATCTCCGGGACCTGGGGGACCTTGCGGAAGTCCTGGATGTCGGCCAGCAGCGCGACGAACTTCGCCCGCGTGGTCGCGATCTTCACCGCGCCGAACGCGGCGATCTCCGGCTTGTCGGCGCCTGGAAGCTGGCGGGTCACCACCTCACCCTTGTCGATCAGCGCCAGCTTGTCGTCGCCCCACTCGATCACCTTGCGCAGGAACGGCCGCGGCGGGGCTTCGGCGGCTTGGCCGAATGCAACTTGAGGCTCGAGAGCGAGAACAGCCAGAAGGCCGAGGCCAAAGGATCTAGATTTCATTTCTGGACTCTCCGGAAGTGGTTTTTGGTCGGACCCGGGTCCTGCCATAGGCCATTGACACGGGCCTTGCCCAGCGGGTCGGCCGTCAGTGTATCACTCGCCGCCGATCGACAGCCATCAGTCAGGTACTCTGCGGCGAGCGCCGGAATGGCCCACGCCCTTCTTCTTGGCCCGGAGCTTGACCTTTCGACGAGCACCTGGGGAGTCCCGGCGTGCGAGCGCGAGCCGTCCAACGAAGAGCCAGGGCGCAGTCGAGTAGATTGTCGAAGCCGTGCTGAGGGGAGATATGAACGGCCGCCCAGACAGCGACGTCCCGAGACTGGTTCAGTGCAGCGCCGCAGCGCTGGCGTTGATGCTGGTCAGCAGCTGCAATCACGGCCCGCAAGCCGTCGCGGATTGGCGCATGGTCGACCGCACGCTGGACCGGTTCACCGACCGGCCACCCGGCGAGCAGGACGTGGCCGGGACCGATGGCTTCGTCGACGACTACGACAACGCGCAAGGCCAGTTGATCCGGGGCGTCAACGGCAACATCTCGACGAAATTTCCAGCGGACGGCCGTTACGATGTCGTCCTCGATGCCTGCGGCTCGACCGGGGCGGACGATTTCTCGTGGGCGGTCGACGGCGGCACCTCTCAGCCGGCGGCTTCGTGCCTCGGCAGCGCGCGCCTCAGCGAAGGCGTCCATCAGGCCGAGCTGATCGCGCGGAACGACTCGGGAGGCGAAAGCCGCGCCAGCGTGACGCTGAACGTCAAGACCCTCGTCGTCGTCGGCCTGGGCGATTCCTTTTCCGCCGGCTCGGGAAACTCGCGCAACGGCCTCGTCTCGATCGACTACGACCAGATCCAGTGCACCCGCACCGGACGCTCGGGACAGGCGGCCGTGGCGCTGGCGCTCGAGAAAGCGGATCCGAAGACCTCGGTGACGTTCATCCACCTGGCCTGCGGCGGAGCGCGCGCCACGACCGGGTTGCTGCGCGCGCACAACGGCCAGGCGCCGCAGATCCTCGAGCTGCAACAGATCCTGCCGCCGGGCAAGGCCGTCGATTTCGTCTCGTTCAGCATCGGCGGCAACGACGTGCGCTTCTCGGAGGTCGTCGCGCAGTTGATCTCGGCGCCCGACGCGCCGCTCTCACTGCTCGATGGAGAGCGCACGCACGACCGGGTACAGCGTCAGGTCATCGAGCTGCGCGAGACGATGGCGAAAGTTGCGGCTTGTTTCGGCTCGGGCTTCGAAGGCCGGCCGTGCGAGCTGACGGGGCCGTCGGGACGCGACGACGACATGCGGGTGCTGCGGGTGCCTGGGATTCCGCTCGCGGCGCAGGACCGCGTCGTCGAGGTGACGTACCCGGATCTCAGCACGCGCTTCGTGAAAGACGCGAGCGGCAACCCGGTGCTCGACCCGAGCGGCCAACCGCAGGTCGAGACCTGCCCGAGTGGCGCCGTCGACGCCGCCGATGATCTCCTCGACGGAATCCCCGATGGCTTGATCAACGGACAGCCCCTCCGCGACCCGCGTCCGCCCCTGATCAGCCGATCCGAGTGGGCGTGGGGCGGCAGCGCCATGCTGGGTCTGACGGATCCCGCTCCCGACGACCGGGCTCCCGCGGTGTATGCCTATACGCCCGAGGCCGGCGGCGCGGCCGTGGCGCTGCCGTTCCTGAACACCTTGAACTCGCTGATCCTGGAATCGCGCGCGCGCTTCGGCTGGAGCGCTTCCGACCGATGGTTCAAGGACTCGCGCGGCCACGGTTATTGTTCACCCGCGGCCGACAATTGGTTCCTGCGCTCGATCTTCCACCCGAACGTCGCGGGCTACGAAGGCGAGGCCAAGGGCCTGCTCGCGGAGGCGCAGCGCCTGGGGCTGAAGGTGAACTGAGCTAGAAGACCAGCAGAGCGACCGGCACCGAAGGGCCGGGTTCACGTCCGGCTTCAAGTCGTGCCGTTCTTTCTAGAAGAGGAACGAAAGGAATCCCTGGAATCCCGAGTACTTGATGCTGCCGCCCAGCTCGGTCGAGAGAATGTCCCGATCGGCGCGGTATTTGTAGAGCTTGTACTGCGCCCCAAACCCGACGTGCTTCCAAGGGTAGACGTCGAGGCCCAAGCGCGCGTCCGCGATCGATTGCGTGGAGTTGTTCGGTTTGACGAGGATGTAGAGGAGGTCGCCGCGGACCGCGACTTTCGGGCTCGGCCAGCCCACGAAGTAGAGGCCGAGATCGCCGGTGGGCGTGCCCTTGCTCCCGCTCACCTCGATCGGAGCGCTCGCCGAGCCGGCGCTGCCGCTGACGCTCGCCGTCGCCGTGATCCCCGCGGATGTCTTCAGATAGCCGAGGCCGATGCTCGGGCCGATCTCGAAGCGGTCGTTGCGAACGACGGCGAATCGGTAGTAGCCGGCCACGATGTCCGTGCTGGTCTTGCCGGTGGCCTGGACGCCGGCCTTGAAGACACTGTCGCCCCAGGTGATATCGCGCGTGAGCGTGGTGCCGTTGCCCTCGCGGCTCAGGCCGGTGAGCGTGAGACGCACGTGATGACGCCGCGCAACGCGCCATGTCGCGTCCATCCAGTAGGTGTCGGCGGTGTCCGGTATCTTTAGATCGTTCTCGAAGACGACTTCCGTCCCTGGCTTCCCGGGCCGGTTGAGCTTGAGCTTGGTCTCAGCGCTCAGATGGAACCCGCCCATGTCGATCTGGAAACGGTCGGGCTGCGCCTGCGCATACGCAGGAAGGGCCGGCGTTAGCGCGATGACGGCGCCTGCGATCCAAAGGAACTTCATCATTGCTTCTTATCCTCGTGTTTCATGATCTGCGCCGTATCAACCGCGCGACGACACTCGATCGCTCTTCAGGTCCACCGCCGTGGGAGTGCCGGGCACGTGTTATCCCTTCGGCTTCTTCGACCACTGCAGGTTGAGACCCGTGAAGAGCTGGAAGGGCGGGCTGGCTGTCGCCTTTGCTGTAGACCGTGAACTGCGGCTCGATGAAGGCGTTGACGACGCCG
>CAZVOI010001264.1:0-3144 GCA_964628275.1 uncultured Acidobacteriota bacterium | reverse complement strand
GGCCACCTCCACCTCGGTGCCGGCAGTCTCGCCCTCGGCCCGCGTCCGGAGCACCAGCTCCGATACGGCCGCGATCGACGGCAGCGCCTCGCCGCGGAACCCGTGCGTCGAGATTCGCTGCAGATCGTCGAGCTCCCGCAGCTTCGACGTGGCGTGCCGCTCGAGCGCCAGCTCGGCGTCGGCCAGGGTCATCCCGGACCCGTCGTCGCGCACGCGCACGAGCGTCGTCCCGCCGTCCTCGATCTCGACGTGCACGGAGCGCGCCCCCGCGTCGAGCGCGTTCTCGACCAGCTCCTTGACGACGGACGCCGGCCGCTCCACCACCTCGCCGGCGGCGATCTTGTTGACGAGGTCGTCGGGCAGGCGCTGGACCGAGCTCGGCGATGGCACCGCTGGCATTTTAGTCTCGATGAGCGCGCGTCCTGTCGGGAAGCAGCCAGGCATCCCCGGGGCCTGGCAAGCCGACGGACAGGCAGGCCCCGGGAAACGGACAGGTCCTTCGGGATCCCGCTCAACGAAGCGGGCGGGATCCCTCAGGGGGCATCAGCGGAAGTTCTCGACCAGCATCTTGAGCGCGACCAGCCGGTCGAGGCGCGTGTCCTTCGCCTTGTACACGACGCCCATGCCACCGCCGCCGAGCTTCTCGACGATCCGGTAGTGCGAGACCGTCTTGCCGATCACGGCAGCGAGACCCGGTGATTGAGGGGAATCACTCGCGCATCCTACTAGCGGAAGTTCTCGACGAGCATCAGCTCGGATTGCCACTCGGGGACTTCGACATAGAGGATCCATCGCTCGTCCGGGGAGACGGCTATGTCGGCATGGCTGGCCGAGCCGACCTGCCGGAAGACCTGCGTCGTGCGGCCGGATGCGAAATCGAAGAACAGGATCGTGAACTCGCTTCGGGGCCCCTGCCGACGGACGCTTTGGTAGTAGATGCCAGCGCGGACGAGGGCCCAGCCGCCGCGGACGGGTCCGGGGAGCACCTCGGTCTCCGCTCCCCCGTCGAGCGGCAGCCTCCAGATGCCGGTCGAGTTGCCGGGCCTGGTGTAGTACAGGTACCGGCCATCCCACGATTCCTGGGCGATGACTCCCCCGCCCTGCGTCACCTGGACCGCTGGGCCACCCTCTGACGGCATCTTCCAGATCTCCCCGCGGCCGCTTCGATTCGACCGGAAGTAGATGGACCGGCCATCTCGGGACCAGGTCCCCTGGTGGTCCTGGGAAGGCTCCGGCGTCAGGCGGCGCGGCGTGCCTCCGTCGACGTCGACGACGTAGATGTTCCAGTCCCCCGCCTCGAGGGAGTCAAAGGTGAGCGAGCGACCGTCGGGCGACCAGCGAGGCGTGCCGGTGGCGTGCCCGTAGCTCGTGAGCTCGAGAGGGTTCTTCCCATCGCTGTCGCAGAGCCAGATGTTGTGGGGTCCACCCCGGGAGGACTCGAAGGCGATTCTCCGGCCGTCCGGCGAGTAGGCGGGGTGGCCCTCCCACCGGCTGGAGGCGATCAGCTTCTCCGATTCCTGGCTGCGAAGCGGCGCTCCGCGGCCCGCCACGCGCCAGATGTCCGCTTGGGACGCGGTGACCTCCGCGTGCACCAGGAGGTTCCCGCGGAGGGACGGGAGGGCACCGACGCCGAGGAGCAACCGGGGCTCGCCGCCCGCGACGCTCACGCCCTTGGTGCCTGAGCCTGATACAACTGTCGTATAGAGAACCTCGGCGCCGTCGCGGGTCCAGGTCAGGCCGCGGATCCAATCGTGCTGGGCAACGGTCAGACGGCGGGGTTCTCCGCCACTGACGGGCTGGACCCAGACGTCCCAGGCGCCGAAATCCGGCACGCTCGACCGCGCGAAGGCCAGCCACGCGCCATCGGGGGAGAACGCGGGATACAGGTCGCCCCGGGTGTTCTCGGGCGGAGCGGTGAGAGGCTGCTTCTCGCGGGTGTCCAGCGAGACGCGGACGATGCGGCTGACCGGGCTGCCCGGGGACCGCTCGCTAAAAGCCAGCCAATGACCGTCGGGCGACCAGGAAAGGGCGGGATGCAGCCTCCCAGGGGACAAGGTGGCGTCCACGTCCACGTCACAGTCGATCAGGCGGCGCTCCTGCCCACTGGGCCAGGGCACGGTGTAGATCACCCCGCCCGCCTCGGAGACACGCACGAAGGCCACGTGCTTTCCATCCGGCGACCATGCGGGGCCCATGTCGTCGGCGGGGTCCTCCGTCAAGCGAAGCGGCCTGGTGCCCGCACCCAGAGCCTTGACGTAGACGTCCCAGTTGTCGCCGGCCGACCCGCTCCAGCTGTACGCCACTTTCTCGCCGTCGGGAGAGAGCTGCGGCGACCACTTCAGGCCGCCGTCGGTGGTGAAGGCTGTGACCTTCATCGGCAGCGCCGGGGCGTCGCGGCCGCGGCGCGCCAGGAGCCACAGGCCGACGGCTCCCACGACCCCAAGCATCACCGCTGCCGCGAGCAGGCGCATGCGTCGTCGGCCGACGGCGCCAGCCTCAGGCGCCCGCGACTCCGCGGCCGGCCGAGCGACCGAGGCGCCGGAGCTCGCGTCGCGCTTCAGCCGCTTGAGGTCGGCTCGCAGGTCCGAGGCGTTCTGGTAGCGCAGCTCCCTGTCCTTGTCCAGGCACTTGTCGATCGCCCGCTCCAGTCCTTCCGGAACCTCGGGGTTGAGCCTCACCGGCGCTGTCTGCACCTTGTGCAGGATCGCGTCGAAGACGGCTCCCGAGGTGTCGCCCGCGAAGGGCAGCTTCCGCGTCACCATCTCGTACAGCACGACTCCCAGCGAGAAGAGGTCGGTTCGCGCGTCGAGCACTTTGCCGAGCACCTGCTCGGGGGACATGTACGCGACGGTGCCGAGCGCCGTGCCGGGGCGCGTGAGGTGCTTCTCGGGAATCGCCGTTTCAGCCCTGGACTCCGCAGCCTCGAGCTCGTCCCGCCGCTTCGCGAGCCCGAAGTCCAGCACCTTCGCGTCGCCACGGCTGGTGACGAAGATGTTCGCGGGCTTGATGTCCCGGTGGACGATCCCCTTCGCGTGGGCGGACTCCAGCGCATCGGCCATCTGGATCGCAAGGCCGAGAAGCTGATCGGTCGTGAAGGAGCGCTTTCCGATGTGCGCGGCCAGCGTCTCGCCCTCGAGCAGCTCC
>CAZVOI010001263.1:0-12309 GCA_964628275.1 uncultured Acidobacteriota bacterium | reverse complement strand
GCGAAGGCGACTTCGCTGAAGCTCTGCAGGTTGGAGGTGCTCGTCGAGTAGCCGTGCAGCAGCGAAGCGACGAGGCAGCCAAGGGCGCCCCCGACGAGGCCGAGCAGCGCCGACTCGACGACGAAGCTAGACAGGATCGCCCGTCGCGAGAAACCGACCGCGCGCAACGTGCCGATCTCGCGCGTGCGCGAGGCGACGATCCGGTACATCGTGTTCATGGCCGCGAACACGGCGCCGATGCCCATCACCACCGCGACCAGCCCGCCGAGCGCCTTGATCGTCCTCGCCACGGGCCCGGCTTGGTCTTCGTAGTACTGCCGCTCCGAGACCGCCCTCAAAGGCATGTTCGGCTGGAGGCGGATCCAGCGGTCGAGCGCCGCGGTCTGCGCAGGGTCCTCCACGCGGATGACGAGCGAGCTCGAGCCAGTGCCGCGCCGGCTGCGGAGCGTCGTCTCGAAATCGCCCCAGACCTCGCTTTCGAAGGCGGCGCCCTCCGACTCGAAGACGCCGACGATCTGGAGCTCCTGGCGCCGATACCGCAGGCTGCCGCCGAGCTCTAGGCCGCGGACCCTGTCCAGGATCCGGCGACCGACCACTACCTCGTCCAGGCCGGGGGTGAAGCGCCGTCCGGCAGTCAGGTGGATCCCGGTCCGCACGAGGAACGCCTGTGGCGTGACGGCGCGGAACACCACGTTGGTGCGGCGGCCGTCGGCCTTCCGCGGCAGCGCCATGACCGAGACGCGCTCCCAGGACGCCAGCGGCAGGCCGTCCGGTCCGCGGACGACAGGCACGTGATCGAGGATCGCGTTGCGCTGCTCGAGCTCCACGCGCGAGGAGATCTCCGAGTTGGAGCCACGGCTCACGATGATGGCGTTGTCCGACCGGCCCGTCGCCCGCAGCGCCGTCGCGAACCCCTGCGACATCGCCATCAGCACGGCGAAGACGGCCACCACCAGAGCGATGCCGACCACGGCCAGGATCGCGATCGGCCAGCGCACCCGAATGCTGCGGACGTTGTAGGCCAGCGGAAGCGGCAAAGCTAGGTGCTCCGCAGCATTTCAGTGACCCTGGCCCGGTAGGCCCCCCAGGCCGGCAGGAAGCCGGCGGCGAAGCCCAGGCCCAGAGCGACGCCCATGCTGACGAGCGCGACCGCCGGGCGGAGCTCGAGGTGCGAGATCCCGAGCAAGGTCTGATCGGGGGCGGCGTTCAGGGCGGCGAGCGCCCACTGCGTGCCGCCGACACCCAAGGCGCCGCCGGCGGCGCCGATCAGCAGCGCCTCGGTCACGACCAGGCCCATCACCTGGCCGCTGTCGAAGCCGACCGTCTTGAGGACAGCGATCTCCGTGCGCCGCTCGCGCACCGCCATGCTCATGGTGTTCGCGGTGACCAGCAGGATCGTGAAGCACACGACCAAGCCGATCCCGTTCACGAGCACGCCGAGGTCGCCGACCATGGAGAAGATGCTGGCCGCGAACGCGCTATCCGTCTCGGTATAGGTCTCGTCGCCGGAGTTCTCGAACTGCGCGTCGATCGCGGCGGAGATATCTGCGGCGTGGGCGGGGTCGTCGATCTCCACGGTGAAGAGCTGCGTATACACAGCGCCTCCGAGGCTCTCGCTCAAGTACCTGAAGTGGAAGAACATCATGTTAATGTCGGTGCCGGGGTACTTCCGGAGGTCGGTGTCGATCAACCCGCGCAACACGAACTCGAACGGCCCGCTCTTCTTGCGCAAGCCACTCACAAAGCTCTGCAGGAAGAAGTGGTCGCCGATCTTCCAGCCGAACTTGCTCGCGAGCTGGCGACCCATCACGCAGCCGCGCAGGTCGTTCATGAAGCCGCCGAATTGGTCGGGCGGCACCATCAGTTCGGGGCTCATCGCGAAGTAAGGCTCAGCGTCGACCGCGATGTTGTGGAAGACAGCCGTCCAATCGGTCTCCGCGTCGGCGCCCGGTTCCGCCTTGCCTTCCTTCCGGGCCGGCAGCACGCCCCCGAAGATCAGCGTGGCCGCCACGCGCTTCACGCCGGGCACGGCCTGGATCCGGCCCGCGTAGGCGAGCGGCACCGCCCCAATGACGCTCACGCCGTTGCGCGTGATCAGTTTCTTGGGGCTGCGGCCCTCGATGAACCGATTGACATGGAAGAGAACGCTCTGCAGCGTGCAGAACAGGAAGACGCACAGCGCCATCGCCACCACGGTGCTTGCCGTGCGCACCCACGTGGCGCGGAGGTGCTTGACGACGAAAGGCAGAAACCTCAATCAATCCTCGATCAGGGCCTTGCCGAAGAGCGGTTTGCCGCCGAGCGACGTGTAAAACGCCGCGATCATCAGCGCGGCGAAGAAGCCGAGCACGGCGAAGGAGCGGCCGGCGTACCACGCGGACCAGTCGAGGGTGAGCGGCGTCCGCACCAGGACGTAGACCGTGAACAAGAAGGCGGCCGACGCGAGCTGGCCGAAGCGGACGAGAAGCGCCACCCAGATCGCACCGAAGATGCCGACCGCCAAGAAGACCACCAGGAAATCCTGCCTGACCCCGGCGGCGGCGAGCGGGATCCAGACGACGAACAGCAGCAGCCGAGCCACCCAGGCTCGCTTGACCAGGGCGTGGAGCAGGTAGAGGAAGAAAAGAGCCGCCAGCGAATGGATCAAGGCCGTCACCGGGCTCAAGAAGACGGCATAGGCCATGTGCCAGGGCGCGCTCAGCGCGGCGATGGTCGGGAAGTACACCGGACTCATCGGAGGCTGGCCGAACCAGGCGGGAATCAGCCGGACCAGCGGGAACTCCAGGGTGACGGCAAGTGCGGCCAGCACGCCGACGAGCAGATCGCGGCCCACCAGCGGATCCAGGAAGCGCCCGTCGAGGAGGCGGCTCCACGAGATCAGCGTGTCCGGCCAACGGCGCCGGACCGCCGGCTCCAGGGCCATGTAGAAGAGCCAGACCGCGGTCGCCAGATACAAGCCCTGGCTCACGATCTGGATGAGCAAGTGGAACTCTGGATGCCCTGGCGCCCCCCAGGAGTGGTCCGCGCGGAAGAGGTTGGCGACGGTCACGGTCGAGAATGCGAAGGTCGCGAGTCGCCGCGCCCCCCGGCGGTCGCCGCGCCCCAAACGCAGGCTCCGCCGCACGACCACGGCGGTGCCTACGCAGACGGCGACGCCAATCGCGCGAAACGCGATTTTGGCCAGCAGCATCATCGGCGGATCGGCTCGTGCCGCCGCGGACAGTGACTGCACCCAAGGGCCCCGCACCTCGAAGTACACCGGCCGGCCGTGGTAGGAGGCGGCTTCGACATGGATCGGGACTTCCGGCTGGTCCGGGTTCACGCCGTCCCACGCCGCCTTGCGATCAGAGTCCACGGGGGCTGCCCAGCGCGGCGTCGTGGGCTGAAGTGCCTTGGGATCGAAGCCGGCCTCCGCGACGGCGACCGCCCACTCCGGCTCCGCCTCGGGGGCGGAAGCGGCGTCGAAAGGCGGCGGCACGGCCACGAAACGTGCGAGGCGTCCCTGTGCGTCGAGGAGAACCTCGTTCATGCCGGGCTCGTTGGGAGGTGGATCGGCGCGCGTCACTCGGCCCAACTCGGCGGGAGCTGTCCATGGCGGCGTCAGGATCCAGCTCCGCGAGAAGAGCGCCTGCGGGCTGTCGCGGTACCAGAAGAGATACGGGCCCGGACGGCTGGTCCGGAGCCTCTGCCACCAGTCCGGTGAGAGATGCTGCCGACGGACGTGATCGAGAAGCGCGCTGTCCGCGTCGAAGCCGTGAGCGCTGTCCGCGGGGGCTTCGCGGTAGCCCAGGCGCGCCAGCACCTCCTTGGCCCGTTCGACGAGCACCTCGGGTGGCTTCACGAGCGGCGTCACGTGATAGGGCGCGACGCGGTCGGTGAGGCTCGCCACCAGCACGAGCCCCACCAGCCCTGAAAGAAGACACGCCCAAGCCACCGCCGGTCGCAGGTCACCGACCTTCGACGCCGCAGCGACCATCTCCGGCGACGGCGTCTCGCCGGCCAGCAGCGCGGCCTGCAGCGGGTCGCCGCCCGGCAACGTTGCGAGGACCACGGCAGCCGAGGCCGGCCGGTCCTTGGGGTCGCGCGCGAGACAGCGCAAGACCACGCGCTCGACCGCGGGATCCACGTCCTTGACGCTGCTCGAGAGGCTCAGCGGCTTCGCTTCCGCGTGGAGCGCCCGGAGCTCCTCGAGCGTCTTGGCCTCGAACACCCGCCGCCCCGTCAGCATCTCGTGCATGACGAGGCCGAGCGCGAACACGTCGCTGCGCAGCGACGCGCCTTCACCGGTCAATTGCTCCGGAGCCATGTAGCCGGGCGTGCCGGCAAAGCCGGTCGCCGGGCCGCTCGCCGCGAGGGCGGCTAGCCCGAAGTCCGCGATTCGCGCGTGGCCGTGGCCGTCGACCATCACGTTCGCGGGTTTCAGGTCGCGATGGATGACACCTTTGTCGTGAGCGGCCGCCAACCCCGCGCACACGCCGCGCGCGATCTCCAGCGCCTTGTCGCCGGGCAAGCGGCCGATGCGGCGCAGCAGCGAGGCCAGGTCCTCGCCGTCCACATACTCCATGACGAGGAAGTGATGGCCCTCGGCCTCGGCGATGTCGTAGAGACGGCAGACGTTCGGATGCGAGATCTGACGGCCGATGCGCACCTCGTCCACGAGGCGCTCCAGCCGTCCCGCGTCTGCTGCGAGCGCCGCCGGCAGGAACTTCAGCGCGACCGGCTGGCCGAGGCGAATGTCGTCGGCGCGGTAGACCTCGCCCATCCCGCCCTTGCCGAGCGGCGAGATGATTCGATAGCGGCCGGCCAGCAACGTGCCGGGAGTAAAGCGGACCGTCGGATCGCGGCGCGCCTCCGTCGGCTGCACACCCGTCTCATCGGCCGAGTTCGCGCCGTTCCCCGGATTTCCTGGAGCCGACATTACCCTCCCGCCGGAAAGTGCGGGCATCATAGACCCCTGGGAAGTGCGCTGAGAGGTGGCGACTACCGGCTCGCGCGCAGGGCTGGCTGCTACGATTGCATCCGTGGGCCTGGCCAGGGGCGACATCGTTCGTGCTCTCGAGGCATTGGCCCAGGCGTTGCCAGCCGGCCGATCGCCGCGTGAGTTGTGGGTCGTCGTCGGCGCGCTTCTCGCTCCGCCCGACTTTCTCACCGCCGCATAGAAGTCAGCCCCGACGCGACTGCGCTGGCGGGCGTCTAGAGGTGGGCCAGGATCTGCTGGCGCGTCTTGTAGCGATCGCAGTGGGCGCGGAACTCGTCGCGGTCGAGGAGCTTCGAGACGTACGCCTCGGCGAAGACGGGGTAGGCGATCGCACGGGTTTGGGTTCCGTGCTCGATCCGGACGCGGCCCTCGAGCACCCGCAGCGCCAGCGGCCTGTCGAAGCTCACCCGCAACTCGCGCGTGGCCCAGCCGAGCACCGCCCACACCTTCGTCTTTCCGCGACCGAGGTCGTGGAACACGGGCACCAGCATCCGGACATCGGCGTCCAGCTCTGGGTCCGGCGCGGCGGCCCATTTGCGGAAGCGCGCTGCCGCGGCGCCGGTCGCCGCTCGGATGCCCAGCTCCTCCCCTGTGACCGCCGCCGCGCCGAGGAACAGCGCCCTGATCTCGTCGAGCTCGTCCGCGAGCGGCCGTTTCGTTTCGCCCAGGACGCTCGAGCGGTGGATCGACTTCAGCGCATCGGCGCCCAGGGCGCCGGCCAGGACATCGCGCACGAAGTCGTAGGCTGCGGCGCGACGCTCGTAGTGCGTCAGCAGCGGCTCGCACGTCAGCTCCGGCTGCACCCAGACGACTCGTTCGGGCTCGTCGGGCGGCATCGCGCAGCCGAGCTCCGGGATCTCCAGTTGCTTGACATGCGTCTCGCGCGTGAGCGCGATCACCGCCTTGAACAGCTCCTCGAGCTGCTGGCGATAGCGCTCGTCGATCCGCAGCCGCGCCGCTTCCGGCATCGCTTCGAGCGCCACCAGCGGTTCCAGGGCCCACGTCTGCCAGTCGTACCAGCCCGAATCGGCTGTCGGCGCGAGGTCGAGCGAGCCGTCCCGGATCCTGCGGACCATTTCGTCCGCGATGCTGAATCCCTCGGGGATCGGCTGGCCGGCCGCGAAGAGGCGCTTCAACAGCTCGGTTTCGTGCGCCCGCGACGGCGGGAAGAAGTAGCACCCATCGGGACGTCGCAGGTCCGGCCTCTCGGGAACGAGCGGGTTGGTGAGACGCGAGACGAGATCGAGGTAGCCGCCGTAGGCGGCAAGGGCGGCCGGGTCCGCCCGCAGCGCGGCGGCGAGGTCCGCCGCACGATCGGCGTCGAGTGGCCGTTGCAGCAGCCGATCCTGCTGGAAGATCCGCTGTAGATCCTCGTTCCACGTGTAGAAGCCGAGCGGCTTCGCGGCGAGCGCGTTCGCGAGAAACTCGTCGCGGATCCGTAGTGCCTCGGGATCGAGAGACACGTCCATCCCCCCGAGCGACGCGGCGGCCGCCAGCTCAGGGGCGTGGCGCACGAGCTTCGCCAGCAACGCCGCCTTGCCGGGGAAACGGCCCACGCCCCGCTGCGCTGCGAGCTCCACCGCGGCATACAGGCCATCGTCGAAGAGCTTGGCCTTGAGCGCGAGCATCGAAGCGGAGACGAAGCCGGACGACACGCCGCGACAGCTCGGCGCGAGCGCCTCCTCGCCCTCTTGCCAGGTCAGCTCTTCAGGTATCGAGAGCGAGAGGACCTGGGGCGAGAGGTCCAGCTCGACGCGGTATCCGTCGCCGCGCAGCTCGCGCGTGACGGCGCTCGCCATCAATTCGGAGCCTCTCGAGAGGTCATCCTGCCCCCGCTGGAAGAGTAGGCCATGATAGCCGCGGGACGGTGCGGGTGGTTTCCCGGGCCCCTTCGGTGCCAACACCTCACCTCTTGCGAAGTGCGGCGGGCTCGCCTCAGCGTCTCGCGGGCGAGCGGAAGAGCGCGCGGATGCGGGGCTGCATGAGGTACTGGATCAGCGCCACGCACAGCCCGATGCGGAACAGGCTGAGCGCCGACCCGGACAGGCTGCCGGCGCCGGCCGCCGCGATCAACGCCTGGAAAGTGCCCACGAGCGAGAACCAGCCAACTCCCAGCAGGAAGAGCCGCGTCCAGTTCTTCATGCGCCAGAACGAGAGACTCAGAAGGCCCATCACGGCCGCCATCACGGCGAAGTAGGCCGGGAGCATCGGCCCGAGCTGCTCCAGCGGATGCGGGCCTGCGCCTTCGGCCGCCAGGCCGCGCAGCACGGTCTGGAGTCGCGTCGGGCTAGCGAGCGCGAGCGTGAGGAAGCCCAGGTACGAAGCGACGCTGACGAAGTTCAGGATGCCGGCGAGCGCCAGAACGCGTGGGCGGCGCCGCGAGCTGGCCTCTTCCCCGACCAGGGCCGAAAGGCCCGCGTCCAGTTCGGCGATGCCGACCTGCGCGCCGCCCCGGTGGTCGAATCGAAGCGACCTCGCGTCGAGCGACCCGAGAGCGCGGCTGCCCTGGGGCGGCTCGAACGCGAAAAAGCGCAGTTGCTCCAGGGGGCTGCTCCGGGGCAGCGCGTAGACGGAGTAGGCCTCCGGCAGGCTCCCCGTCTCGGGATCGGCGGCACGATGGAACAAGAACGAGAGCCCACTCCGCCGGACGGCGAAGCGGAACGGCTGATCCCAGCAGCCGTACGACACGATCGGAACGTGGCCGGGGCGCGGCATCACATAGCCTTGTTGCGCGGCGATGGCGCGCAGGCCGGCGAAGCTGAGAGCGGCCGCACCAAGGAGCGCCAACCCGGGCGGCCCGTTGATGCCTGCCACGAGAAAGGCGATGCCAAGCATCGCCATGCCGTGCTGCAAGACCCAGAACGCCGCGGGGCGAGACGCTTCGAGAGCGGTCATGCGACCTCCGTTTCCGGTCGGACGGTGAGTTGTCGAGATTCGCCGAGAAGAGGCTAGCCGCCAGCGGCCGCGAGTGTCAACGCCGGTCCCGATCAAAGGAGGGTGCGAACGCAATGCTAGCGTCGGCGCGCCTGCTCCGCATCAAGAAGCGCGGCGCCCGGGCCGAGGCCCAGCGTCAGCACCAGGGTGCGCGGAGCGGTTGCGCCGCCCGAGGCCAGGGCGGATTCCGCGGCCAGTTCGGCGTCGTTCAACACCATCACATCGTGGATACGGAACGCGGCCAGTCGCGACTGGGCGTGCTCCAGCGCGCGTGGCACGAGCAACGCCTCGCCCGAGAAGCCGTACGTGCACGGACCGGGAACGCACGCATCGTCGACCGCGCAGGGCAGCGCCAGGACCAGGCTCGCCTCGCTCGAATCGGCCGCGCGCAACGCGTCGGCGATCGCGTCGCCGACGAAGCGTGCTGCGTTGTCGAGCCGCGTCGTAGACCGCGCGGGCGGGGCGCCCTCCGGGTCGATCCACTCGAGGGGAAGCGCCGCGTGGTCGCGCTGCCGGACGAATCGCCGACCGCAGCATGAGGCCTTGATCGACGTCTGGCCGACGTCGACGACCGCGCCCCGGAGACCGGCCTCGCGGAGCAGGCGCAGCCCGCCCGCCTCGCCGGCAAAGACTCCGTTGCCGTCGATTGTCACCGGCAGCTCCGCGTTCTCGCGCAGTGTCTCGCTGAAGCCGGGTAGCAACGTGAGACCGCCGGCGATCCATGCGGCGTCGAAGCTGGTCCGCTCGCGGAGCCGGCGCAGCGCCGCGGCGGTATGCGCCGCGAGCTCGAGACCGATCGCATGATCACTCCGGCCCTCGTGCCGGAGCGCCTCGAGCCGCTGGGCGCCCACGCGCTCCCAGAAGAGCCCGTTTTCGAGAGGCAGATCGAAGACGGAGAGCGGTTGGACCTGCGAGCGACGCCAGCGCCGGATGCGGGTCAAGCGCCTTGCGCCACGCTCACGAGCGCCGCCGCCGCCGCGCGCGCGCCGTCATGGGCGCGATAGTCGTCGCGGACGCGCCGCGCGTGGCGCGCCGGCTCGCCGTTCGAGTCGAGCAACTTCCTGAGAGCGCCCTCGATGTCGCTCGCGGTGGCCTCGGCGCGCTCCAGGCTCAGCCCGGCGCCGGCCCTTGCGAGGAAGTGCGCCTGCACAGGCTGGTCGTTGCAGATCGGGATCAGCAACAGCGGAACGCCGTGATCCATCGCTTCCATCACGCTGTTGGCGCCGCCGTGCGAGACGACGACCGCGGCCTTGTCGAGGATGCCGAGCTGAGGCGCGTAGCGGACGACGATCGGGTCGCCCGGCAGCGTCCCCGCGACCGCACCTTCGGCGAGATCGCCCGCGCTCACCACGAGCTGCGCGTCGAGCGCCGCGCCCGCGGCGCAGATCTGGCGAAACAGCTCCGGCTGCCAGGAGATCTGGCTTCCGAAGGAGACGTAGACGAGCGGCCGGCCGTCGAGCCGCTCCCACGGGAACGCGACCTCGTCACCGCGCGGCGCGATCGGTCGCGAAGGCCCCACGAGTTCGGTGTTCGGTGGGATCGCGACGCCCTCGCCCACGAACGCCTGGGTCGTGAAGGCGACGTTCAGCAGCGGCGACAGCAGCTCGCAGGTTCGAAACTCGGGACACATGCCTTGACGCTCGAAGAGCGCCTGCCGGTCGGCGGCCAGCGACCGCACGGTGCGCAGCAACGCGATGTCGAGATCCTGCGGCGCCAGCAGCGTCAAGGCGGAGGAGATCCCGACGTAGCGGAGCTTCTCGAGGTGCGCCGCGATCGCCGCCGCGTAGAGCATCCCGTCGAGGCCCACCACGTCCGGCCGGAAACGCCGTAGCACGGCGCGCATCGGCTCGATCTGAGCCGGGACGGCGTCGAGCAGGAGTCCGCGGATCCAGCCCGCGAGGGCGTTTTCGTCGAGGACCAGCCGGGCCAGCGCTTCGCCGCTGGTGACCAGCGCTGGCGGCGCTTGCGTCCCGACCTCCAGCTCCACCACCTCGACGCCGATCTCGCGCAGGACCGGGGCGGATTCGGGAACCGTCAGCCAGCCGACGCTGTGCCCCTCGCGCAGCAGCCACTGCGCGACACCCACCAGCGGGTTCAGGTGTCCCTTCTCGGCCGAGGTCGTCAGCAGGACGCGCAATCCATCTCTCCGAGGCGCGGACTATAAGGGCTCCGCCAGCGCATCCTGCTCCCCAGCGTGTTCAGGACGGGAACGCCAAAACACGCCACGGCCCATTTGGCGTGTTTTGAAGCTTGCACGACGCGGGAACAGCCCTATCTTCCGAGCATCGGACCGACGCCGTCCCTCCAGGGCAGTCGAGCCGGAAAGGAACAATATGCCGCGTTCGCGTCTTGCCAGGCTCGCCTGGATGCCCGCGCTCGCTCTGGCTCTGGCCCTGCCGGGCTCAGCGTACGACGACAAGGACAAGCAGAAGGAGAAGCCGAAGGATCCTCCGGTCATTCGGCATCTCCTGATCACGAGTTCCTTCGCCGACGCTGTCGCAGGGCAGCTCACCATCCGAGGCCTGAACCTCTGCGAGCGCAGCCCGCGTGTGTACCTGACCGGAAAGGAGTTGGCCGTGCTGAGCCACGGATCAACCGAGATCCTGGCCGCGCTGCCGCCGGGCATCGCGCCCGGCAGCTACCTGCTCGGGGTGGCGTGCGGTCGGGGCGAGAAGCCCCGCGACGTCTTTTCGGTGACGATCGGGGCCGTCGGGCCCCAAGGGCTGCCCGGCCCACAAGGCATCCAAGGCCAGCCGGGGTCGATGGGGCTGCCCGGTCCTGAGGGTCGGCAGGGTGACGTAGGACCGCAAGGTCCGATGGGACCCAAGGGACTGAACTGGCGTGGGCCGTGGGACCCGACCAGCGACTTTGGCGCCGCCGACGCCGTCAGCTACCTGGGCTCGGCGTGGATCGCGCGCCGGAGCAACGTGGGAATCGCTCCGGTGGCGGGCGATGACTGGAGCCTGCTGGCGACAAAGGGCGACCCGGGCCTCCAGGGCGAGGTCGGACCCCAGGGTCCCCAGGGGCCGGAAGGACCGCGGGGCCCAGAAGGAGCCGCAGGACTTCGGGGCGCCACAGGAGCTCAGGGGCCATCCGGCCCTCAAGGGCCGCCGGGCGAACCCGGAACTGGCGGACCTCCCGAGGATCCGAACCCGCTCCTGTTGGATATGTACCTGCGCGTGGGGAATTTACACGGGGAGTCGCAGGACCCGGATCACCCGGACTGGAGCGACGTTGAAGGATATCAGCACGCGGTCCGCCTGTTGGACCCGCTGGACCCTCGATCCCCCGGCAGGCCGCTCCACGACGACCTGCGGGTCTTGAAGCGTGCCGATCGAAGCAGCGCCGGCTTGCTCGAACATGCGCAGCGGGGGCTGCTTCTCAAGGACGTCGACCTGGAGGTTTGTGGTCGTCGTCTCCGAACAGGGGACACTGATTGCTTCCTCTCGATTCGGCTGACCAACGCGCTCATCACGAGCTACAGCCAGACGGATCTCGGAGAAAACCTGACGTTCAGCTACGAGGTCATCGAATGGAGATACAAGGCCGTCGACACCCGCACCGGCCAGACCGGCCCAGAAGCCATGGTGCGCTGGAACGTCAAGCAAGCTCGAGCTGAGGGTTTGGGAACGAGCCGCGCCGGCAGCGCGGTCGGTTACGGCGGGGGCAACGGGAAGAGCTTCCTCGAGATCCGGGACGTAGCGGGTGAAGCCGACTTCCCTCCCGTGCTTCAGGACGTGATCGGTCTCTCCGGATTCACGCGCGAGTCCACGACGGTGAACGGGAAGCTGGAGCTGGGGCTGAGCATGACAAAAGGCACTGACATCGCCACGCCGGCCCTCTTGACCAGGCTCCACCAAGGCACAGTGTTCGCCGCCACGATCCGTTTCGGGTGTCGGAGGGGGGCCACCGGCAGGGAAGAATGCCCGCAGGTGATCGAATTGAAGGACGTCACCGTGACCGAGTTGGCCTACGGTGCCAACCAGGTGGAGCGGCTGAAGTGGGCCGACCCGAGTCAGGTGGTGAAGTAGCGAGCCGGGACGGCTCCTCGCGCGCGGGCCGGGTTGAGCGAGACTCTGCGGGATCTTGAAGTACGCCCTGAGTGACGGTCGCATCCTGACCTGGTCGCTGGAGACTCACCTGGTCGATCACTGCAACCTGCGCTGCGCCGATTGCTGCACGCTCTCGCCGTCGCTCTCGGCTTGGCAGGTCGATCCCGACGAGTTGGCGAGAGACCTGGCGCTCGCCAGCCGCGCGTTGCGCCCCAACCTCTTCAAGCTGACGGGCGGCGAGCCGCTGCTGCACCCGCAGCTCCTGCGCTGCCTGGAAGTCGTCCGCGCCTCCGGCATCAGCGACGCGGTATCGCTCACCACCAACGGCATGCTGCTGCCGGCGCA
>CAZVOI010001262.1:0-3314 GCA_964628275.1 uncultured Acidobacteriota bacterium | reverse complement strand
GTCTCATTTCTGATTCTCCAGTTCCAAAAGATTTCCAAAGAATTCCAATGCGAATGAATGCGAGCGGCCCATCGCCCGATTTGTCTCGTCGCGAGGACTCTTCATGTCCAGGACTCGTGACGATTCGTCGCGCGGGCGCGGTTTCGCACATGCCGCGTTGGTACACAGCAACGCCGATGCCAGGATGGCTCAACGCTCCTTGGCGTCGGCAACCGCGGGCTTCATGTTCAGGATGGTCGAGGATGCGCAGAGCGCCCGCGCGACCGTCGTCCCGAAGGCGGCCTTCGGTCCGCGGCCCTACCGGTTGGAACGCCCGGACGAACATCCGCCCGCGTAGCGGCGGGTGCTGAGGGACGGGCTGCGGGCGCCGCCGAATCCTCGATTCGGTAGAGAGACGTCCGGGTGCGCAGGAAGATCGCGCGGCCGGCCATCGCGGGCGAGGCCATGAAGCCGTCGTCGAGGCGGTTCTCGGCCAGGACTTTCATCTCGCGGCCGGCGTCGATCACGGTGGTCTTGCCTTCCTCGCTGAAGAGGTAGACCCGTCCCTCGGCGGAGACGGGAGAGGCCGAGTAGGCGCCGTCGAGACGCGCCGTCCAGACCACCTCGCCGGACTTGGCCTCGACCGCGCTCGCGATGCCGGTGTCGCCGATCATGAAGATGAGATCGCCGATCAGCAGCAGCGACGGCTTCTTGGGCACGCCTCGGCTCAGGCTCCAGGCCACGTGGCTCCCCGTGACGTCTCCGCTTCCGCCGGGCCGGATCGCCAGCAGTTGGCCTGTGGCGAAGCCGCTCGGGCAGAACAGCAGGCCGTGGCCGACCACCGGCCGCGTGCTGGCCGAGTGATTGCTGCGCTCTTCGACGCGCCACAGCTCGCTTCCGGTCAGCGGATCGTAGCCATAGGTCGCTTTGGAGCCGATGCTGATCAGCGCCGGTTTGCCGCCGATCGTCGTGACGTGAGGCGTCGCGAAGGCCTTGCGGTAGTCGCCCTGCGCCTCGGGCCGGCCGTCGGCGCCCAGGTCCTTGAAGTCGATCGAGCGCTCGGTGCGCCAGACCGTCTTGCCGGTGCGTTTGTCGAGCGCCGTCACGAACTGCCGGTCGCTGCCGTCGAAATGCATGATCAGCAAGTCGCCGAACAGGATCGGGGAGGATCCGGCGCCCCTGAAGTGGTTGCATTCGATGTCGCGCCGCTCCCACACCACTTTGCCCGTGCTCGTGTCGATGGCGGCGGTTCCCGGCGCGCCGAACGTCACGTAGACCCGGCCCGGCTCGATCACCGGCGTCGGCGATGCGTAGGTGTTGAAAGGGTGCGCGTACTGGGGCTTCTCGACCTGGAACAGCTTCAGGTCGTGGAGGATTCGGCCGCTCTCGCGATCGAGCGCCACTGCGAACAGATCCTGGCCGTCCGCGGTGGCGGTGGTCAGCCAGACCTGGTCGCCGAGCACGACCGGCGACGACCAGCCGCGCCCGTGGATGGCGGTCTTCCAGCGGACGTTCCTGGCTTCGCTCCAGGCGAGCGGCAGCCCGCGGGCAGCGGAGATCCCGGTACCCTCGGGACCGCGGAACTGCGGCCACTCCGCGAACGCGGGCAGCGCGGCCAGCAGCAGGATCAAGGCGGAGAGGGCGCGTTTCTTCATGGGCCTCGGCGAGTTCCGTGAAGTATAGAAGCGGGCGCTGCGACTTTTGGAAGTTCTTTGGCGATTCTTCGCCTTTCGTTCGAGATTCGCGCCGCCGGCCGGCCGACATTGGGGACATGAAGAACGCATGCCTCGCCGGGTTGCTGTTGGCCAGCGCGGCCGTGGACAGCTCCGCCGCGGAGCCGTCGCACTTCCAGGTCTTCGCTGCGGCGGGTCTCGGTCTGGGGAGCTTCGAGGCCACCCACCTGGCTCTGGGCGCGGGCTACTCGTTGACCCGGCACATCGCGCTCGGGGCCGACCTCAGCTACAGCTACCTTCCTCTGGGGCCTCACGCAAGAGGCGGCGGCAATCGCGCCTATTGGGGCCTCGCCACCGTCACCGCCACGCCGCTGCCTGCGGCGAAGCTCTCTCCCTACCTGATGCTGGGCTACGGCGTCGGCAGCTACGTGGATTCCTCCAAGCGCGCCGCCTCCGGCCAGACCTCGGCGCTCGGTGCGGGCCTGCAGCTTCGGCTCAATCCGCGCGCGAGCCTGTTCGTCGAGAGTCGCTTCGCGATGATGGGCGGGATCACGGCAGCCGACGGCCTGCACATGGAGCTGCCCGTGAGGTTTGGCTTTCGCTACCGGCCAGGTGGACGGAAAGCCACCGACATGACGCTCACCGGGGCCGACCGCTAGAGCTCGGGCCGGTCTCGGGCCTTGATCTTGGCGTCGATGAAGTCCGGGTGGGGCACGTGCAGCAGGCCGGCGATCTTGCGGACCAAGTGCTCTTCGTGCGCGTCCTTGCGGCCGTCGGCGAACGCGACCAGCCACAGCAGCTCGACGACTCGCTTCTTCTCTTCCTGCGACAACTCGACGTCGACGACGCTTGTGAACTCGTACAGTGACGCCGCGCTGCGCGACTCGGCCTCCGCCACTCGCAACAGCTCCTCGACGTCGGCGGGCGGCAGATCCAAGAGGCTCTGGATCGCGGCGCGCATCAGGATCCGCTCCTCGTCGCTGACGTCGCCGTCGCTGCGGCTGACCTCGAACAGCAATGCGGCCGCCGCGATCCGGAGCGGTTTCTCGCCCCGGTCCTCGGCCGCGTCGGCGGAGGAATGAGCTCGTCCGGCCAAGGCGGCCTTCAAGGCTTGCAGCATCCCTGAATGTTACCGCCCGGTTCGAGCGAGTTGCCGTTGGAGCCAGCGGCGGCCGCCAACCCAGAGACGCACCCTGTCAGGCCCGGTCCGGCTCACGCGTTCAGGTGACGCGCGAGGAACGGGATCCCGCGCTTGCCCCAGAACGAGTGCTCGCCGGGAAACACCTCCTGCTCGACGCGATCGGCGGCGCCGAAGACGTCGTAGATCTCGCGCAGCTTGCTGAAGCTCTCGATGCTCGCCGAGATCGGGAAGATGTCGTCCTTCTCCCCCGACTCCACGAACAGCGGCCGCGGCGCGATCAGGCCGGCGATGTCGGACATCTCGGCCCAGTTGAGGATTCCCGGCACGTAGTTGTCGGCGCAGTGCGCCAGGCTGCCGACGCTGTCCTTGAAGGTGTTCAAGTAGCCGCTCAGCATCGCGACGCGGATCCGCGGCTCGAGGGCCGACGCGAACAGCGTGGCCGTGCCGCCGCCCGAAATTCCGACGCAGCCCACCCGGCTCGAATCGAGCTCCGCGCGCGTCTGGATGTAGTCGAGCGTGCG
>CAZVOI010001261.1:0-4677 GCA_964628275.1 uncultured Acidobacteriota bacterium | reverse complement strand
CGACGCCGGTCACCCCAACGCCCGAGCCCACGGCCACGCCAACGGTCCGGCCGATTCCGACTCCCACGCTCCGCCCGACGCCGCCTCCGACGCCCACGCCCACCCCAACACTCCGCCGGACGCTTACACCCACGGCGCCCGTGGCTCTAGTCGGGCGCCTTCAAATCATCGTCAAGCCCTGGGCGGATGTGAAAGTGGACGACGCAGCGGTCGGGACGACTCCGCTGGAGCCACTCAACCTCGGCGCTGGCTCGCACACCGTGCAGCTGACCCATCCCGACTACCGGCCGATCCTGCGCAAGGTGACGGTCGAAGCCGGGGCAACCACGCGAATCGAGATCGATTTGAGACTGGACGGCGTCGCCAAGAACCCGGGCGGCGTCAAGCCTTGAGGGCTGGCGAAGCCACTTCCTACTCGTAGCGCAGCGCGTCGATCGGCTGGAGCCGGGCCGCCTTGGTGGCGGGATAGATGCCGAAGCCCAGGCCCACGGCTGTCGACACCAGAAACCCGAGGAAGACCGCGAAGGCCGAGACGCTGGTGCTCCAACCGGCGTAGGCCGTTATCCCCCAAGACGCCGCCACACCCGTCACGATCCCCGCAAGCCCCCCGCTCATCGTCATCAGCAGGCTCTCGGTCAGGAACTGGACCGTCACGTCACGCCGCGTGGCCCCGACGGTGCGCCGAATCCCGATCTCGCGGGTGCGCTCGAGAACCGACGCCAGCATGATGTTCATGATGCCGATGCCGCCCACCAGCAGCGAAAGAACGGCGACGCTGCCCACCACCACGCTGAAGGTGCGCTGCGTGCGCTGCCGCTGGTTGAGCAGCTCGCGCGGGATCACGATCTCGGCGTCCCTGACCCCGCGGTGAAGCCGCGCCAGCGTGCTCTCGACGAGCTGGCCCAGCTCGACGACGCGGCTGCCCTGGCTGACCTTGATCCAGATCTCGTCCACGCGCTCCCCGGGCGGCGGCTCCATCGGCAGGCGGGGAGCCGACCGCAAGGGCACCAGCGCGGCCTGGTTGAGGTCGCGGGCCGCGATCGTCCCGATGTTGCGCGCGTCCGTCACGCGATCGGCCAGCACGCCCACCACGTGGTACGGCTCGCCCTGGATCCGGACGGCCTCGCCCAGCGGATCGCGAAAGCCGAAGAGCGCCCGCGCCAGCGTGGCCCCCAGCACGCACACGCGAGCCGCGCCCTGCTCGTCGAGCGGCGCGAGAAAACGTCCGCGGGCGACACGCAACTGGAGCACCTCGCGATACTCGCTGGTAACGCCGAGCACCCGGCTGACCCGAGCGCGCGCCCCGTCGGCGACAGGAACATGGCGCTCCACGAGCGCGGCGGCCGCGACCACGAGCGGCACCAGCTTGCGTAGGTTCTGGGCGTCGCTGAGCCTGAGACCTGGGCCCGGCGCCCCGGCGCCGAGCCCGCGGCTCCGCACCACGATGTTGTCGAGACCGAGCGCCTCGACCTGGCGCAGCGTCTCCTGCCTCGCCCCTTCGCCGACCGACATCATCGCGATGACGGCGGCGACCCCGAGCACGACTCCGATCACGCTCAGCGCCGTGCGCAGCCGGTAGCGGCCGAGGGCCTCGGCGCTGATCGCCAGGAGCTCGCCGGGATCGCGCCGCGCGAGCTGACCCAGAGCGCGTCGCAGCACCGCGAAGAGGCCCGCCCCCGCCATCGAGGGTCTAGCGAGGGACAAGCTGCGCGGCGCCCGGGTCGACGGCCTGGAACCCGGGCTTGACGACCCGCTCGGCCGGTGCCGACGGACTCGAGGGCCCGTGGGAGACGTCGGTGAGTGTGACCCGCTCGCCTTCACGAAGGCCCGCTCGAACCTCGACGAACAAGTCGTTGGAGTCGGATAGTTCGACCGGCCGCGACTCGACGCGGAAGGCGCCCACCACGTGGACCACCGCGACGCCTTGGCGATCGAAAACCGCGTTGATCGGCAGCAACAGGACGCCCTTCCGTTCCCCGACCAGAACGTCGACCCGCGCGGTCATCTCGGGGCGCAGATCGGCCGGCGAAGCGTCGACCTCCACGATCAGGTCGAAGCGCTTCTCCTCCCAGGGCCTTTCGGCCGACGATCGCGCGAGCGTGCCGACGCGAGCCACGCTGCCGGTGAGCCGCAACTCGGGGAATGCGTCGATGCGGATCGCCGCGCGCTGGCCTGGACGCAGGCGGTGGACCTCGGCTTCGGGGACGGACGCCTCGACGAGCATTCGCTTCACCTCCGGGATCGTGACGATCCCCTGGCTGCCGGTCACTCGGTCCCCCACGCGGACCTTGCGACGCGGGCTCGCCTGAAGGAACTCGTCGTAGACGACCAACCCTGGCGCGCGAGCATAGAGGCTGCAGTTCTCCACGGCCTCGCGCAGCACCTTGACGCGGGCCCCCATCTCCCGGAGTCGGGCCTGCGCGTTCTCTGCCTGTCCCTGCTTCTGCGCCAACTGGAGCTTCGCACGCTGCTGTTCGCGCGGATGGGTCCGATCGACATAGATGCCGGCCTTGCGCCGGGCCAGCTCGAGGTCGGCCTCGGCCTGCTCCAGCTCGAAGGCGGAGCGTTCCAGCTCCTCGCGCGTGATGAAGCCCTTGTCGAAGAGAGGCTTGAGGCCCTCGTAGTCGTCCTTGAGGCGTGCGGTCTTCTTCTCGGCGCGACTCAAGTTGGAGCGGACCTCGTCGATGCCCAGAGCGCCCTCGGCTTGTGCCAGGGCGTCGACGGTGGCGATTCCCTCCTGCCGCTCGACGTCGGCCACCTGGAGCTCCACCTGGGCCTGGCGATGCTCCTGGATGGCGCGCTCGAGCTCCCGTTGCACCTCGGTGGAGTCGATGCGGATCAGGATGTCCCCTTCCTGGACGAAGGTCCCCTCGGGCACGAGCCAGGCGATCTCCGCCTCGCGACCCGCCAATGGAGAGCGATAGGTGAGCGACTGCGCCGGCCGCAGCATGCCGGTCGCCGTGAAGTTGACGACCAGGTCCCCGCGACGCGCGACCGCGGTCAGCTCTCGGTCTATCGACAACCGGCCCAGAAACGCGGCGCTGCTGACGAGCGAGAACAGGACCAGCAGCAAGCCGGCGCGGGCCTTCGGGCGCGCCTTCAGCCAGACGAACCCCCCACGACCGAGTCCGCGCAGCCTAACGAAGCGCTCCTTCCATTCCTGCTTCGCCTGTTTCATGGCGCTGGCGACTCCCCGATGTCCTTGCGAGGATCGAGCGTTCCAAGGGTAGCACGCAGCCCCAGTCTCGCCGCCGCCAGCTCGGCTTGGACGCTAAGGCGTCGGCCCTCGGCGGCCAACAGGCTGCCTTCCGCGTTGACGACGTCCAGGTTGTTCGAGAGGCCGCGTTGGTGGCGGAGGTCCGCGACCTCCAGCTCCTTTCCGGCGAACTCGACGCTGGTGTCGGCCATCTCGAGCGCCTTCAGCAGCCGCTGTTGCTGGCGCACGGCCCGCCGCGCTTCCTCGGCGATCCTCATCCGCAGCGTCTCGAGCGCGCGGCGGCGCCGGTCGCGTTCGATCAAGGCGTTGTGAAACTCGATCTTCTGCGACGTCCGATCGCTGGGAAGCGAGATGGCGAAGAAGGTGGCGAAGCGGAAGTTGTCGAGCTTGAAGCTGGAGGCCAGGGAGTTCGAGGTGTCGCGCTGCGTCACCGTGAGGTTCACGTCGACTTGAGGCAGCAGGTGGTTGTTGGCGAACGCTGCCGCGCGCTCGCTCTCGGCCAACGCCTCGGCCGCGCCGCGTAGCTCCAGCCGCCGTTCCAGGGCGATCTTCACGGCATCCTCGGAGGGCATGCTGCCGCCGCCCTTCGGGATCTCAGGGTCCACCTCGAAATCGAACTCGGCGCCCTCCCCCACCAGGCTGCGCAGCTGGTCCTTGCCGTCCTCCACCGCGCCGCGGGCATCGAGCAGGTGGCCCTCAGCCAGGGCCACGAGCTGCTGAGCCCTGAAGACGTCGAGCTGCGAGACCCTGCCCACGCTCAGCTTGGCGGTGGAGGCCTCGAGCAGCCGGCGTGCGCGCTCCAGGCTCTTGTCGGCGATCTCCGCCAGACGTTGTTGCGCCACCAGTCGGTAGTAGACCCCGACGACCTCGACCGTCACCTGCTGCTCGGAGAGCGTCTGCTCACGCGTTGCGTCCGTCAACCGCACCTCGGCGCTGGTGAGGCCGCGCCGCGCAACCGACCTGCCGCGCCCCCGCAGCAGCGGCTGGCTCAGCTCCAGCGTCGTGTCATTGTTGTAGTAGACGCCGAGTTGGTTGCGCAGCGAGGTCGTGGCCGTCGAGGCTCGGATCTCCGCGCCGGTCGTCAGGCGCTGGCTGACGTCGAGACGATACGTCTGGTTGCTGATGTCGGTCTGTCCGAAAGCGCCATTTACGTTCGGAACCACCTTGGGCCGGAACGCGGAACGCGCCAGCCGGACCGACAGGCCGGCCTGCTCCAAGCTGTCGCGGGCGTTGAGCAAACGGTCGTTCATCGTGAGGGCGCGTTCCACAGCGCCGGCGACTGTCAGGATGGAAGGCGACGCCGGGGCCGGCGCCTCTTGTGACGGCGCAAGAGGCGCCGTTACCGTCAATGCCGCGAGCATGAAACCCTGCCTCGCATTCCTCACGTGATTCCTCCCTCATTCGAGCGATGAACTCGACCAGAAACCCGGGGCTCGGGTTGGTGAGATCAGCTCTGTCTA
>CAZVOI010001260.1:0-3253 GCA_964628275.1 uncultured Acidobacteriota bacterium | reverse complement strand
CCTCGGCGATCAGCTGCACGTAGCGGCCGGCATCGGTCGATACCGGGCAGCCAACCTGGCACTTGACCTGCGCCTGCCAATGCTGGAGATCGGGAAGCCGAACCGGGGTCTGCATGCCGTGGCTCACAGCATCAAATCTCGTGCCGCTACGCCCACCCGTGTATGACGCCAGTCATAAGAGGCCGAACAAAACGCTCAAAGGGCCTGAATACGCGCGACGAGCGCGTCGGCGCCGGCCTCTCCCAAGAGCCGGTCGACCGCCGGATAGAGCACCTGCTCCTCCTTCTGGTTGTGGCCCGTCAGGACCTCATGAAGTGCGACGCGGAAGCGCTCGGGTGCCGCGAGCGGGTCACCGATCGACGCTTCGATGGCGGCGAGCAGTTCGAGGATCTGGCGGTGTTCGATGCGCATCACGGCGGTCGGCCCGGCATCCGCAGGAACGCCGGACCGTACCTCGAACTCAGGGAACACGAGCTCCTCTTCGAAGCGAATGTGTCGGCGCAAACCGTGCGCGAACGCCGCAAATGCCTCGCGTGCCTGCGCGCAATCGCCGGCTGCTCGGAGCTCGAAAGCGCGTCCTTCGAGCGCATCCAGACGGTCGTGATCCCAAGCCAGCGCCTCGTTCACGTCTCGCCGTTGCGTTGCCCGGCGACGATCGATCTGGATCCGGCTGAGCCCAGCTTCGGCGGAGAGCGGCGACCATTCGAACCCGCCGGGACGGACCAACTGAAGTTGCCGCAGGACGTCGCCGCCCGCCGCGTCGAACTCGATCAGCAGCGTGCCGCCCACTTCGAACGAGTCGAGCGCCGTCACGACGGCATCAACCGTCCCCCGGACGTCCTGCCCGCGGCAGTCCAAAACGCTTGCGGCTGTCTTCGTCGCGCTCATGGCTCCTCCTGCGGCGTCTCGCGAACCCGCCTCGGTTCGATTCTGAACAGCCGGCCATTGAGCGGGTATGACGCCCGTCAGTCGTCTCCGCCGGGACGCGGCGCCAACGGCAATGTGGGCGGGCGGTGGGCTAGTGGGCGGCTTTTGTCGCGCCTCTCAGGCGGTTCACGCCGGTCACCAGGGCGAGGACCAGGGCTCCGGCCACCACACCGATAAGGCCGCTTACCAGCGTCGGGGCGAGTGCGGCCACGACGCCGGTTCCGTGGCCGAGTTCCTCGACCCAGTGATGGAGCAGAGGAATCCCATGCACGAGAATGCCGCCACCCACCAGGAACATGGCCGCGGTGCCTGCGACCGAGAGAAAACGCATCAGAAACGGCGCGGCCTTCAGGATGGCCGAACCCGTGCTTCTCATCAGCCGCGCGGACGCGCCCGACCCTTGCTTCCGCCCGAGATGGATACCGAGGTCGTCGAGTTTCACGATCGCTGCCACGAAACCGTAGACCCCAACCGTCATCACGAGGGCGATCAGCGAGAGCACCGAGAGCTGAGTCATGAACGGCTCGCTCGCGACCGTCCCCAGCGTGATGGCGATGATTTCCGCCGACAGGATGAAGTCGGTGCGCACCGCACCCTTGATCTTGTCCTTCTCGAAAGCCACCAGATCGACGTTGGTGTCGACCAGAGCCTCAGCCAGCTCGGCGTGGCTGGCTTGATCCTCATGTTTGCTGTGCAGGAACTTGTGCGCGAGCTTCTCGAAGCCTTCGAAACACAGGAACGCGCCGCCGATCATGAGCAGGGGTGTCACCGCCCACGGGGCGAGGGCGCTGATCAGCAACGCCGCCGGCACCAGGATCGCCTTGTTGATGAAAGAGCCCTTGGCCACCGCCCACACCACCGGCAGCTCGCGGTCGGCGGCGACGCCGGTGACCTGCTGAGCGTTCAGGGCCAGGTCGTCGCCCAGAACGCCCGCCGTCTTCTTCGTCGCGATCTTGGTGAGAACGGCCACGTCGTCGATGGCGGCGACGCTCTTGTGGGCTGCCACCTTGGTCAGAATCGCCACGTCGTCCAGCAGAGTGGCGATGTCGTCGATCAGTGCGAGGAGGCTGCTCCCGGCCATTGGTTGACGTCCTTTCTCAAAATGGCGGCACCAGTCAACCCGCCGGAAGGGCGCCCTAGTCGCGGAGCAGCTCGGCCAGCTCCTTTTTCAGGGACTCCCGGAGCGACGCTTGCGCCCCCGAGGCCACCAGGTTGCGGAGCTCGAACGGGTCGGTTTCGAGGTCGTACATCTCGTCCATGCCGGGAAGCTCTCGGTAGCGGATCAGCTTGTGGCGTAACGTCCGCACGGCGTCGTAGCCCATGCGGTCGATGCGCGGGAAGACGCTGTCGCTGTTGTACTCGATCATGAAGGACGTCCGCCACGCGGGCGTCTCGCCGCGCAGGATCGGAACGAGTGAGCGACCGTCTATCGACGCTGGCGGCGTGACTCCCGCTAGCTCGAGAACGGTCGGCGCCAGGTCGATCGTGAGCGCGAGTTGTGCGGGCTTCGAACCCGCGCGCACCAGACGGGGATAGCGAACCAGCAGCGGTAGCCGAATCGATTCCTCGTAGGCGAGCCGGCGCTCCTCGCTCAGGCCGTGCTCGCCGTAGAAGAAGCCGTTGTCTCCGGTCAGCAGCACGACGCTGTCGTCGATTGCGCCGCTCTTTTCGAGCGATGCCAGGATGCGCCCCAACCCCTCGTCGACCGCCGCCAGCATGCGCAGCCGGTCGCGGATCGTCTCGTCGGCGGTGACCGTGCCGGGCCCCAGGGGCGGAAGACTTCCGATCGGCCTCTCGAGCGCGGGCTTGCCGCGCGGCGCGACGGCGTAGTTGCCGCGTCGGGGCAACGTCGCGTCGGCGTACAGCGTCCGGTGACGCTCAGCCGGGATGAATCCGCCTTCGCCGATCGAGACGACGCTGCCGTCGTCGCGCTGGATCACGTTGGGGTGGAGCGCCTTGTGCGAGAGCATCAGGAAGAACGGCTTGTCGCGACGCCGGCCGACGAAGTCGAGCGCTCGTTCGTTGAGGATGTCGGTGACGTAGCCTTTCACCTTCGCGCTCTTTCCGTTCTCGTGCAGCAACGGATCGATCGCCTCGCCCTGGCCCTTCATCGCCACCCAGTAGTCGAACCCGGGCCGGCGCGTTTCGTCGTTGCCCATGTGCCACTTGCCCAGGAACGCAGTCTCGTAGCCCGCTTTCTGCAGCTCGCGCGGGAACGTCGCGAGCGCGTGGCTGTGCGCGCTGCGATCGGTGTTGTCGAGGATCCCGGGGCGGCGCGTGTACGGCCCGGTCAGGATGCTGGCGCGGCTCGGCGAGCAGAGCGGCG
>CAZVOI010001259.1:0-8167 GCA_964628275.1 uncultured Acidobacteriota bacterium | reverse complement strand
GAGTACGGCGAGGAGAACCTGGAAGGACTGGACCGGCTTCCCGTCTACGAGCCCGTCTATCGAAGCTCAGCGGTGCGCATCCTCAAGATCCGCAGGTGACTCCGCTGGACCTCGTCTTCGCCGTTGCCGCGATCCTCTGGTTGGCGACGTCGCTCCTGTGGCTGATCGCGTCGCTGGCGATGCGTCGGCTGCCAGCCCTGGAGCCGCTCACTTCCAGCGAGCCGCTCGTTTCCGTGGTGCTTGCCGTCCGCGACGAGGGCGCGCGGCTCGAGACGACGATCCGGCGCCTCTTCGCGCAACGCCATGTCCGTATCCAAGTCGTCGCCGTCGACGATCGGTCGCGAGACGACACGCCGCTGCTCCTCGAGCGTCTGCGCGGAGAGTTCGCCGCGCTCCATCCGGTTCGTGTCGAGACGCTGCCCCAGGGGTGGCTCGGCAAGTGCCATGCGCTGCACCAGGGCAGCGCCTCCGCGACAGGCGACTGGCTGCTCTTCAGCGACGGCGACATCTGGTTGACGCCGGACGTCGTTCGGCGCGCCGTCGCCGCCGCCGAGCGCGAGGGCGTCGAACACGTGGCGCTGACTCCGCACGTCCGGCCCACGAACGGGCAGCCGGCGAGCTTTCTCTACGAAGCCTGTTTGATCCCGCTGCAGACGGTGCTGTCGCTGCCGCTGTTTCTCGCGAATCGCGACCACCCGAAGGGTTTCGGCGGCATCGGCGCCTTCAACTTGCTGCGCACCGCCGTCTACCGCGGCTTCGGCGGGCATGCGGCGATCCGGATGGACGTGGCCGACGACATGAAGCTCGGGGTGCTGGTGCGCCGCGCGGGCGGCCGCTCGCGATTCTTCGTTGGCAACGACGACGTGCGCTGTGACTACGCCAACGACCTGCGCGGCCTGGTGAAGGCGCTCGAGAAGAACAACTTCGCCGCGGTCGGCTACGACACGCGCAAGATCGTGATCGCCACCGCGCTCTGGGGCGGCCTTTGGCTACTGGCGATGCTCGGCCCCCTCGCCGGCACGACGGCGGGTGTCGCCGCGTTCCTGGCTCTCTCGTCTCTCGCCGTGACCGGTGTCGTCCAGGCGCGCCTCACCCAGATGCGCCCGGCCGCGGGCCTGCTGATGCCGTTCACGATCCTCTTCGGCGCGGTGACGATGTGGAACTCGGTGATCGTGACGCTGCGCCAGGGCGGCATCCGCTGGCGCGACACGTTCTACCCGCTCGCCGCGCTGCGCGCGGGGTCGCTTCCGCCGCCCTAGTCGGGGGGAGGGTCGGGTCCGCGTCGGGCATTGCAGGCTCGCGCAGCATAGACTGAGGGAGTTTCCCGATAGTGGCGCTTCCAAACACGGAAGGTAATTATGGGATTTGTCTGGCGGCTCTCCCTGGCGCCTTGCGTCGTCTCGTTCGCTTGTAGCGGTGGCCCCGCCTCGCGGCCCGGCACCGCGGTCCAGTCCGCGATCCCAGCGGTCCCGCAGCCGCAGATAAAAACATCGCTCGGCACGCTGGTCAAGACAGAACGGGTATCGAGCGTGACGCTGCAGACCCGATGCATCAAGTCGGCGTCCGACAAGATGGTCGGTGTCGTCAGCGGAGAAAACGTGCCGGACCCTTTCTCCACGGCGAAACGAGGGGAGGTTGACGTCTTCACCGCCAAGCCAGGGGTGGTCGTCTTCGCGATCCTGGACATGGTGGGCGTTTGTGCTGTGTCCGAGCAGGCGGCGGCCGGCAAGGACTTTCTCGTGCTTTCGTTCGAGGGCACCGCCGGCCGCAGCCTGAACGAAGAGGGAACGATGGCCAAGTTTCTCGCGGCGGGAGCGGGTGGGTTGCTCACCAGGGTCGACAGCAAGTCGCAGTTCGGTGACGCGGCGCGAAGCCTTCAGATTCCCGGCTTGGTCCTTTCCGCCGAGGAGAATCGCCGCCAGATCGCCTTCGAGCTCGCAACGTCGCAGAAAGAGCTGATCTGGCACGACGACAAAGCGGCCTATCGGCTCGATCCGCAGCCGCGTCTCCTGCCCGCGCCTGCATCCAGCGGCGCTGAAGCAGCAAAGTAGGAGGTTTCCGTGAGGCAGCGCTCGACGGTCCTGGTGTTCCTGATCGTGACGTGCGGCTCTCTCTGTGTGGGCTTGGCGGCGGGAGATGGATCCTCCCGGCAGGAGCCAGGCCCGTCCGCGAGCCCAGCCGCCGTGGAGGCCGAGCTGACGCGGCTCATTGGCGCGAAGAAGACAACCGTCGTGGTGGAGGGGAAGGACGCCGTGCTCTGGGCCTTCTTCGCCGACGGCATCAAGTCCTCGACAGGCTCCGAGGTGACGCTGAAGAAGAACGCCCCGTTCGCGAGCTCCAAAGGCGAGGCGCCTGTCGGCGGTGTCGCGGCAGCACTCGGCATGACGAAGGACGCGTCCGGAGCCGGCGAAAAGCGCACGGCGACCAAGCAAGACATCGCCGAGGCCCTCGTGGGACAACTGCGGAACTACGGCAATCGGTACGTGCCCTTTGGCGGTTACTGGTTCACGGCGCCGGGGCCCGGACAGCCGGGTGCGCCCGTGGCCGGCGTCGCGGGGCTTCTCCGAAAGGAACAGGCCATCGACGTAGCGGCGGTCATCAAGACCGTCGAGAGCAAATTGGAAGGCCGATGAACGAACGGGTCAGGGCGATGTTGCGGGAGCAGGCGGCTCCGTTTCTGATGCCCGGGGACATGGCTCGGCACGTCGTCCAGGCGCGCCGAGGCGAGAACCCGTGGGTGGCCGCGTGGTCGACGATTGCCCGATTCCCGCGCCTGATTGTGGCCACCGACACCGCGCTTCTGGTGCTGTCCACTCGATGGATGGGGAAGCCCGACGCCGTCATCGCCAGACTGCCAAGATCGACCCGACTCGGTGAGCCGCAGTTCAGTACTTGGGCGCTCCTCCTTGGCCCGCTGCTGTGGTTCCGTTGGATCCGAGTGCGTGGCGAACGGCTCTGGGTGGCTTCGGGCGACGCGGACGTAGTGCGCGCGATTGATAACGATGGATCGCGCGGGGCCGCAGGCGCCTCCGATATCAAAGGATGACAACTCTCGAGTCAGCAATCCCTTCGACGGCTGCTAGCGGTCCGATCCGCGGAGGGCGTCAGCGCGCTGGCGGCTGTCAAAGGCGAGTTTCAGAGAGGTCCTCCCGGCTTTGGAACGAAGCCGCCGGGTTGACCGCCGTTCGCGGCGCGGTTTAGAGTCTCGGTAGCGCTCTCCCTTCCATGACATCCACGCCTGGATCGCCCGGCAGGCTTCAGCAGACGGACGGGAGTTCCCCCAATTCTTGGAGGTCCATGTGAGTCATTTCAGGCACCCGCGTCTCTACGGCGCGTTTCTCGTGACGGCCCTCGTCCTGGGGCTGCACGGGACGGCCCACGCCCAGACGGGCGCGGCGTCGATCACCGGTCTCGTCTCCGACCAGAGCGGCGCCGCGGCGCCGGGGGTCACCGTCACGGCGACGAACCAGGCCACCGGCGTCCCGTACACCGCCGTCTCCAACCAGGCCGGCAACTACACGATCACCAACGCGCCGATCGGCAGCTACGTCGTGAAGGCGGAGCTCAGCGGCTTCAAGACCACGACGACCAAGCCGCTCGCCTTGGAGGCGAAGCAGATCGCACGCCTCGACTTCAAGCTGGCGGTCGGAGCGATCGAGGACACGGTCGAGGTCACCGCCGAGGCTGCCGTGCTCCAGTCCGAATCGGCGACGGTCGGCGAGGTGCTCTCCGGCAAGACCATCGAGTCGCTGCCGCTCAACGGCCGCAACACCAGCCAGCTGGCGCTGCTGCTGCCGGGCAGCGTCACGCCCAACCCGGGCGGCCAGACCACGATCCGCGGCGCCGGGGCCCGGCCGTACGTCAACGGGAACCGCGAGCAAACGAACAACTTCATGGTCGACGGCGTGGAGATCAACGACACGATGGACAACCGCATCGGCTACCAGCCCAGCCCGGACGCGATCTCCCAGATTAGCGTCGAGACCAACAACTACGCGGCGGACACAGGCAACGTGGCGGGCGGCGTCATCAGCAACGTGATCAAGTCGGGCGCCAACCAGTTCCGCGGGAACCTCTTCGAGTTCTACCGCAACAGCGACTTCGACGCGAATAGCTGGGAGAACAACCGCTCCAGAGCCGCGCGCCCTGAGCGCAAACAACACATCTTCGGGGCCACGCTGGGCGGCCCGATCGTCAAGAACAAGCTGTTCTTCTTCGTCAACTACCAGGGGTCGATCCTCGACCAGCCGGGCTCGCAGACGGCTTCGGTGGCCCCCGAGGCGTGGCGCCGCGGCGACCTCTCGAGCATCACCACGCCGATCCGCGACCCGCGCACCGGCCTGCCCTTTCCCGGCAACCAGATCCCCGCGGATCGGATCAGCCCGTTCGCTCGCGCGCTCCTCGGCGACACGGCGAAGTACCCGCTGCCCAACCGCACCGTCACCGGCGTCACCGGCAACTTCGTGGGCAACTCGCTCAGCACCACGCGCGCCCACCAGGGCGACCTGCGGCTCGACTGGAGCGCCTCGGCCAACGACAAGCTGTTCCTGCGCTTCTCG
The DNA here is from genome assembly GCA_964628275.1 of uncultured Acidobacteriota bacterium. Lineage (GTDB taxonomy): Bacteria > Acidobacteriota > Vicinamibacteria > Fen-336 > Fen-336 > CAZVOI01. Next base: position 3,608 of record CAZVOI010001259.1, on the reverse strand, counting down.
ATTGCCGAGCTCGACGTCAAGACCGACCAGCAGGCCTTCGCGCTGCTGCTGCCGACGCGGAGCGAGTCCCCCTTCCGCAACCTGGCGGTCAACTGGAATCGCGTGTTCGGCTCTTCGCTGATCAACGAGGTGCTGGTCGGCTACAACTCCGTGCTCTTCTACTCGGAGCTCAACGACTGGGCGGGAATCGGCAACGCCAACGCGCAGTACGGCATCCCGGGCGGACAGCCGATCGCCGGACTGAGCAACATACAGTGGGGCGCCGGCCTCACGAATGTCGGCGCCGTGGCCACCGTCGAGGACAGCTTGCCCAAGATCTATCAGCTCAACGAGAAGCTCACCTGGTTGAAGGGCCGGCACGCCTTGAAGTTCGGCGGCCAGTTCCTGAAGTACAACACGAAGCGCTTCTACCCCGGCAACAACGGTCTCCTCGGCCTGTTCAACTACACCGGCACGTTCACCGGCAACTCGTTCTCCGACTTCCTCCTCGACCAGGTCGCGCTCAAGGGCCGCGGCTTCAACGGGGAGCCTTGGACGCACAACCAGAACCGGATCTCGCTGTTCGTCCAGGACGACTTCAAGGTGCGCCCGAATCTGACCCTGAACCTCGGCATGCGCTGGGCGTACACCTCCCCGCTGGTCGAGAAGGACAACCGGCAGTCGAACATCAATCTCCAAACCGGCGCGCAGATCATCGCGAAGGACGGCAGCATCGAGGACCGCGCGCTCTATAAGCCCTACAAGAAGGGCTTCGAACCCCGCTTTGGGTTCGCGTGGTCCGCGACCCCGCGGCTGGTGTTGCGGGGCGGCTACGGCATCTCGCAGTACATGGAAGGCACGGGCTCCAACTTGCGCCTGCCGCTCAACCCGCCCTTCTTCTTCGAATCGGACGTCCGCTACGATCAGACGACGGGCGCCGGCACGATCACGACAGGGTTCGTCGGCCTCGTACCGCAGAACCAGATCTCCGGCCAGCCCCGGGCCTGGGACCCGAACCTCCGGCCGCAGTTCACCCAGCAGTGGAACGCGTTCGCGGAGTACCGGCTGACCTCGGGCATGTCGGCCCAGGCGGGCTACGTCGGGCATCACGCCACCAACCTGGTTACGCCCATCGAGGGCAACCAGCCGCTGCCGGGCGTCGGCGATCCGACCACCTGGGCTCCGCTCGACCGCCGCCGGCCGCTCTTCTCGGCGCTGCCGCTGGTCACCAACATCTCGACGACGGCGTCGCGCGGCCGCAGCGACTACAAGGCGCTCCAAGCGAGCGTCCGACAGCGTGAGTGGAACGGCCTCGAGTTCATGGCGTCGTACACGTTCGGCAAGGTCCAGACCAACAACCTCGGCTATTACGGTTCGGCCGGCGTGGCCGCCGAAGGCGCCTACTGGGTGAACGCATACGACCCGGAAGCGAACTACGGCCTCGCCTTCCACGACGTGCGCCACAACTTCGTGTTCGCCGCCAACTACGAGCTGCCGTTCGGCAAGGACAAGAAGTGGGGCAGCGACTGGTCCGGCGTCACCAATACGATCCTCGGCGGCTGGAAGGTGTCGGCGATCTTCCAGGCGCGCACGGGCTTCCCGATCACGGTCCAGAACTCCAACCGCCGCTCGCTCCAGGGCACGCGCAGCGCTGAGTGGCCGAACTGTGTCGGCAACCCCGTGCCGAGCAACCAGAGCATCACCTCCGATCCGAACGCCCCCGCCAACTCGAAGTGGCTCGACATCGCCGCGTTCCAGGTTCCGGCGCTCGGCACCTTCGGAAACTGCGGGATCGGCATCGCCACCGCGCCGGGCTACAGCAACGTCGACGCGGCGCTCTCGAAGCGCTTCAAGGTGGGCGGCGCACGCGCTCTCGAGTTCCGTGCCGAGGCTTTCAACCTGCTGAACCACCCGAGCTTCGGGCCCCCGGGGCGCGACATCAACACCCCGAGCACCTTCGGGATCATCACGAGCACGGTGAGCTCGCCGCGCGTGGTCGAGTTCGTGCTGAAGTTCTTCTTCTAATCGAGCTGGGGGGCGCTGTAGTCGCGCCCCCCAGGCCCCCGCTCGCTGCGCGCGAGTGAATCGCGCTTCGCTCGCAGCCTGTGGCTTCGAACGGCGCTCTTCACCCGCCGATCAGAGCGGCGGCAGGGGCTGGAAGTTTTGGACCTCGCCGATGTCGAACACGATGGCTTGCAGCAGGAGCTGCACGCCGACCAGCAGCGGCAGCGCGGCGACCATCACGGTTCCGGCGGTGGCTTCGCGGCCCGTGATTACAGACTCGTACCAGTGGTAGGCGCCGAAGGCGGCGCCGAACGTTGCCAGTAGCAGGCCGGCCGCCGCGAAGACGGTGCCGGGGCGGAAGTCCATCACGACGTACTCGATGCCGAGCCGGCGGACCAGCGCCGCCAGCAGACGCACGCTGAACTCGATCGCGATCGGCACCAGCCGCATCGAGCTCGTCTGGCCGAAATAGCGCGCCGGCATCAGCACCTCGCGCACCGGCACGCGCAGCAGGTGCAGTTCCACCAGCATGCTGGTCTCGAAGAAGTAGCGCTCCTGGACGTGGCGCAGGTCGAGCCGGCGCAGCACGTCGGAGCGGATGGCCGTGAAGCCGTTGGTGGGGTCGAGCACGTTCCAGTAACCCGAAACCGCCTTCGTTGCCAGCGACAGGAAGAGATTCCCGAGGAAGCGATCGCGTGGCATCGCCCGAGAGGCTTCGAGCGAGTAGAGCCGGTTGCCCTTGGTATAGCCGGCCTCGCCGCTCAACAGCGGTCGCACCAGCTCCGCGATGTGGACCGGATCCATCTGGCCGTCGGCGTCCACCTTCACGATCACGTCGCAGCCGGCTTCGAGGGCCGCGGCGTAGCCCGTCTTCATGGCACCACCCACGCCGCGGTTGGTTTCGTGCCGCAAGACGCCCACTCGAGCGTCGCCGACCGTGGCCACGGCGGCCGCCGTGCCGTCGCCGCTGGCGTCGTCCACCACGAACACGTGAGCGATCTCCTTCGGAAGACCGCGAAGCACGGCAGCGATCGTGGCTTCGGCGCGATACGCCGGGATCACGACGCCGATCTTCACTTGGTGACCCAGTAGCCCTCGATCGCGAGCGCGTCGAGGCCCGAGCTGAAGAGACAACGCAGCGCGTCGACCGGCGTACACGCGATCGGCTCGCCCTTCACGTTGAGCGAGGTATTCATCACGACCGGCACCCCGCTCTTCGCCCCGACGCGGTCGATCACGCCGAAGAAGCGCGGCTGCGTGGCCGCGCTCACCACTTGCGGCCGGGTCGTGCCGTCGACGTGGATCACCGACGGGATCACGCCGCGGCTCGCTTCGGGCACGTCGTGGGCGACCGTCATGAAGCGGCCCTCGGAGACGCGGGCCAGGAAGCGCTCGGCCGCGGCCTCGGTCAGCGAAGGGCAGAACGGCCGCCACGGATCGCGAAACTTCACGCGCGCGTTGACCAGGTCGTTCATGCCGGGCCGCGCCGCATCGGCCAGGATCGAGCGGTTGCCCAGCGCGCGCGGTCCGACTTCCATGCGGCCGTCGAACCAGGCCACGACCTGGCCCGCGAGGATCGCCTCCGCGGCTCGCTCTTCGATCGCCGGAACTGCTTCGTATCGGAC
>CAZVOI010001258.1:0-1548 GCA_964628275.1 uncultured Acidobacteriota bacterium | reverse complement strand
CCGAGGTTCGACGGCAGGCCGGTGCTCGCCGCCGGGCGCGGCACGAACTGATAGTCGTTGGCCGTGGCCGCGGCCGTCGCACCGGCAGTCGGGGTGGTCGCCCGTTTCGACCCGAACGGATACTTATCCCAGAAACTCGCGTCGCTGCGGGCGGAGCCTCCGTAGTAGACCCTTTCGGAAGGGCCGGCCGGGTCCTTGTCGAAGTCCGAGAGCGCGAGCGCGCGGACGTCGACCGACGACTCACTGGCTGGCTTGGCAGAAAGAATCGCGTGGAGATCGGCGGGCTCGGGAAGCGCCTTGGGTGAAGCCACCACGTAGAAGAGCGCGCGGACACCGTCCTTGGCCAGCACATCGAGCTTGGGCATGCGCGCGTAGTAGCGGTTGTCGAAGCGATTGGTGTCCTCCGAGTAGGCGGAGAGCCGCGCCCGGTCGAGCACGAACAGCGGGGCCGAGACGACGCGCTCCCGCTGCGATGCGAAGCGCGGCTGGTAGTACGCGATCGCCGCCAAGGTCATGTGAGACGGCACCACTCCGTGCGGGTGTGGCCAGTTGTCGAGCAGCAGCACCGGCTCGAACGAGGACGCCGCGCCGGCGGCGAACGCGACCGCTTCGGGGCCGGGCAGGTCGACGAGCACCGCGAGGCCCGGACGCCAGCCGGTGAGACGCGCGAGCGCCTCGCCGGCCGCGTAGGCCTTGCGCATCTCGGGTGTGATCACCGGCACCAGGACATCGGCCAGCCGCTTGAACGGGGCGGAGTCCGGCGCCGGCTGGCCGTCCTGCGGATCGGGCAGCGTGGCGGCGGGCCGCTGCAGCAGCGACTCGACCAGCGTGCCCACTTGATACTTCGTATTCGGGCCAGGCACCGGGGTCATCACCGCGGCCAGCGAGTCGAGCGCGGTTCTCACGAACGGGCCCTCGGCGGCCCCGTTGAAGACGAGCGGAACCCCTCGAGCGCCGAAGTCCCAGCCGTACTGCCGCTGCATGTCGAGCGCCTTCTTCGGGACGAGCGACGTCGACTCCCCGGCCACGAGCTTGTAGAAGCCGATTCCCATCGCGGAAATCATCGCAACCGCGCCGCCCGCGACCGCGAAGCCGGTCAGGACGGAGCGGCGCTGGACCTTGCCGTCCTCGTCCATCAGCGACTTGTGCCACCAACGCGCGCCGACGATGCCCGGCTTGTCGACTTTGACGTCTCTCTCGAACTCGGCTCGCGGCGTGTTCGAATCCGGCCCGTCGCTCATGCGCGCCTCCCGTACCGCCTGACCAGCGTCTCCTCGAACGCGGGGGTGAAGGGTCCGTCGACCCGCACCGAGTAACGGAAGAACGGATCCGCGAGGACGCCGTGGTAGTCGTGGTCGTTGAACCAGACCACCCGCCCTTCGACAGGGATCCGCGCGCCCGTACCCTGGTCCATCACGTAGAGCCGCTTGTCGCCGCGCGGGCAGAAAGTGAGGAAGGGATCCGGCGCGCGCCCCGCGGTCGGCACGCCGTCGCGGTGCACCGTGCCGTGGTCGTTGGCTTCCAGTCCCATCACGTTGCAGCGGCCGA
>CAZVOI010001257.1:0-6744 GCA_964628275.1 uncultured Acidobacteriota bacterium | reverse complement strand
CGCGACCGAGCCGATCGACGCCAGAGCGACGATCACGAAGAAGAGCGCGCATTGGCCCAGGGAGGTGAGCACGACTCCGGGCGACAGCCGGACTAGAAACAGGTCGCGAAGCACCGCCATCGTCGGGAACACGGCGTGGCGCATCAGGATCGCCTGGCTCAGCATCACCGCTCCCAGCGAGATCGCGATCGAGCGGTGGCCCGAGAGCAGCAGTCGCTCCTGCTCGAGCCGATTGGCGAGCAGCGTGTTGATCCGATACGTGTAGAACACCAACAGCGTCGCCAGCAACACGGCCACGGCGTACGCGACGAGCCCCGCCAACAGCGTCCACGGATCGAACAGGCCTGCGTTCATGGAGGCCTCCTCGCTCCGTCAGCGCTTGCGCGTCTCGTAGGTCTGCTCGTGCCCGGTCGACGGCACCGAGATCGAGTAGGTCTTGCCCGTGGGATCCACCGACATCTTGATGAAGTTGCCGGCGCAGGCTTCGTCCGCGTTGGCGGTCCGCTCGGGTGCGGTGTTCAGCTCCGGCCCGACGCGCACGTTCCGGTGCACCTGGTAGATGGCCTGGATCGACGACGTGGCCTCGAGCACCCCGAACGAGCCCGGCTCGCCCCCCTTTTTCGGCCCGTTGTTCACCACCGCCACCGTCGGCATCAGCGACTTGACCAGGACCGGGCTGTTGCTCTGGTCCAGGCCGTGGTGGTTGGTCTGGTAGACGTCGATCGGCGCGCCGACCTGGTTCTTCGGGCAGACCAGCTGGCTCTCGGTGTTCCAGGTCAAGTCGCCGCCGTCGAAGAAGCGGAACGGGCCGTAGCTCACCAGCATCACGACGCTGTTCTTGTTGTCGCTCGTGTCTGGACTCTTCGGGGTGTGCTCACTGCACAGCGCCGCGTTTTCCTTGGCGTCCGCCTGCGCCTCGAACTTCTGGTCGGCGCCGATGAACTGAAAGGCGAGCGCCGCCGCCCCCTTGACCTGTTTGAGCGGCAGTTTGTCGCCCAGCTTGATCGGCATACGTTTGCCCACCTGGGCGGCCCGGTAGGCCGGGATGCGCGCGTCGTTGCGCTCGTTGTCGGGCGCGCTCGCCAGATCGCGCTCCCACAACGTCCCGACCGGCACGAGCTTCAGGATGTCGGTCAGCGCCCCGAAGTGGTCGCTGTGAAAGTGCGTGACGATCAGGTGATCGATCTTCTCGAGCCCGGCTACCTGGTTGACCGCCTTGTGGATGCGAGCGGCGTCGCGCGCGCCGGGGTAGCCCGTGTCCACAAGGATCGTCTCGCCCGCCTGTGTCACGAACAGCGTGGCGCCGCCCCCCTCCACGTCGACCCAGTAGACGTCCAGGCCCTTGTCGGCGGTGGCGGCCAGGGCGGGCGGGCCCGCGAGCAGCGCCGCCAGCGAGGCGGCCAGGGTCTTCGTCTTCATGGCGATCTCCTAGGCCTTTGCGATGTACTTCCGCACCGGGATTCTATGCGCGGGGACTCCGAACGGGTCGGGCGCCGAAGGTCGCGGGCACGCTACTCCGTGCGCAGCGCCGTAAGCGGGTTGACGCGGGCCGCGCGCCGGGCCGGGATGAGATTCGCCATCGTGGAAACCGCGAGGATGACCACGGTCGCCGCCAACCACGCGACCGGGTCACCGGCGCCGATGCCGTAGAGGGCGCCCGCCACGGCGCGGGCGGCAACCGCGGCCAGCGCCGCGCCAGCCGCGATGCCGGCCGCCGCCACGCCCAGACCCTGGCGCAGGATGAGGTTGAGGACCGCTCGCGGGCGGGCGCCCAGCGCCATCCGGATCCCGATCTCGCGCGTGCGGCGGGCCACCGAGTAGGCGATCACGCCGTAGAGGCCGATGCCGGCGAGCGCCATCGCGACGCCGCCCACGGCGCTCACGCCGATCGCACCTGCTTTCGCGGGCAAGAGCGTCGCGCCGACCTGCGCCTCCAGGGTGCGTGCCTGGAGAAAGACCAGGTTGGGTTCGAGTTTCAGCAGCTCCGCGCGCATCGCCGAGACGAGAGCGCCGGCGTCGGCGTGCGTGCGGGCCAGCACCTCGTAGCCGGTTCCCGGGCGTTGCGGCTGGCAGAAATGGATGTAGGGCGTCTTGGCCTCGCCGAGCGTCCGAACTTTGTAGTCCGCCACGACGCCGACGACCTCGAACTCGGGGCCGTCGAAGCTGCGCGTCCGAAAACGCCGTCCGAGCGCGCCGACGCGCGGCCAGTACTTCTTGGCCATCGCTTCGTTGATCACGACCACGCCAGGCGAGTCCGGAGTGTCGGTCCGCTCGAAGCCGCGGCCCCCGAGCAGCGAGATCCCGAGCGTCGCGAAGTAGTCGGGCGTCACGCGTGCCACGTCGATGTCGACGCCCGGGTCGCCGGGTTGCTGGCGCTCGGGAAGGAAGACCGCGCTGCGAATGTAGTTGACGGCGAACGGCGAACGGTCGGTGAGCGACACCAACTCGACTCCGGGAAGCGCTCGCAACCGCGCGAGCGCCGGCTCCCAGAAAGCGCGGCCGCGCTGGTCGTCGTACCCGATCAGGCTGAGTTGCGTCGAAAGCACCGCGATCTTTTCGGTGCGGAAGCCGAGCGGGATCTTCTGGGCCTCGGCAAGGCTGCGCGAGAGCAGTCCCGCTACGACGAGCAGCACCATCGTCACGGCGATCTGCGTCGCGACCAGGCCGTCGCGCAGCGTGAACCGGCGGCCCGCGGCGCTCTTCGTGGATTCCCCTTTCAGATCGCCCACCAAGTCGACCTGGGTGGCTTTCAGGGCGGGAGCCAGGCCCGACACGACGCCGGCAACCAGCGTCACGAGAGTCGTGAAGCTCAGGACACGGAAGTCGATCTGCAGCACGAAGTTCAGCGGGATCGGGATCGGCAAGTCGATCGAGGTCGCGGCCCGGATCAGCCCCCACGCCAGCAGGATTCCACCGATGGCCCCCAAGGCCGCGACCAGGACGCTCTCGGTGAGCAACTGCCGCACCAGCCGGGCGCGGCTCGCGCCGATCGCCAGCCGGACGCTGATCTCGCGCTGCCGCCCCGAGGCGCGCGCCAGCTGCATGCTGGCTACGTTGGCGCACGCGATCAGCAGCACCAGCCCGACGGCGAGCATGAGACCGATCGCGATCGGCAGCAGCAGTTGATCGGCTTCGGGATGCAGGTGGACGTCGCTGGTGCGCCGCACCGAGACCTTGCGGTCCCTGTTCGTCTGGGGGTGTGCGTCCGCCAATCGACGCATCAGCAGCTCGAGATTCGCTCCGGCTTGCTCGGCCGTCACTCCCGGCCGAAGGCGGCCCTTGAGGAACAGCCAGCGCTGGCCGCGCCGTTCGAGGCGTGTGTTCCCCGTCGGCGACGGCACGCTGTCTTGAATGCCGGCGGGCTCGACGTCGTCGAAGTGGCTGGTCGCGGTCCAGACCTCCGGCATCAGCAGCGGAACCATTCCTGTGAAAGTCCGCGGGGCGACGCCGACGACGACATACGGCTGACCATGGATGCGAAGCGATTCGCCGACCGCCCCGGGCCGGCTCGCGAAAGCGGTCTTCCACAAGTTGTGCGAGATGACCGCCACGCGCGGCGCGCCCAGAACGTCGTCTTCCGGAAGCAAAGTGCGACCGAGCGCGGCGCGCACACCGAGAACCTGGAAGTAGTTGCCGGTCACGAGCTCCCCGATCGCGAGCCGTGAGCGGTCGGCGAGGCCGACGGCGGCCAGCGACGGCGTGTAGCCGAGCATGTCCGAGAACACCTGGTTCCGAGCCTTCCAGTCGAGGTAGTCGGGATAGGAGCTCGTAATCGGGGCGTCGCCGGTCCGGGCACTCGTGTAGATCTCGACGAGCCGGTCGGGCTGCTCGACCGCCAGCGGGCGGAAGAGCAACGCGTCCACCAGCGTGAACAGGGCCGTGTTGAAGCCGATGCCGAGTGCGAACGAGGCGAAGGCGACGAGCGTAAAGCCCGGGCTCCGCCGCAGCCAGCGAAGCGCGTAGCGGACGTCCGACCACGGCGTCTCGAACATGCGGGAGCCTCCGTTGTTCAGCTAAACGGCAAGCCGGCTCCGAATGTTGCGAGGAAACCGCTAGAACGGCGGCTTCGCCGGAGCTGCCTCAGGCAACGGGGCGTTCCATCAGCGTGATCAGCACCTCGAGATCGACGCCGTTCTTCCGGCCCCGCCAGGTCTCTTCCTGCGCAGCCCGCCAGCCGACGTTGCGAAACAGGTCGCGGTAGCTGTGGATCAACCACGGCAGCAGCAGCGCGTCGCCGATGTCGCCGAGCGTGTTCGCGAGCAGCAGCCGCCCGCCGGGGCGGCTCGCCTCGAAGAGGGCGTGCGCCAGCCACGCCACGTCGAAGAACGGGTAGAGCCAGCCCAGGTAGCAAACGGTCTCGACCAGCACCACCAGGTCGAAGGGTCCCTCGGCTGCCAGGTCCAAGTCCATCGCGTTCGCCGCCCGCCACTCGATGCCGGGTGGCGCAGGGTTGGCGCGGGCTCGGGCGATCGCCTCTTCCGAGACGTCGACCGCGAGCACGCGATCGCTCTGGCTCGCGAGCCGGCGCGTGAACGCGCCGGCGCCACAGCCGAGCTCCAGGGTCCGCTCGCAACGGTTGCCGCCGAGCACCTCGATCAGGCGGTCGAGCCGCGACCGCTCGTACTCGGAGCTCTCGATCTCCCAGAAGTCGCCCTTGGACCACAGGCGGTCGAAGAACTCGCGGGCCTTTTGATGCGCGGCTTCTCGGTCGTTCATGCTGTTTTCCGGAACTCCCTCTTCGAACGACACCCGCAGGATACCCTTGAGAACGTGATCCCCAAGCCGCCCTTCGCCCGAGACCTGTCTCTCGAAGCAGAGCGTGCGGCATTCGAGGAGCTCAAGCAGCACCTCAGGACTTTCTGGTCCCAGGTGTTTCCTCGCGACGATCAGCCCTATACCTCCGTGGTCGTTCCCTCGCTGACCCCCGAGGCGGAAGGCTCTTCGGGAAACCCCTTCCTGGAAGAGCGCCTGCTGTTCCTGTTGATCCGGCTGCGAAACCCGCACGCGCGTCTCGTCTACGTGACGTCGCAGCCGATCCACCCGCTGGTGATCGACTACTACCTCCAGCTTCTTTTCGGCATCCCCGCGAGTCACGCCCGCTCCCGCTTCGTGCATTTGTGCGCTCACGATCACTCGGCTCGCTCGTTGACGCAGAAGATCCTCGACCGGCCGCGCCTGCTCGAGCGAATCCGCGCCGGCATCGGCGACAAGACGCGCGCCTACCTGAGCGTTTTCGAGTCGACGCCGCTCGAGCGGCGGCTGGCGGTGCTGCTCGGGATTCCGATGAACGGCCTGGATCCCGAGCTGGCGGGGCTCGAGCGCGGGAGCATGGCGCGCCAGGTGTTCGACGAGGCCGGCGTGCGCTCGGCGCCCGATGCCGGCGCGCCGCCCGCCGGCAGCGACACGCCGAGCGTCGAAATCCGCATCAACCCCCAAGGAGCGGTGAGCCTCAGCTCGACGCACGAGCGCGTCCGGATCGCGCCCGGCGGAGCGCCCGCGTGCTTCTTCCCTGCAAACTCAGCCGACCGGGCCGAGATGCAAAGCGCGGCGCTGCGGATCGGCCAGGTGCTCGCGGCGCGCGGCGTCGTCAGCCGTTGCAGCGTCGAGTTCGAGGCCGAAGGCCACCCGCCCGAGCGACGCATGCTGCGCGCCCGTGCGTTGCGTTTCGGGATGGGCGAGACGACCCACCCGATGCTCGCCCTGCGGTTTCTCACCGGCGGCCGTCTCGACCCCGAAACCGGCCTGTTCTTCTCGCCGCGCGGCGAGCAGAAGTTCTACGTGTCCACCGACGATCTCTGTTCCGACGCCTACAAGGGCCTGCTGCCGGAAGACCTGATCGAGATCCTGACGATCAACCACCTGAGCTTCAGCCAGCGCTCCGAGACAGGCGTGCTGTTTCACATGATCGACGGGGTCTCCGAGTTCGGGCGCGTCGGCACGGTCGCGATCGGCAACACCCCGGCCGAGGCTCAGACCCTGCTCGAGAGGACGATTCGCATCCTCGATCACGAGACACGCTTCGGGCACTGAGGCGGGCGTCCAACCTGCTACCCTCTGGCTCGTCTCGAGCTCGGGAGGCGAATACGAGCCCTGAATCCAGAGTTTCCTCGGCGGTTGCGCGAGCCGTGCTCGCGGCTCTTGCCGCTGCCGCGAGCTCCGCCGGCGCCGACAGCAAGTCGGCGGCATCGGACAAGCTCGTCGTCCGGACGCTCTCGTCGCGACCCGACCTCGTCAGCGGCGGCGACGCGCTGGTGGAAGTCCTGGCGCCGAAAGGCACGCTCAGCCTCACTCTCAACGGCAAGGACGTCACGAACTTGCTGAAGCCGGACCCGGTGCCTGGCACGTTCCGCGGACGGATCGGCGGGATGAGGGTGGGAGGCAACATGCTGCGTGCGACGCTCGCGGCTCGGCCGGGAGCCGGCGTCTCGCTGACGGTCACGAATCACCCGATCACGGGACCGATCCTCTCGGGGCCACACCTGGCGCCGTACGAATGCCGCACGGCCGAGTCGGGCCTCGGCGAGCCGCTGGATGCGAACTGCTCGGCCGCGCAGAAGATCCAGCACTTCTATCGCGCGTCCGACGGCGCCTTCAAGCCGTTCCCGGATGCTGCCGGAGCGCGCCCCGCCGACCTGGCGAGCACGACCACCAGCGACGGCAAGACGGTGCCCTACATCGTGCGAGTGGAGTCAGGGACGATCAATCGCTCGATCTATCGCATCGCGATCCTGGATGCCCCCACGC
>CAZVOI010001256.1:0-8393 GCA_964628275.1 uncultured Acidobacteriota bacterium | reverse complement strand
ACGATCGCCGAGACGACGCTGGACCTCGCGGCAAACGTCGCGGTGCTTCTGAAGAGCGCCGACGGGGCGGTACACCGGGTCGGCTTCCGAGCGTACGCATCGCTCGGCGTCAACGTCCTGGAGGCGCCGGGCGAGCTGGAGGTTCCCGCCAGCGGCAGCGTGCGAGCCTTGGTGCGGGTGATCAAGGGCAACGCCCAGCGCGGCGCGCGGCACGACCTGATGGTGGTGGCGGGACCCGTGGCCGGGCCGCTGGAGCGGGCGACGGTCGGAGTCGGAACGATCCGGATCGCGCCCGACGCAGCCGTTCTGCCGCGCATTCGATCGTCGCTCTTCGTGGCGGGCGCCGGTTTGTTGCTGGTCGCGTTCGGGATCGAGTGGCGGCGTCGCCAAGCGGCTGAGCAGCGGGTCTGACGCTAGGCGATCGTCAGCGTCCGAGGATGCTGCGCGTTATCTTCGAGGAAGGTCTTCTTGGCTTCGAGCTGCTGCGCCGTCGGCTGGACCCTGCCGGCGGCGTCGGTCACGCGTGAGACGAGCGTGTGTTCACCGGGCGTCGCGCCATTCCAGACGTAGCTGAACAGCTTCCAGGAGTACCTGGCGTTCGTGGCGGGATCGAGAGTCGCCGGTTGCCACGGGCCGTCGTCCACTCGGACCTCGACCGCCTTCAGCGGCGTCCCGTCGTGGAGCACCACCCCGAGCAGCTTGTGACGGCTGCCGTCCCGAGTGACGCGCGCGATGAACGACTTCAACTGCATCTGGGTGATTGCCGCTTCCTTCCACTTCGTCTCGCCGTCGATCAGCTCGCCCTTCAAGCTGCGGTACCAGCGGGCCTGGTACTTGCCGAGGTACTGCTCTTCTTGAAGGTGGATGTGCGAGAGCCACTTGACGTTGGCCACGCCGTACCATCCGGGGACGATCAGCCGGAGCGGGGAGCCCTGGTGACGGGTGAGCGGCTCGCCGTTCAGCGCGTAGGCCAGGAACGGTTCGGGCGAGAGCGCCTTCTCCCGTGGCAGGCTGCGGCCGAACTGCTGCTCGACCTCGAACTTCTGCGCCCGGAACTCCACTTCCTCGAGCTTGCGGTCGGCGCCGAAGAAGACGAACTCGCGTGCCTGGGGCTTCACGCCCGCCTGGTCGAGCACGGCACGCAGCGCGACGCCGGTCCAGCGCCCGTTGCTGCACAGGCCTTGCATGGGGGCCCGATTGCCCGAGCACTCGAAACCCGCCACCAACTCCGCGCCGCCCATCCGGCGAAGTTCGTCGAGCGAGAGCGTGCGCGGCCGGTCCACCAGTCCCGAGAGCTTGAGCCGATAGCTCGCGATGTCGACCTCGGGATGGCCGTAGTGCTGGACCGTGTAGAACTGATCCCGAGGCGTGAACGGCCCGTCGATCTTGCGGACGTCGAGAAGCCGCGTCTCGCGGCCGGCCGTCGCGGGAAGGTTCTCGGGCATGTCGCTGAAGGGCACGAGAACCTCGCCCTGCTCGAGGACCGGCAGGGCCCACGCCGGCAGGCCGAGAGCGGTCAGTCCCGCGGCGGCCAGGCTTCCCTTGAGGGTTTCACGGCGGCTGATCGGCTTCGTCATATCCGATACCCGATCTCAGCGCTTGACCGCGATCGCTTGGACCTCGAAGCGCGCGTCGAACAGCAGCTTGCCGGAGCCGATGAAGGCTCGCGCCGGGAACTCCTTCTTGAAATAGCCTCGATACACCTCGTTGAACTTGGCATAGTGCGCGACGTCGGAGCAGAAGATCTGCACGAACACGAGGTCGTCCATGCTCAGGCCGGCCCCTTTCAGCGTCGCCTGGATGTCGTCGAGCACGAGCTTGGCTTCGACCGCCGGATCCGCGGGGACCTTGCCATCCTTGTCGCGGCCGATCGTGCCGGACATGTAGAACGTGTCCCCCACCAGGACGCCGCCGCTGAACGGCGGCGCGCTGGCATCGGCGGCGGAACGCGGCGTCACGTAACGACGTTCGGCGGCGGATGCGGCGAGCGCGCTCGACAGGGTCAGGCAAGCGAGCGTCGCGTCTCTCGAAAACCGTGTCATCGGCTCCTCCTTGTGCGGGCGGACGAGCCGAAGCTTACGCCGGTTCACTCCAGCGCCGCGCGATCCGTGTGAAGGCCTGACGAAAAATGCTAACCTCGCTGCAACTTTGACTTTCCAAGGAGGGGACACATGGATGTCCTGAACGGACCGGTCCGCTGGATTCACATCCTCGCCGGGGTTCTCTGGATCGGCATGTTGTACTTCTTCAACTTCGTGAACGGCCCGTTCGCCGCCACGCTGGACGCCGAGACCAAGAAGAAGGTCGTGCCCGAGCTGATGCCCCGCGCGCTCTTCTGGTTCCGCTGGGGCGCGGCCTGGACCTGGGCCACCGGCGTCCTGCTGCTGCAGATCGTCTTCTACGGCGGCAAGCTCATGTTCGACGCCGGAGGGGCTTGGACCACCGGAGCGATCGTGATGGTCGTCTTCCCCTACACAGCGCCGTTCCTCTACGACGCGATCGCCAAGAGCGTGAAGGACGCCAAGCAGTTCGGAGCGATCGCGTTCGTCGCGGCGGCCATCACCGTGGCCTTGATGGCGATGTGGGGCGGCTTCAGCTATCGCGCCTTCAACATCCATCTCGGCACGACCTTTGGGACCATCATGGCCTTCAACGTGTGGTTCCGCATCTGGCCCGCGCAGCAGAAGATCATCCGAGCCATCAAGGACGGCCAGCCGCCGGATGCGGCCGTCGTCGGGCTTGCCGGCACCCGCTCGCGGCACAATACGTACATGTCGGCGCCGATGCTCTGGACCATGATCAACAATCACACCCCCGAGTTCTCGGGCGGCAACTTCGGTTTGCCGTCGAGCTATCCCTTCATCGCCTTGTTGGTCGTCATCCTCGTGAGCTGGCATGTCGTGTGGCAGCTCTACAAGAGGGCGGGGAAGGTCAAGGGGTTCTAGAGGCTCGGACCGCATCCGCCTGCCGCCCTTGACTTCCGGGGCGGCCACGACCTATGGTGTACAGCCAATGGAGCGCCGCAAGGACTTCTATGTCCTGCTCGGTATCCCACGCGACGCTTCCCTCCGGACGATCCAGCGCGCCTACCGGAGGCTGGCCAAGCGGAGGGACCCCGAGGTCGCCGAAAAGACCACGCCGCCGGAGTTTCACGAGCTCCAAGTCGCTTACGAGACCCTTTGCGACGTGGACCGGCGGCGCCGCTACGACGAGTCGCTGTCGGATCGCGACCGGGCGCGTGCCAAGGCTTGGTCGTTGCTGCGCGCCCCGCGCGCCAGCGAGCTGAAGCGGCCGGTGCGGCTCGGCACGCTTTCCGGCGAGATCCTGCTGCGACCCGACGAAGCCGATCACGGCGGCGTGTTGCCGCTCGACGTGCCGCTCTCGGCGAGCTGTCGAGCCTGCGAAGGCACCGGCGGCGCCGTCTTCAACTGTCCGGTGTGCGCGGGCGAAGGCAAGCTGGAGCGGCGGCTGCCGGTCTCGCTTCGGATACCGCGTGGGATCCGCGACGGCACGGTGTTCCAGATCGACGTCGACGATCCCGCGATCACCTCGGTGCTGCTGACGGTCCACATCCGGCCGCTCTAGCGCGAGGCGTCGGTTTGGCGCGAACCAGCATCGCGCCCGATAATCCCCGACGATGAACGAAGCCGAGTTGCGCCAGTCGGTCGCGCTGAGCCTCGAAACCAAGCGCCGCTTCTTCGAGGAGAATTCCGCCACGGTCGTCGTCGCCGGCGAACGGATCGCGGCCTCGTTGCGCGCGGGCGGCCGGCTCTACACGTTCGGGAACGGCGGCTCGGCCGCGGACGCGCAGCACTTCGCCTCCGAGCTGGTCGGGCGTTTTCAGAAGGAGCGTCCGGCGCTTTCCGCGCTGGCTCTCACGACCGATGCGTCGGCGGTCACCGCCATCTCGAACGACTACGGCTTCGAACGCGTGTTCGCGCGCCAGCTCGAGGCGCACGCGCGCCCCGGCGACGTCGCGTTCGGCATCACCACCTCGGGCCGCTCGCCCAACGTTCTGGCCGCGCTCCGGCTGGCCCGAGAGATGAAGCTGGTTGCAGTCGGGCTCACCGGCAAGGGCGGCGGCGAGGTTCGCGGTCTCGCCGAGATCCTGATCGACGTCGCGAGCGACAACACCCAGCGGATCCAGGAAGTTCACGCGATGGTGGTTCACGCGCTGTGCGAAATCATCGAGGACGCGGTCTCGCAGTGAAGCGAAAGCCGGGCCCCGGCTTCCCGCCGCTGAGCCTCGACGGCATCTCCAGCTACCCGCTCGCGTCGCGCCGCAGCAAGGTTACGCTGCGCGACTTCGCCCGGCCGCTCGAGCGCGGCGCCAGCGTCGCCGAGCTGCTCCGTTCGCTGCCGCGCATCCTGGCAGGCGAGTCGCTGCGGCAGGCGGCCGCCGACATTCAGCGCGCGCGCGCACGCCGCAAGCCGATCGTCTGGGGGCTGGGCGCCCACGTGCTGAAGGTGGGCTTGTCGCCGATCTTGATCGATCTGATGGAGCGCGGCTTCGTCACCGGGCTGGCGCTGAACGGGGCCGGCATCGTCCACGACTTCGAGCTGGCGGTGGCGGGTCAGACGTCCGAAGACGTCGCCGCGGGTCTCGGTTCAGGCGCTTTCGGCATGGCGCGCGAGACCGGCGAGGAGGTCAATCGCGCGATCGTCGCCGGCGACCGCGACGGCCTCGGCATCGGCGCCTCGCTCGGCCGCTACCTCACGCGCAGCAAGCCTCGCCACCTCGCAGTCAGCCTGCTGGCCGCCGCGCATCGGCTCGGCCTGCCGGCCACGGTTCACGTCGCGATCGGCACCGACATCATCCACATGCACCCGGCATGCGACCCGGCGGCGGTCGGGCGCGGCACGCATCTGGACTTCCGGATCCTGGCCGCGCAAGTCGCGCGGCTCGGCGGCGGCGGGGTCTATCTGAACGTCGGCTCGGCGGTGCTGCTGCCCGAGGTCTTCTTGAAAGCGGTGACGCTGGCCCGCAACCTCGGCCACGCGATCAAGGACTTCACCACCGTCAACCTGGACTTCATCCAGTCCTATCGGCCGCACATGAACGTGGTCACGCGCCCCACCCAGGGCGTCGGCCGCGGCATCAGCCTGACCGGCCACCACGAGATCCTGGTGCCGCTGCTCGCGGCGGCCGTCATCGAGGGCGTCGGGCCGGGCCCACGCCGTCGCGCTTCGCGCGGCGCAGCGCGTCGTCGTAAGCGGCCGGGAGCTTGACCGGCCCGCCTTCGGGCGACCACCAGCGCGGCTGCTCGGTGTAGACCCAGACATACTCGTCGCTGAGCTCGAACGCCGTTCTTACTGACGCGTAGAACGCGTCGGGCGTGAAGTGGTTCTTCTCGAAGTCGCTCGTCTCCCAACCCTCGTGCCGCCAGTCGTAATCCATCCAGATCCCGAAGCCGAACGACATCACACGCTTGTACTGCTCGAAGTCGTGGACGATCGGCCGCACGCCCTCGCGCATCAAGGCATTCGCCTCGCGGAACATCTCGGGCTTCAGGAACCAGTACGAGCGTTCGTGGCCGTCCACGATCCGGCCCTTGCGCGCGCCTTCGATCATGCCGTCGATGAACGGCGCCAGCAGGCCCAACGTCACCTCGGCGTGCGGCTTCTGATACCGCGGGATCTGCCAGGCCACGTAGCTGTGGCCAAAGGTGAGGAAGACGGTCAGGCCGGGATAGCCCTGCTCGAACGCCTCCATCACCTCGCGCCCTCGCCGCCGCGCTTGCGCCGAGTAGTCGGTGAACGAGCGCTTCCCGGTATCGCGCTGCCGCGTGTAATCCCAGAGCTGACCCTTGTACGGCTCGGTGTCGAACAGGATCCCCGCGCTCCGACCCAGCTTCGCGACGCGGGCCGCGAGCCTGGCGTTCGACACGATCGCCGAGAAGTCGTCGTACCAGTCGACATCGCCCGGCGTCGCGTTGAAGCGCAACAGGTTCGAGCGGAACGTCGTGAAGCGCGTCGCGCGCAGCGCATCGATCGATCCGCGTAGATCGCTTTCCGAGAACGCCCGCTTGCCGAAGGTCTCCCAAGCAAAGCTGCCCTCGCCCGCGGCACCCTTGAAGTCCACGTGGTATACGCAGCCGTCGAACGGCGTTCGTTCCATCTCCTCGATGTGCGCCTGCATGAAGACTGCGCTCGGCTCGTCCCAGCCGAACTCGATCAGCTTCTTGCGCGGCGTCTCGCGCGCGGTTGCGGCCCACACCACGGCGGCACTGCACAAAACGGCGAGACCTGTGCGCACCGCCGTGGAATCACCGGCTGGCAAGAACGCGCTCGTCAAGGTGAGTCTCGTTGGACGTCTCGGGCATCGCAGCTGCGCGACATCCCAAGAGCCCCACGATCGCCAGGAGGCAGGCGTTCTCGGACCGGCGAATCCGCATCGGGCGGACGCTATCATGCCGATTCGAGCGCGAACTGAAACATGGAGGAGTAGACATGCGTCGATGGTTGCTGCGAGGAGTTCTGGCCCTGTGCGCCCTGCCCGCCGTCGCTCAGACCGCGGATTCGAAGGACATCTCCGACGTCAAGGCGACCCTGGTCGCGATCTGGGACGCCATCGAGAAGGGCGACGTGGACCGCTACGCCACGCACGTGCACCCGGCCTTCACGTCTTTCGGAGAGAACGACACCTACATCCGAGAGGGCAAGGAAGCGGAGGTTCGCAGCTACCGCGACTACCTGCGCCGAGCGACGGGCGTGCACACGGACATGCACCAGCCGGCGGTGACGGTTCGGGGCGACGTGGCCTGGATCACGTACTACTGGACCGATTCCGGAACCAGCGACGGCAAGCGCTTCAGCTCTCGCGGGAAATCCACCCGCATCTTCGTACGCGAGGGCGGACGCTGGCTTTGCATTCACGGCCACTACACGGCCGTGCCCTGAGTACGCGATCTCCTGTCAGGCTTCCACGAACAGCGGCCGGATGTGCCGGTCGTACAGGTTGTCCCTGACGCATTTCCCGGCGACTTCGCGCGCCGAGTCCAGTGCCCCGCGAAACTCGTCACCCATTTCGGCCGCCAGCTTGAAGCTGACGTGGACCAACTGGCGCAGATCGATGCTGTAGTCGGGGCATGACGGATCGTGTCGAAGCCGACTGACGAATTGCTCCGCCGTCCAGGTTTCGACCGTGTTCGGCGTCGGCAGCTTGGCCGGATCGATCTCCACCACCGTCGCGTAGGGTTTGCACAGCTCGTCGAACCGCGACAGCGCCTGGACGTAGATCTTCTTCGACACGGCAAGGCCCGGCGCCCCCGACAACGCCACGCCGATGACTTCCTCCAGCCAAGTCGTGCCGGCCGTCTTCAGATGCAGGCCCGACCCGTGTTTCCGGATCGCCCGGCGCATCACCGGATACAGCGAGAACTTGTCGCTGCCGGTGTGCACGCTCAGCTTCAAGGATTCCGGCAGCCCGAACACCTGGATCGCGTGCTTCACGACCGCCAGGTCCGCGTCGAACTCCCGTTCGAACACCAAGACGTCGCCGACGTAGTCGATCCCCTTCAGGAACTTGCCCGAGAACTTCGGCGCGATCGTCTGGACGGGAACCTTCTCGCGCGCGATCGCGCCCAGGATGAAGAACAGCTCGAGAGGCACCTGGGGCTCCGTGGTTTCGTCAGCCGACACCTCGGTGACGAAATTGTCGGCGCCCTTCGCGGCGGCGATGTGCCGGTAGGTCCGGCCCGCCTCGCTGACGGCGTAGAGGTAGTGGCGGCCGATCTTCTCCAGCACCGCGTCGGTCACCTCGAAGGTGGTGTCGATCCCCGGAATCCGAAGCGCCCCCCGGAATGACGCCATGTCCTTCACGAACGCGGCGATCTCGGCGTCGGGCGCGGGTCTGCCGATGAAATCGGCGACGTCGAGCGTGAAGAAATTGCTGACGGGGATGAACGCGTCGACCGTCTTCATGCCGATGTGGTCGGCGTCGACGTAGTACGAATGTTTCCAGCCCGCGGCGCGGGTGGCGTCGTCAGCCTCGAGGCGGACGTCGTCGGGCTTGGTGCCGATCAGGGAATGCTCGCGAAACGACTTGTTCCAGACGGGCACGACCACCGCCCCAGCCTGCTCGGCCTTCTGAAACGCGCGCAACTGGGCGCTGCCCTCCTTGCCGAAACGGTCGCCGATGCCCAGGGAGTATTTTTCGATTTGCACGTCAGATCCCCTTCTCTCTATTCCGCGGAATCACCGGCAGCAGGACTTGAGAGGGCCGCTCGGCATCGTGGCAAGGAGGCACGCGTTTTCGGAACGGCGGATCCTCATCGGGCGGACGGTATCATGCCGATTCGAGTTGCCGGCCGCTTCCGCCCCGTATATCCTCCCGTATATACCGTCGAGAGGCGAAGCCATGAGAACGGCGAGGATCTTCCGGAGCGGCAATA
>CAZVOI010001255.1:0-7573 GCA_964628275.1 uncultured Acidobacteriota bacterium | reverse complement strand
ATGGAGTCAGGCCGCCTTCCTCCCAACAGCCGACGCCCGCGTGGTTCTTCGTGTTGTACGTGAGCTGGCAGCTGCGCAGTCCCATGCGATGGAACAGGTCGACGCGGTCCAGGTCCTTCCCGAACTGCACGGTGTTCTGGTAGAGGTAGAGAACCGCCAGCTTGCCGGCGCGGCGGGCGCGTTCGATGTCCGCGACCGAAGTCGCCTTCACGAAGAACTCCGGATGCGCGGCCAGATAGCGGTCGTGCGCGAGCAGCGAATCCACCGCGAGCTCGAGCGCCTCGGCTCCCTCGGGCTTGGGGTCGCAAAGCGTGATCGTGATGGAATCCATCCCGCTCGCCAGCATGTCGCGAATCAGCTCCGGCTCATACTCGATACGCAACTCGCCCATCGCGTCCATGATCAGACGGTCGCCGCGTCCCCGCGCCGGGCTGGCCGAGGCTTGCGCGCCGAGCCTGGCGGCCAGGCCCGTGGCCACGAGCCCAAGGGCGAAGGATCGACGCCGCGGTTCCGGCTCGTTCAAGATCCCCAAGAGTAGCTCAGCGGCTGCCACACGGGCACCGAACGACCGTTCGGCGCGAGGGTTGACTCGCCGACCGGCGCATCCCAGAATCGCCGCTTCGCTCGTCCGCGCCGCGCGCGGATTCTCGGAGGATTCTCAATGACACCTGTCGAACGCTGGGTCGAGGAGGTCGCGCGCACCACGCAGCCTCTCCGTGTCCAGTGGTGCGACGGCTCCGAAGCCGAGAACCAGAAGCTGATCGACGAGATGCTCGCGAGCGGCACGCTGCTGCGCTTGAACGAGAAGGTCCATCCGGGATCCTTCCTGCACCGAAGCCATCCCTCGGACGTGGCCCGAACCGAGCACCTGACCTTCATCGCGAGCCAAACCGCGGAGAGCGCCGGCCCCACCAACAACTGGATGTCGCCCAGCGACGCGAAGGATCGCGTTTGGCCGCTGTTCGCGGGCGCCATGAAGGGCCGCACGATGTACGTGGTGCCCTACGTGATGGGTCCGCTCGGGTCGCCCTTCAGCCAGATCGGCGTCGAGATCACCGACAGCCCGTATGTGGTGGCGAGCATGCGGATCATGACCCGAATGGGTAGGCCGGCGCTCGAGCAGCTCGGCGCCAGCGAGGCCTTCGTGCCCGGCCTGCACTCGCTGGGCGACCTCTCGCCCGACCGCCGCTACATCGTTCACTTCCCCGAGACGCGCACGATCTGGAGCGTCGGCTCCGGTTACGGGGGCAACGCGCTGCTCGGCAAGAAGTGCTTCGCGCTGCGCATCGCCAGCACGATGGCGCGCGACCAGGGCTGGATGGCCGAGCACATGCTGATCCTGGAGCTGGAGCTGCCGGGCGGCGAGCTGCACTACATCGCAGCGGCGTTCCCGTCGGCCTGCGGCAAGACCAACCTCGCGATGCTGGTGTCGCCGCTCGAGCGCCAGGGCTTCAAGGTGCGCACTGTCGGCGACGACATCGCGTGGCTGCGGCCGGGCGCCGACGGCCGGCTGTGGGCGGTGAACCCGGAAGCGGGCTTCTTCGGCGTCGTCCCGGGCACCGGTCCCGAGACGAACCCGAACGCGCTGGCCACGATCCAGACGAACACGATCTTCACCAACGTCGGGGTCTCGCCGGACGGCATTCCGTGGTGGGAGGGCAAGGACAAGAACCCGCCCGCAGGACTCCTCGACTGGCAGGGCCGGCCGTGGAGCGGGAAGGAGAAGGCGGCGCATCCCAATTCGCGCTTCACGGTTGCGGCACGGCAGTGCCCGAGCATGTCGCCGCGTTGGGAAGACCCGCAGGGCGTGCCACTGTCGGCGATCATCGTCGGCGGCCGGCGCGCGCGTCTAGCGCCGCTCGTCTTCGAAGCTGAGTCGTGGGCGCACGGCACCTTCATCGCCGCCACGATGGGCTCCGAGACGACCGCCGCCGCGACCGGCAAGGTCGGCGTCGTCCGCCGCGACCCGATGGCGATGCTGCCCTTCTGCGGCTACAACATGGGCGACTACTTCGCTCACTGGCTGGAGATCGGCCGGGGGCTCGAGAACCCGCCGCGGATCTTCCACGTCAACTGGTTCCGCCAGGACGAGAGCGGCCGCTTCCTGTGGCCCGGCTTCGGCCAGAACCTGCGCGTCCTGCTGTGGATGATTGACCGCATCAAGAGCAAAGTCGGGGCCGAAGACACGCCGATCGGCCGTGTGCCGCGCGCCTCGGACCTGAACCTGGACGGCCTCGACCTGAAGCGCTCCGACATCGACGCTCTCCTGAGCGTCGATCGCGAGGAGTGGGCCGCCGAGGTGCCGGAGATGCGTTCCTTCCTGGACCGCTTCGGATCGCGCCTCCCGCCCGAGCTGAACCAGTCGCTCGACGCGCTGGCCCAAAAGCTCGGCGTCGCCGCGACCGCCTAGGAGAGCTCTTACTTGACGGCCCGCGCGCCGTCTGAACCAGGCGGTGACGCGGGTGGCTGAGCGCGCGCTCGAGATCGAGCCCCGGAACGCGATGGGGCACTCGATTCCTGGCGCGGCAGTATCTGGTCTCGAGGAACCGGAGCCAGGCGAGGCGGCCTGGAGTGTCGTGATGTCGAGCGGCGGTTCGATCGCGTGGACGTCTACACTCTACGAGGGCAGGGAGAAGCGGTAAAATACAGCTTGAAGGCAAGCCCATTGAGCAGTGTCAAGATCGAGATCGACGAGCCACTCGCGGCCATCCTCCAACGGACCAACCAGCCGGTGCAGGTGGCGGGGCGGGAGATGATCGTCCTCGAGCTCTACCGGCGCGGGACCATCTCCAGCGGTAAGGCCGCGGAGATCCTGGGTATGCCGAGGATCGATTTCATCAAGCACGCCTCGCGCCTCGGGATCCCGTACATCGACATGACCGAGGAAGAGTGGGCGGCTGAAAAGGCGGCCAGCGAGTCCTTTTGACCGGCGTCGTCGCGGACGCGAGCCCCTTGATCGCATTCCACCAGATCGGCCAACTGCCCCTTCTCCAAGCCCTCTTCACGAGCCTGCTCGTCCCTCCATCGGTCGCGATGGAGATCGCTCCAAGCGTCCCGCGCCAGCCGTGGATCGTAGAACGCCGACTCGCTCAGCCCATCCCGCTTTTGATTCTCGATGCGGGACTCGGACCCGGCGAGACCGAAGCCATCAGCCTGGCCGTGGAGCTCCACGCCGACCAGCTGGTCGTGGACGAGAAAGAGGGCCGCCACCTGGCCAAGCGGCTCGGCGTTCACTAGGCGGGGAGCCCCTTCTCGTCGACCCCAGGAACGATGCTGTCCTTGCGCTTCCGCAAGGATGGCGTCACCCCGGCTCCCGTACCCTTCTCGCACGCAAGTGTCCGCGACTTTGCCTGGAGTGAAAACCTTGAGACCCTCGTCCGGGCTGCTGCCCGGCTTGGCCCTCGTGGCCGCGGCCACGTTCTGGGCGGCTCCTATGCGCGCTCAGGACGCCGAGGGGAAGGAGATCTTCCTCGACAAGTGCGCCAAGTGCCACGGCGATAACGGAGTGCCGCGGCGGATCGCCAAGGGGGCGCCGAACTTCATCGACCCCAAATGGACGGTCACGCTCGAGCAGATCGAGCATTCGGTGAGGGAGGGGAAGGGCCCGGACATGAAGCCGTTCAGAGCCAAGCTCGACCCCAGGGAGATCCGGAGCGTCGCGTTGTTCGTCCAGTCCTTGAGGGCGGCGCTCGGCCAGGCCCCGAAGAAGGACGAGACGAAGGGCCAAGAGGTTAAATGACCGCGACCGCTTAGAGGAGCGTTCGCAGGGGCCGCACGCGCCGGATCGACTCGAAGTTCCGGTCGTTGTGGAGAAGCGCCAGATCGTGATCGAGGGCGATCTGGGCGATCAGGCAGTCATCGCTGCTACCCACGGTCAAGCCGCGACGGCGGCACTCGAAGAAGATCCTGGCCGCGGCGATCCGCGACTGCAGAGGATCGGCCACATCCACCAAGGACTGGCTTCCGAGGTAACGGTTGAGTCTCTTCCACTGATCCGCGTCCCGTGCGCCCTGCAGGACTTCCTGAACCACGATCGGAGCCAGGTGAAACGTCGCTCGTTCTCGAACCAATCGTTCGAGCAGCCGGGCCGCTTTCGTAGCGCGTCCGCCCAGGAAGTCGAGCAGCGCCGACGTATCGACTAGGATCAACGCGCCGCTCGGGCCCGCTTGTAGTCGTAACCCTTCGCCAAGCGCTCCTTGCCGTGAAGATCGAGCAGCGAGAGCCGCCGCCTGGCGCGAACCAGCTCCGTGAGCGCTTCGTGCACGAGCGCCTTCTTGGTGCGCGCCTGGCTGACGCGGAACGCTGCCGTGACCAGCTTGTCGTCGAGGACGATGTTGGTGCGCATACACCTCAGTAGGTGTGCGAGGGTACAAGTAGGTGTGCGACCGTACACCAACGAGAATGCGGCGCTCTTTGCGATTTCGCAATGACCGCGTCACATCGGCTCCATAACCTTACCGAAACGGAAACCCGAGTTTGTTCGGGGGTTCTTACAAGGAGACCACGATGAATCGACGAAACCGTTGGCTGGGCCTACTGACGGCCCTCGGATTCCTTCTTGGATACATCCCGACGGCGCAGGCGGTGCCGGCGTACGCTCGGAAGCACGACTTGGTTTGCAGCCATTGCCACTCGGCCTGGCCCCTGCTCAA
Source organism: uncultured Acidobacteriota bacterium (assembly GCA_964628275.1). Lineage (GTDB taxonomy): Bacteria > Acidobacteriota > Vicinamibacteria > Fen-336 > Fen-336 > CAZVOI01. The sequence continues at coordinate 2,921 of CAZVOI010001255.1, read as the reverse complement.
CAAGTTCGGCCGCACGTTCAAGGAGAACGGCTACCGTCTCGACCGGGACCCAGAGGCCGCCCCCAAGGGCGAAAAAAGCCCCGACATCGTCCTCGACGAACGGACGACGCTGGCCAAGGCGCTGCCGATGTCGCTGCGGTTCCAGGGACGTCCGGTGACGAAGCGTAATACCGATCCGCGCTTCGACATGCAGATCATCCACGAGTTCGAGCTGGAGATCACGGATTCGGCGCCCAAGGACTTCTCCTACTACGTGAACCTCGAAGGCGCCGACGATGCCGCCTGGGCCGTGGATGTGGTCGACATCATGGCGGGCTGGCATCCGAAGGAAGCCGCGAACCTCGTCGCCGGGTACAGCCGGATGGGCTTTGCCGATGGGTACAACACCTTCGCGAGCCGTCGTCTGACTCAGGATCGGCCATCCCCCAACAGTGCGGGCTTCCAGACGGGGTACCGATTCCGCGACACCACCCCGTTCGCCACCTTCTACGGCCGCGTCAAGGGTGTCTACTACAGCGCCACCGTGGGCACGGGCCGGGACGACACCCTCGGCGCCGACAAGAAGGACTACCTGCTGCGCGCGGCTTACGACATCGGCGGATTCAGTGCTGGCGCCTTCACGCTGATCGGACAGAAGGAGTTGGTCGCGACCGCGACCGTTCCGGCTCGCACGCAGGACTACAATCGATCGGGCTTCGACCTGCAGTTCGACGGAAAGGGCTTTACGGCCAATGCGGCGTGGTTCAAGGCCAAGGAGGATCTGGCGACCACGCTGGTCCAACAGGAGAACGACGCCTGGTATGTGCAGGCTTTCTACGTGACCCCGACCAAGATACCGATCGTGCCCACGCTGCGCTTCGAATCGGTCGAGTCGGCGAACGGTCAGGCCTCCACCCAGTCGTTCGCGGTCGCGCTGCTCGCCTACGTCCGCGGCAACATCAACGTCTCGTTCGACTACATCAAGCAGACGAAGGTCCCACCCAACGCCGCGAAGACCAACCGGTATTCGGTGCTGTTCATGGTCGCGCTCTAGATCGGCTTTTCGACCGCGCCGGGGACCTCCGGAGAGCAGAGACTCTCTCGATGTCCCCGGCCCCACCTGGAACCGCCGCCGAGGCGCCTGTCGGTTAGGAGTTGATCGATGGAACAGACCGTGGGCGCGCCAGATCACCGCGAGGCGACCCCGGTCGAAGATCGACGCGGCTTCTTCAGGCGAGCCGCGGCCCTGGCGGTCGGAGCGCTCGTCGCGCTGGTGCCAGGAGCGGCGAGCCTGATCGTCTTCCTCGATCCGCTGAGGCGGCGCAAGCGTAGCGACGGCTTCGTGAGAGTGGCGCCCCTCGACGTGGTGCCCGCGGACGGCGTGCCGCGCCGGTTTTCGATCCTGGCCCCGCGTGAGGACGCCTGGAACCGGCTTCCCCTACATCCCGTCGGGGCGGTCTACCTTCGCCGCGAGCCCGGCTCGGATGGGGTCCTCGCGCACAACGCCGTTTGTCCCCACGCGGGCTGCTTCGTCAGCTACCAGGAGCAAGCGGGCTCTTTCCGTTGCCCGTGTCACGACAGCCGGTTCGCGCGGAACGGAGAGCGGATCGATCCCGCAACGTGTCCGAGCCCGCGGGCCCTCGACGCGCTCACTCCGGAGGTCCGCGAACAGCAAGACCCCGAGGGCAAGCCGCTGCTCGGCCCCGACGGCCGGCCCCGGCTGGAGGTCTGGGTGCGCTTCCAGAACTTCCGCGCCGGAACGTCGGCGAAGATCGCCCTGGAGTGAGAGCCGCTCTCGACTGGCTCGACGGGCGCACGGGATGGAGGGGACTGCTCCGCGGCCTCCTTGACGAGAGCATTCCGGGCGGGGCGCGTTGGCGCTACGTGTTCGGCAGCGCGCTGACCCTCGCCTTCTCGGTCCAGTGCGTGACCGGCGTCGTGCTCTGGATGGCCTACAGCCCCAGCTCGCAGACCGCCTGGGAGAGCGTGTACTACGTGCAATACCAGATGTGGGGCGGCTGGTTCCTTCGCGGCCTTCACCACTACATGGCGCAAGCGGCGATCGTCTTGCTGGCGCTCCACATGGTGCAGGTGGTCGTCGCTGGCGCCTATCGCGCTCCGCGCGAGGTCAACTTCTGGTTCGGCCTGGCCCTGATGCAGTTGCTCCTGGGGCTCGGCATGACGGGCTACCTGCTGCCCTGGGACCAGAAGGGATATTGGGCCACCAAGGTGGCCACCAACCTGCTCGGCCTGGTGCCGGTCGCCGGGCCGATGCTGCAACGGCTGGCGATAGGAGGCCCGGACTACGGCCATCACACGCTCACCCGCTTCTTCGCCCTGCACGCCGGAGTGTTACCGGCCCTGGTGGTCCTCGCGCTGGTGGCCCACGTCTACCTGTTTCGCCGCCACGGCGTGACGGTCGCGCCTGGGCCAAGCCGGCCCGATGCCCGCTTCTGGCCCGATCAGGCCTTGCGAGACGGCCTGGCCGGAGCGGCCGTGCTGGCCGTGGTGGTCGCGCTGGTGGTGCTGAATGGCGGCGCTCCGCTCGGGGCTCCCGCAGACCCGGCCACCGGCTTCCCGGCCGCGCGGCCGGAGTGGTACTTCCTATCGTTGTTCCAGTTGATGAAATTCTTCCCGGGCTGGCTCGAGGTGGTCGGCGGCGTGGTCGTCCCGGCCGCGGTGGTGTGCGTCCTGGCCGCGCTGCCCTGGCTCGGCCGGCGGGAGATCGGCCATCGGTTCGCGGTCGGGTTTGTGCTGGTGTTGCTCGCGGGCTTAGCCCTCTTGACACTGCTCGCGCTGCGCGCGGACCGGGCCGACCCGGACTACCAGGCTGCGGTGCGCGACGCGGAGCGGAGCGCCCGGAGCGCCGCCGAGCTGGCCGCCGCGACCGGCATACCCGCCGGCGGGGCTGCCGAGCTGTTGCGCCACGACCCACTGACGCA
>CAZVOI010001254.1:0-2030 GCA_964628275.1 uncultured Acidobacteriota bacterium | reverse complement strand
CGGCGCCGGGGCCACCCCCAAGGGCCGCGCGCTCTTCGACGTCGCTCTCACCGTCTCGGCGATGCGCCTGCTGCAGTCCGCCCACTGGGGCCGGGTCGACCCGCGCCTCGTCGGCTTCGACTACGACGTGCAGTCCAAGCGCCTCGACCTGGCATCGGAGCTTCGCACCGCCCGCGACGCGGGCGGCCTTCCCGCCGCAGTGGCCGACGTCGAGCCCCAGTTCCCGGTCTACCGGCGCCTCGTGAAGGCCCTGGCCGACTACCGCGCTCTGGCTGCTGCGGGTGAGCCCGAGCCCGTGCCGGCGCTCGCCGCGAAGCAGAAGAAGGTCGAGCTGGGCAAGCCGTGGACCGGGGCCACCGCCCTCGCCGCGCGGCTGCGTGCCCTCGGCGACCTGCCGGCGGACGCCCCGGCGCCCGAAACAGCCGGCGACGGCACCCCCTTGTACGCGGGCGCGCTCGTGGACGCGGTGAAGCGCTTCCAGGGCCGTCACGCCCTCGAGCCCGACGGCGTGATCGGGCCCGGCACGATCCAGGCGCTCAACGTCCCCGCGGCCGCCCGCGTGCTTCAGATCGAGATGGCCCTCGAGCGCGAGCGCTGGCTGCCCGACACGCGCCAGGAGCCGCACATCTTCGTCAACGTGCCGCTGTTCCGGCTGTGGGCCTTCGACCCCGACCAGCCGGACGAGCCGCTGCGCATGAACGTCGTGGTCGGGAAGACGCTCGGGCACAAGACGCCGATCTTCGTCGGCCAGATGGCGTACGTGATCTTCCGGCCCTACTGGAGCCCGCCCCCGAGCATCATCCGCTCCGAGATCGTGCCGAAGGCGCGCCACGACCCCTCCTACCTCGACCGCCAGAACATGGAGATCGTGGCGAGCGGCGACGAGAACGCCCCGGCGCTCCCCGCCACTCCGGAGAACCTCGACAAGGTCGCCGCGGGCAAGCTCTTCGTCCGCCAGAAACCGGGCGAGAAGAACTCGCTCGGCCTCGCCAAGTTCATCTTCCCGAACTCCGAGAACGTCTACATGCACGGGACGCCCGCGCAGTCGCTCTTCGCCCGCGCCCGGCGCGATTTCAGCCACGGCTGCATCCGGCTCGAGGACCCGGCCCGTCTCGCCCTGTGGGTGCTGCGCGACTCGCCGGAGTGGACACGGGAGCGGATCGACGCCGCGATGCAGGGCACGCGGCCGACCCAGGTCAACCTGAAGCAGAAGCTCACGGTTTTCCTCTTCTACGACACCGCCCACGTGGACTCGAAGGGCGTCGTCTACTTCGCCGACGACTACTATGGCCACGACGTGCAGCTCGAGAAGGCCCTCCGTCACGGCTATCCGTACCCGCGCAAGAGCTAGAACAAGGAGAACCCATGCTGCGACTCGTCGGTATCCTGCTCCTCGTGGCCGGCCTCGCCGGTCTCGCCGTCGGCACGTTCCACTACACGCATAAGAAGGACGTCCTGAAGGTTGGACCGATCGAGGTGCAGTCGAAGGCGAAGGAGACCGTCACGATCCCGCCGCTCGCCGCGGGCGGGGTGGCAGCACTCGGCCTCGTCCTCGTCCTTGCCGGGCGGAAGAAGTGAAGGGCATCCGGTCGGTGTCGATCGCGGCCAGCGGGCGTGGGGGCTCGAGGAGCCGACGGAGCCGGAGGTGACGCTCACGGCCCACTCACGCGCGTGCGCAAGGCGCCGAAGAGCTACTTGCGCGACAGCGGCCTGTTTCACGCTCTCCAGGGGATCCGCTCGCGGCCGGAGCTCCAGGCACACCCCAAGCTCGGCGCGTCGTGGGAGGGATTGGCGCTCGAGCACCCACGGGGCGCCGAGCTGGACCTGATGCTGGCCCGCGGCGGCCGGCGCTGGGTTTGGCAGGGGGTGCCCGAATCCGTATGCTGGTCGTTCCCCGTCCCCGCTCTCCAGCGTCATGGACACAGGTGACTTGAGCACGACCACCGCCGCACGCGCACCAGAGACGCCCGGCCCCCTGGATCGCCTTCTCGGCCTCTTCTCCGAGGTCCACCCCGGCGAGGGGGCTCGCG
>CAZVOI010001253.1:0-17681 GCA_964628275.1 uncultured Acidobacteriota bacterium | reverse complement strand
AGTTCTACAAGGTCGCCGTCGCGTACGCGGGCTGCCACGACAACCGGATGGACAAGATCTGGTGGAACGAGCAATGGATGGGCTGGCCGATCGGCCCGCAATACGCGGCCGCGTCCAACGTCGACAACGCGGCCAAGCTGCAGGGCAAGCTGCTGCTGATCGTGGGTGAGCTGGACACCAACGTGGACCCCTCCTCGACGCTGCAGGTCGTTCAAGCGCTGATGCGGGCGAACAAGACCTTCGACTTCCTGGTCGTCCCGGGAGCCAACCACAACGCGGCGCGCGGCGGCGCCTACGCGAGCTACGGCGACCGCAAACGTCACGACTTCTTCGCGAAACACCTGCTCGGCGTGGACCCGCCCGACTGGAACAAGGACGCGCCGTCCGGCACGAACTGAGCCGACGACCGGGCCTTCGCGCCGCGGCACGCGGGTTGCACCTGTAGACGCCGGCGTACCTCTACGCGCAAGAGATGCGCCCAAGCGGAGCGGCCTTCGGCGCGCTCCGTCCTCCAAGGGAGGAGTCATCTCATGCTGAACCGGGTCAAGCCCTTCAACTCCTTCGAGATGGCGCAAGCGCAGTTCGACAAGGTCGCCGCCCTGGTTGGCCTCGACGAGGGGACTCGGGACCTGCTGCGCCAGCCGCTCCGCGAGTATTCGTTCGGGATCCCCGTCCGCATGGACGACGGCCACATCAAGGTGTTTCGCGGCTTCCGGGTGCAACACAACGACGCGCGCGGCCCCTCGAAGGGCGGCATTCGTTTTCATCCCCAGGAAACGCTCGACACCGTGCGCGCGCTGGCGATGTGGATGACCTGGAAGTGCGCGGTCGTGGACATCCCGCTCGGCGGCGCCAAGGGCGGCGTCATCTGCGATCCGCACAACCTGTCGGCGCGCGAACAGGAACAGATCTGCCGCGGCTGGGTTCGGCAGGTCGCTCGAAACGTGGGGCCGGTCTCGGACGTGCCGGCGCCGGACGTGATGACGAACGCGCAGCACATGCTGTGGATGCTCGACGAGTTCGAGACGCTCCATGGCGGCAAGTTCCCGGGGTTCATCACCGGCAAGCCGGTCGGCATGGGCGGCTCTCTGGGCCGCACCGAGGCCACCGGCTACGGTGTCGTCTTCACTCTGCGCGAGGCGCTGCGCGAGCGGGGAGTCGAGGCCGAGAGCACCCGGGCCAGCGTCCAGGGCTTCGGCAACGTCGCGCAGCACGCGATCAACCTCTACCAGCGCATCGGCGGCAAGGTGACTTGCGTTTCGTGTTGGGACCAGAAGGATCAGGCCGCCCACTCGTTCACGCGCAGCGCCGGCGTGGACGTGGACGCGCTGCTCGAGATCACCGACGCTTTCGGCGGGATCGACAAGCAGAAGGCGCGCAAGCTGGGGTACCAAGTGCTTCCCGGCGACGCCTGGCTCGAGCAGCCGGCCGACGTCCTGATTCCCGCCGCGATCGAGAACCAGCTCACCGGGGACAACGTCGGACGGATCCATCCCGCGGTGCGTTTCATCGCGGAAGGCGCCAACGGGCCGACGACACCGGAGGCCGACGCCGGCCTCCAGCAGCGCGACATCTTCGTGATCCCTGACTTCCTGGCGAACGCCGGCGGCGTCACTTGCAGCTACTTCGAGCAGGTGCAGAGCAACATGAACTACTACTGGGAAAAGGAAGAGGTGCTCGGCAAGCTCGACGTCAAGATGACGGCCGCTTTTCTCGCCGTCAGCGAGCTGGCGCGGAAACGCGGACTCTACATGCGCGACGCCGCCTACATGATCGCGATCAACCGCGTGGCGCAGGCCTGCAAGGACCGGGGCTGGGTGTAGTGGGGCTGCCGCGCTTCGATCGCCGCTTCTTCGACTCGAACGAGTCGTTCAGCGCGATCGGATCCGGGAGCCTGGGCGGAAAGGCCAACGGTCTTCTCGCGGCGCGGGACTTCCTGTCGGCCCGCCTCGACCCCCGCGGCTTCCCCGGCATCCGGATCGACATCCCCCGGTTCGCCGTGCTGGGCACCGATCTGTTCGACTCGTTCATGGAACGCAACCGGCTGTGCGCGCTCGCGGGACCGAGCGATTCCGACAAGCGACTGGCCAATGCCTTCCAGCGAGCGGAGCTGCCCGCCGAGCGGGTCGGCGACTTGTGGGAGCTGGTCCGGCAAGTGCACGCGCCGCTCGCGGTGCGCTCCTCGAGCCTGCTCGAGGATGCCCTGAAGCACCCGTTCGCCGGCGTCTACGCCACGAAGATGATCCCGAACAACCAGCTCGATCCGGAGACTCGTTTTCGCAAGCTGGTCGAGGCGATCAAGTTCGTCTACGCCTCGACGTTCTTCGCCGGGGCTCGCGCCTACGTCGAGGCCGCGGGCCGCCAGCCGGGCGAGGAGAAGATGGCGGTCATCATTCAGGAAGTGGTCGGGTCGCGGCACGGGCCGCGCTTCTACCCCGAGATCGCCGGCGTCGCGCGGTCCTACAACTTCTACCGCAGTGGGCCGGCGCGGCCCGAGGACGGCGTCGTCAGTCTGGCTCTCGGTCTCGGCAAGACGGTGGTCGAGGGAGGGCGCTGCTGGACCTATTCGCCGGCGTATCCCCGCGTCGCGCCGCCCTACGGATCGCCGGAAGAGCTCCTGGAGCAGACGCAGACGGACTTCTGGGCGATCAACATGGGAGCGCCGCCGGCGTACGATCCGATCGCCGAAACGGAGTACCTGGTGAAGGGCGAGCTCGCCGACGCCGAGAGGGACGGGACGCTTCGCCACAGCGCCTCGACCTACGATCCGAGCTCCAATCGGATCAGCGTCGGAACGCTCGCGCAGGGGCCGCGGCTGCTCGACTTCGCGACGGTCCTGGGAAACGACGAGCTGCCGCTGAACGACGCCCTCAGGGCCTTGCTCGCTGCGTCCGAAGCCGCGACCGGCGCCAAAGTCGAGATCGAGTTCGCCGTCGACTTCCCGCCGGGGCGAGGCGCCGCGCAGCTCGGGTTCCTTCAAGTACGGCCGATGGTTGTTTCGACGCAGCCCGTCGAGATCGGCCCGGGGGATCTCGCGGACGGAACGGCGCTCGTCGTGTCCGAGAGCGCCATGGGGAACGTACTGCGCTCTGACATCCGAGACGTCGTCTTCGTCAAGCCCGAGTCCTTCGATGCCCGGTCGACACCGGAGATCGCGGTCGAGATCGCGGCTATCAACCGGAAGCTGGTCGCCGCTCGCCTCCCATACCTGCTGATCGGTTTCGGGCGCTGGGGCTCGTCCGACTCATGGTTGGGCATACCGGTGTCCTGGTCGCAAATCTGCGGCGCGCGCACGATCGTCGAGGCCGCCCTGCCGAAGATGAACGTGGAGATGAGCCAGGGAGCGCACTTCTTCCACAACCTGATCAGCTTCGAAGTGCCCTACCTCTCCGTGTCGCGGCACGCGAAGCGCGGCATCGACTGGCCGAGGCTCTGCAACTTGGCGGTCGAGGAAGAGACGCGTTTCGTCCGCCACGCCCGTGCTACGCCGCCGCTGGTCGTCAAGGTGGACGGGAGGCGAGGCGAGGGCGTCGTCACTTGGGGTAACGACCGGTGAGCGAGCCGACCCAGCGCGAGTCCCGGGTGGACGAGGTGCTGTACGCCCTTCAAGAGCGCGCCAAGGAACTGAGCTGCCTCTACCGGATCGAGGAAATCCTCGGCGGCAACGACAAGCCGCTCGAAGAGGTCTTCCGCGCGCTGGTCGAGGTGATCCCGCCGGGCTGGCAGCACCCGGCCGTCTGCCACGCCAAGCTGGTGTATCGCGGTCAGGCCGTGCATCCGCCGCAGTTCGTCGAAACGCCGTGGGTGCTGCGCGCCCCGATCGTGGTGCAGGGCGAGCGAGTCGGGTCGATCGACGTGTACTACGCGAAGCCGATGCCGGAGGCCGACGAGGGCCCCTTCTTGAAGGAAGAGCGGCGCCTGATCGACAGCATCGCGGAGCGCGTCGCCCAGTTCCTGCTGCAGCGCGAGCTGACCAGCGTCTTTTCGCGAATCGAAGCCGGCGAGCGAGAGCGTTCGGGCGGCCTCCGGCAGGACTGGTCGGTGGTGGTGGACCTGCTGCGGCGCACCGACCTGAACTTGTTCTGGCGCATCTCGAGAAAGATGCTCAACCATCTCGCCTTCGCCGACGTCGGCGCCGCGCGCGCGTTGCTGAAGAACGCGGCGGCGCTGGACGGCGAGAGCGATCGGGCCGGGCGTGACGAGAACAAGCCCGCGCCGATTTCTCCCCCCGGCGACCGCGAGTCGCTCGCCCGCGAGACGTTCCGCATCGCGGCCGCGCACTTCGGAGACCAGGAAATCCTGTCGAAGATCCGCGTGTGGATCAAGGAGGACCGAGTCCGCTTCCTGTTGCTCGGCCTCGAGAGCTCGTACACGTCGCTGGTGGACATCGCGAACCTGATCGAGCGCTACCAGCTGACCGGCGTCGACGCGCGCGACCTTTCGCTCGCCACCCAGATGGGCCTGAAGGCCGCGCTGATCCGCCGGCTGCTGACCGAGCACATCGAGTTCATCGACGTCTGCCGCGAGCACGTCTCGGTCGAGGATTTCGTGGACCTGGTCCGGCACACGATCATCCTGCCCAAGAGCCACGGCCGGCTGGGCGGCAAGAGCAGCGGGCTGTTTCTGGCGGCACAGATCGTCCGGCGCTCGCGTGAGTTCGCCGACGTGTTGCGCGAGGTGCGCGTGCCGAAGACCTGGTACTTGCCTTCGGACGGCATCATCCAGTTCTTCGCGTACAACGACCTCGACGACGTCTACAACTGGAAATACCGCGACGTCGCCGAGATCCGGCAGGAGTACCCCCACATCCAGCAGGTCTTCAAGAGCTCTCACTTTCCTCCCGAGATCGTGAACGGGCTGTCGGCGGTTCTCGATGACCTGGGAGAGCGTCCGATCATCGTCCGCAGCTCGAGCCTGCTCGAAGACCGCATCGGCTCGGCGTTCTCCGGAAAGTACAAGAGCCTGTTCCTCGCGAACCAGGGCGCCAAGGCCGCGCGGCTGGCCGCGCTCCTGGACGCGGTGGCGGAGGTCTACGCCTCCGTCTTCGGCCCCGACCCGATCGAGTACCGGGCCGAGCGGGGCCTCTTGGCCCAGCACGAAGAGATGGCCGTGATGATCCAGGAGGTCGTGGGGACGCGGATCGGGCGCTACTTCCTGCCGACCTTCTCGGGCGTGGCCTTGAGCAACAACGACCTGCGCTGGTCCCCGCGCATCCGGCGCGATGACGGCCTGCTGCGGCTGGTGCCCGGCCTGGGGACCCGCGCCGTCGACCGCCTGGCCGACGACTACCCGATCCTGGTGGCGCCGGGGCAGCCGGGCTTGCGGGTCAACGTGACTCCCGACGAAGTCCGGCGCTACTCGCCCAAGAAAGTCGACCTGATCAACCTGGAAGCCAACTCCTTCGAGACCGTCGAGTTCGACGCGCTGTTGCGGGAAGCCGGGTCGGCTTATCCCGGCCTCCGTAACCTGGTCTCGCTGATCGACCGCGACGGCGTGCGCCGGCTCGGCGGCCTCGGGCTGCCCCTCGAGAGCGCCGGGCTCGCCTTCACGTTCGACGGGCTCCTGGCGGACACGGGATTCGTCACCCAGATGCGCGCCTTGCTCAAGCTGCTCGGTGAAAGCCTCGGCTCGCCGGTGGAGATCGAGTTCGCCTCCGACGGAGAGCACCTCTACCTGCTGCAGTGCCGGCCTCAAGGCTACGCCGATGAAGACGCGCCTTCCCCGATCCCGCGCGACATCCCCGAAAGCCAGGTCTTGTTCTCGGCTCACCGCTACGTATCGAACGGCAGAGTGCCGGACTTGACGCACATCGTCTACGTCGACCCCGACGGCTACAGCGAGATCGGGGACGCCGACCGGCTGCGAGACGTCGGGCGCGCGGTCGGCAGCCTGAACCGGTTGCTGCCGAAGCGTCAGTTCGTCCTGATGGGGCCCGGGCGCTGGGGGAGCCGCGGCGACGTTCGGTTGGGAGTGAGCGTCAGCTACGCCGACATCAACAACGCCGCCCTGCTGGTGGAGATCGCGCGCGCCAAGGGCCACTACGTGCCGGATCTCTCTTTCGGCACCCATTTCTTCCAGGACCTGGTGGAGTCCTCGATTCGCTACCTGCCCCTGTATCCGGACGATCCGGGCGTGGCATTCAACGAGGCGTTGCTGCGCGGTAGCGCCAACATCCTCGAGGAGCTGGCCCCGGAGTTCGCGCAGCTGGCGAACGTGGTCCGTGTGATCGACGTGCGTCGCGCCACCGACGGACGCTTGCTGCGGGTGCTGATGAACGCCGAGCTGGACGAGAGCCTGGCTTTCTTCGCCGCGCCCGGAACGGAGCCGGCGTCTCCCGCCGGTCTCCAGACGCAGAAGGGCGGGCCGAGCGAGGACCACTGGCGCTGGCGGCTGCGCATGGTCCAACGGTTGGCCGCCGATCTGGACGCGGCGCGTTTCGGCGTCAAGGGCTTGTACGTGTTCGGCAGCACCAAGAACGGAACCGCTGGCCCCGCGAGCGACATCGACGTCCTCGTCCATTTCTCGGGGAGCCCGGAGATGCGGCAGCAGCTCGAGGCCTGGCTCGAAGGCTGGAGCCTGTGCCTCGCCGAGGTGAACTACCTGAGAACGGGATGTCGCTCGAAGGGGCTGCTCGACGCGTATCTGGTCACCGACGAAGACATCGCGAACCGCACGGGCTACGCGGCCAAGATCGAGGCGGTGACCGACGCCGCGCAGCCGTTGCCACTCGGAGCGGTCCGCGACTGAGCGCGCGTGTCCTAAGGTACTCTCGCGCGATCAGGCCGCTCTTTGAATGCTGGAGAGGCCACGCGGCGGGGTACTGAAGGAGATCCAATGAAGCAGACCGGCGTCGTCCTCGTGGGTAGCCTGGTCGTTGCCGTGGCGTGGGCCCAAGCGCCCTTGCCGCCGCTCACGCCCGGCCCGGCCGCTTCCGAGAGCGAGCTGCGCGACGTGGTGGACCGTTTCTCGACAGACCGTCAGGCGATCGCGCGACGCTACCCGGTCGAGTCCTCGCCCGATCGCTTCGCGCGATTCAAAGGGTTCTACGCCGACTGGAAGGCCCGCGCCGCGGCGCTCGACTTCGACAAGCTGAGCGGCGAGGGACGAATCGATTTCCACCTGCTGCGCAGCCGCATCGACTACGAGCTTCGCTTGCTCGGGCGACAGGAGCAGCGCCTTTCCGACGTCAAGGCGCTGCTGCCGTTCGCATCGCGCGCGCTGGCGCTGAACGACGCGCGGCTGCGGATGGAGAAGCTGGACCCCGCCAAGGCGGCAGCCGCGCTCGACACGCTCGCGAACGAGATCGAGGCGACGCGGAAGACCGTGGAGAACGCGGCCAGCAAACCATCGCGATTCGACGCGTTCCGGGCGCAGGAGCAGCTCGCCGATCTGAAGCAGGCGCTCGACGCCTGGTACGCGTTCCACTCCGGCTACGACCCCAGCTTCACCTGGTGGAACGCGGCGCCGCAGAAGAAGGCCCTGAAGGCGCTCGACGGCTACCGCACGTTCCTCCGCGAGAAGCTGCTCGGAATCCGCCCGGGAGAAGAAGAGCCGATCGTCGGCGCGCCGATCGGCCGCGAGGCGCTGGTCGCCGACCTGCAGTCGGAGTTCATTCCGTACACGCCCGACGACCTGCTAGCGATCGCCGACCGCGAGTTCGCATGGTGCGAGACCGAGATGAAGAAGGCCGCGCGCGAGATGGGCCTGGGCGACGACGTGAGGGCCGCGCTCGAGCGGGTGAAGAACCTCTATGTTCCGCCCGGCGAGCAACCCGAGCTGATCCTGAAGCTGGCGCGTGAGGCAGAGGACTACGTCGAGAAACACGGCCTGATCACGGTGCCGCCGCTGGCCAAGGAAGTCTGGCGGATGCAGATGATGACGCCCGAGCGCCAGAGAGTGAACCCGTTCTTCACCGGCGGCGAGACGATCAGCGTCTCGTATCCCACCGACACGATGGACCACGCCGACAAGCTGATGAGCATGCGCGGCAACAATCCCCACTTCGCGCGCGCCACCGTCTTCCACGAGCTGATCCCGGGCCATCACCTGCAAGCCTTCATGAGCCAGCGCTACAACGCGCACCGGCGCGCGTTCCAGACGCCGTTCTGGACCGAGGGTTGGGCGCTCTACTGGGAGATGCTGCTCTGGGACCGCGGCTTCCAGCAGAGCCCGGAGAACAAAGTCGGGATGCTGTTCTGGCGCATGCACCGCGCCTCGCGGATCATCTTCTCGCTGCGCTTCCACCTCGGCACGATGACCCCGCAGGAGTGCATCGACCTCCTGGTCGAGCGCGGCGGGCACGAGCGCGCCAACGCCGAAGCCGAGGTGCGGCGCTCGTTCAACGGCTCCTACCCGCCGCTCTACCAGCTCGCCTACATGATGGGCGGCCTGCAGTTCAAGGCGCTCCACAAGGAGCTGGTCGAGGGCGGCAAGCTCAACGCGCGCGAGTTCCACGACCAGATCATCACCGGCGGCGTGATGCCGGTCGAGCTGGTGCGCGCGCGGCTGACGAAGCAGGCGCTCGCCAAGGACTTCAAGACCAGCTGGAAGTACGCGGGGACGACGATCGCGCGCTGAGCACCAGCCCTCGATCAACGCCTCGTCAGTTCGAGCGTCCGCCGAACAATCTCGTCGGTCAGTACCGGCAATCGCTTGGTCGCAACGACCGCCATTCCGCGGCGCCCAGTTGCCTGGCGTTCTAAACGACGATCCGTAGCGCCTTCGGGTCCCAGTCCATCGGCTTCTTCTGCTTCTGGCTGGCCATGCACAGGAGAGCCGGCGCCGCCGCGCGCAGGCCGAACTCGGCGTCTTCGACCGGCGGGGTGCGAGTGCGCACCGACTCGATGAAGTTGGCGAGATGGTGGTCGTGGTCGCTGTAGCCGCGCGGAGGCCGGAACTTCTCTTCGCGGACCGCGCGCAGGCCGCGCTTGGCCTCGGGGTACTTCTCGTTGTACTCCTTCAGGAACGACTCCTGGAACGCCTTCGGGAAGGTCTCGATACTGTAGCCGGGCATCTTTTCGGGGTCGTTGCGCAAGAGCGTGAGCTCGTTGCCGATGTCGAGCGTGCCGTGCGAACCGGTGATCCGGAAGCCTTCGGACCCGCCGGCGCCGTCGGCGAAGTTGACCTTCAGCGAGAGCGTGAACTCGGGGTGCTGCGCCGTCTTCGGATACTCCACGAGAGCCAAGAGCACGTCGGCTGCGTCGCGGCCGTCCTTCCAGTAGCGCAGGCCGCCGGTCGCCATCACGCGCGTGGGCCCCTGGCTTCCGGTGACGTGGTGGAGCCCGGAGAACAGGTGGACGAACAGGTCGCCCGCGACGCCGGTCCCGTAGTCGTCGTAGTTCCGCCAGCGGAAGAAGCGGGTGGCGTCGAAGGCCCGCTTGGGTGCTGTGCCCAGGAAGCGGTCCCAGTCCACGGTCGCGGGAGAAGCGTCGGGCGGGATCGTGTATTGCCAGGCGCCGGTCGCCGAGTTGCGGTTCCACCAGGCTTCGACCGAGTTCATCTCGCCGATCGCTCCGCTGGCCAGCAGCTCCTTGGCCTTCTGGTAGACGACCGAGCTGACGCGCTGGCTGCCGACCTGGCAGATCCGCCCGGTCTTCTTCTGCGTCTCGACGATGCGCAGGCCTTCTTCGGGCGAGCGCACCATCGGCTTCTCGACGTAAACGTCCTTGCCGGCCAGCATCGCGTCGACCGCGATCCGTTCGTGCCAGTGGTCGGGCGTGCCGATGATCACCGCGTCTACGTCGGAGCGCGACAGGACCTCCTTGTAGTCCCGCGTCGTGAAGAGCCCCGGACAGAACGCCTCTTTGGCGCGCGCCAGCCGGCCGTCGTAGCAGTCGGCGACCGCCACCAGCTCCACGCCGGGGTTCTTCAGCGCGGCCTTGGTGTCGCCGCTGCCCTGTCCGCCCAGGCCGATGGTGGCGAGGCCGACGCGCTTCTCGGTCCCCCCGCTCTTGCCGCAGCCGGCCGACGGCGTGATCGGCTGCACTTGCGCGCGGGCGGTTTGCGCCGCGGCCAGCGCGGCGGCGGCTCCGGTTCCCAGCTTCAAGAAATCGCGGCGGGTCGGTTCTTCGCGCTCTGCCATCGGAATCCTCCTGTGAACGGGTCTGTAGCGCTACGATACCGCCAACGGAGCCATAAAAAATGACCGATCCCAGTCGTCGCGAGTTTCTCGCCTCCGCAGCGGCCGTTTCGGCTGCGGCGCTTCTCGCCAGGCCAGCGTTTGCCGCCGGCTCGCCGAAGAAGGCGGTCCTGATCACGATGCTGCCGCGCGACAAGAGCTACCGCGACCGCTTCCGGATGGCGGTGGACGCGGGCTTCGCCGGCATCGAGATGCAGACGGTCGGAGACGCGAAAGAAGCCGACGAGATTCGCCAGGCCTCGGTCGAAACCGGCCTGCGCATCCACTCGGTGATGAACCAAGACCACTGGCGCTACCCGCTCTCGAGCGCGGACCGCTCGGTCGTGGACAAGAGCGTCGCCGGCATGGAGACCTCGCTCCGGAACGCCAAGCTGTGGGGCGCGGACGCGGTGCTGCTAGTGCCGGCGGTGCTGGATCCGCAGACCGCCTATCAAGACGCTTGGACGCGGTCGCAGAAGGTGATCCGCGAACGGCTGCTGCCGCTGGCGCAGGAGCTCAGGGTCGTGATCGCCGTCGAGGAGGTCTGGAACAAGTTCCTGCTCAGCCCGCGCGAGCTCGCGCAGTACGTGGACGACTTCGCCTCGCCCTGGGTCAAGGCCTACTTCGACGTCGGCAACATCGTCTTCTACGGATATCCGCAGGACTGGATCCGCACGCTCGGCGCGCGGACCGTGAAGATCCACCTCAAGGACTTCCAGCTCGACCGTCCCGCGGGCCGCTTCTCGTGGAAGCACATTGGCGAAGGCGACATCGACTGGGTGGATGTGCGGAAGGCGCTCTCCGACGTCAACTACGACGGCTGGGTGACGACGGAGATCGGCGGCGGCGACGCGGCGTATTTGAAGGACGTCGTCGCGCGTCTCGATCGCTTCCTGGCTGGGCGAGAGCCCTACGATCCGACGGCCGCCGGCTGGACCGTCCTCTTCGACGGCAAGTCCAACGCCGCCTGGCGCGGCTACAACAAGCCGGACTTTCCCGCGAGCGGGTGGGTCGTCGAGAACGGGGTCTTGAAGTCGATCGCCAAGATGAAAGATGTGCCCGACCTGGTGACGCGCCAGAAATTCAAGGACTTCGATCTCGAGCTCGAGTGGCGGACCGCCCTCGGCGCCAACGGCGGCGTCCTGTATCGGGTCGCGGAGCAGGCGGCGCCCGCTTGGAACTCGGGGCTCGAGATGCAGATCATCGACGACGTCGGCCATGCCGGCATCAAGCCGCTCAACTCCACCGGCGCGCTCTACGATCTGGTCGCGCCGTCGATGAAGGCGCTCCGGCCGGCGGGGGAGTGGAACTCGACTCGCATCGTGGTCAAGGGCACCCACGTCGAGCACTGGCTGAACGGCGCCAAGATCGTGGACTGCGACCTCGCCAGCCCGGAGTTGAAGGAGCTGATCGCGAAGAGCAAATTCAAGGACATGAAACGCTTCGCCACCGAGCCCGAGGGCTTGATCGGCCTCCAGTACCACGGCGACGAGGTGGCGTTCCGCAACATCCGCGTCCGGGCGCTGTAGTGCAGGATGCGCGGGTGAGGGTCCGGTGTTTGCTCGCGGTCAGCCTGGTTCTTCCCGGCGCGGGGTGTGCGACTACGGCAGGAAGCAGCGTCGTGGCGACGCCGGTGGACCTTGTGCCGGCCCGGCAGGCGCTCGAAACGGCTCGGAAGGCGGGAGCAGCGGAGAAGGCGCCCGACAGCCTGCGGCAGGCCGAGACCCATTTGAAGAAGGCCGAAGAACAACCGAAGGCCGCCGAGGCGCGCGAAGACGCGCTCAAAGCGGAATGGCTGGCGCGAATCGCGACCCTCGAGACCCAGGTCGCCAGCTCCACCGCCCCCGCCGCCTCGGCCGCAGAACGGGAGGCGCGAGCGTCTGCGGCCGAGATCGCAGAGCGCCTGCGCAAGAGCGAGGAGCAGCGAGTGCGCCAGGAAAAACGGATGGCGCTTCTGCAGCGCGACCTGGAAGTGGCCGAGACCGAGATCATCCGTACCAAGGCCCGCCTGAAGGGGATCGAGACGAAAGCCGAAGCCTCCTCCGCCATCGCCGAGGCGCGCATCCTTCTCGGGCGCCTGGCACCCAAGACGCGAGCCGACGCCCGGGCCAGCGCTCAGCGGGCCATCGACAAGGCCGAGCAGCTCCTGCTGGAGGAGAACTACGGCGCGGCGCTCTTCTTCGCGGCCAAGGCCCAGCAGATCGCGAAGGCACAGCCCTGACGTCGAGCTGCCGCGTCGCGGACGTCAGGCCTTCGAGTTGACCGCCTGCTGCGCCGCCAGCGGGGCAGCGCCAGCGGCGGCCACCCGGTCGCGGCCCTGCGCCTTGGCAGCGTAGAGAGCCGCGTCCCCGCGGCCCACCAGTTCCGCGGCGGCCACGCCGTCCTCGGGAAAAGTGGAGATGCCGATGGAGACGGTGATCCGCTGGCCGCTCTCGGAGCTCGGCGTCGAGGCCGCGACCGTTCGCCGGATCTTTTCGGCCACCTCGATAGCCTGCTGCTTGCCGCAAGCATGCAGCATCACCGTCAGCTCTTCTCCGCCGGAACGAAACGCCAGGTCGGAGGTCCGAATGCCCTCGACCACCGCGTCCGCGACGCGCCGTAGCGCCGCGTCGCCCTCCGGGTGTCCCCAGCGGTCGTTGTACTGTTTGAAATGATCCAGATCCAGGAACAGCAGGCTGAGCGGCAGGGCTTCGCGCCTGCTTCGCGGCAGCTCGCGAGCCAGGCTGTCCTGGAAGTGCCTTCGGTTGTAGAGCCCGGTCAACTCGTCGGTGATGGCGAGCGTCTCGAGCGCGCGGTTCGCTTCCTTGAGGCCCTGGTTGGTGCGCTGGATCTTGCCGGCCATCTCGTTGAAGGCGCGCGTCAAGTCAGCGATCTCGTCTGCTCCACGAACCGGAAGCATTACGTCGAGCTCGCCCGCGCTCAACCGCCGGGCACTCTCCGAGAGGAGCCGGATCGGCAGCAGCAGGCTGCGCGCGAGCAGGAAACTGAACAGGGACACGATCACCGCGAGCGGCACGCCGATCCTCAGCAGGCGCCGGCGGGAATCCGCGAGCAGCCGGTAGACGGTGGGCTCTGATACGGTCGCCGCCAGGTAGCCTCCGCTTGGTCCTTGCAGGCGGCGGACGCCGTACACCGTCGGTCCCAGGCCGGGAAGCGAACTCTCCCATACCCCCTCCGCGCCGTCGCCTGCGAGGCGGGCCGGGAACGCGTCCTGGCCCGGAGCCGGCGGGACTTCGCCTGCCTTCACGAGCACGTGGCCGCGATCATCGAGGAGCCACAGAGCCGGGGCAGGGTCCGCCGCCGGTGTGCGCAGATGCGCTGTCAGCTCCGCGAGCTCCAACCTCCCGACGAAGTAGCCGATGGGCAGATCCTTGCGTCCCTGGATGCCATGGATCACGAGCAGCGTTGGACGTCCCAACTGCTCGGAACGAAGGAGTGGGCTGATCAGACTGGCCTTGCCCGCTTGCTTCCCCAGCAGGGCTCTTGCCCAGTCTTCCAGGCGCTCCGCTCGGCTGGAAGCGAGAACCTCGCCCCGCAGGTCGGTCACGAAGAGCGACTCGTAGACGTTGTAGTGCAGCAGCACGGACTCGAGGTAGACCTTGAGATCGCGGCGGGCGCTCGCCGACTCGACGCCGCCGCGCGCGATGGCCTCCACCCCTTCGAAGACGACGAACGAGGTCGACCAGCGTGAGGCTTCGTTGACGCGCTGCCGGATCCAGTCGTCGATCTCGCTGGATCGCCGGAACAGGTGGTTGGACAGGTCGTTCCTGACCTTTTCCCGCAGGATCTCGCCGTTCCGCCGCAGCAAGTAGCCGCCCGCGACCAAGAGCGGGATGCCGGCGCTGGTCAGCACGACGGCCAGGATCTTTGTCTGAAGACTCGCCCGGAAGGGCCGCATGATCACGCTGCGGCGCGAGGTCCGCGCCCGCCTGCGCAGCGGCATCATACCCTGGCGATGGCGCAGCTACTTCGAGGTCCTTCGTCGCGCCTCGAGGAACGCGATGTCCTGGGCGTCGCCCGCCGAGGAGCGGCGCGCCTTGGCGATTCTCTTGAGGCGCAGCAGGTCTTGCTCCGATGCGACCAGGAACGAGCGGGCGCGAACCTTGATTCGAGTCGCGCGGGCAGCGAGAGTGACGGCAGGGATCGGGAAGTCGAACAGGAGATCCACTCTCAGGCCTGTCCGCGGATTGAAGAAGTACGCGCTGGCGGGAGCGTCCAGGCGGAGCCGGATCGACGCGACCCGCCCGCTGGCTATCGTCGCGGTCACGTCTCCCTCCTGACTCACGCGAGAAGCCAACTCGAGGCCGCGGTCGTAGAACGCGCCGGTCAGCTCGTCGATCTTGTCGCCCGGCTGCGCGATCACGAAATCGAAATCTCGAGTGACCCTCCGCGAGCCGAGTATGACGAGCGCCATGCCGCCGACCAGCACCGGCTCGAAACCGAGAGCCCGCAGTGCCTTGGCGACCTCGGCGGCCTGGCCGACAAAGTCCATCGAGTCGGCCATCTCACGCTTTGGCTGGGTAGATGCCGGGTAGAGGCCCATCGAAGTCCTGGACTCGCACGACGTCGGTCGGCTGGCCGCCCAGTTCCTGAAGAGCGGCGGCGTACTGGAGATTCGCGGCGATGCGCCGCGCTGCCTGGAGCGAAGCCGCTCGCGCCTTCCCCCCAGCGGACGCGATCTGCTTCCTTTCCGCGGCCGACAGCCGCAGGGCGCGCATGCGCCCCCCGCGCCGCCCGAGCGTTCTGGCGATCTGGCGAGTGGTCATGAAGAATAGTACTTGGCGCTAAGCATAATCTCAAGTTCGTGGGAGCGCTCGAGGACCTGGCGTGATTCGACGAGCGCGATCCGCCGCTCACAGTCGCAGGTCGTGCTAGCTTCGGCCGATGTCCGGCGAAAGCAACAAGCAGGCGATCCGTCGTTATTTCGCCACTCTCGACCAAGCCGACGAGGACAGGTTCCTCGCGCTGATCGACGAGTTGGTGGCCGAGGACTACGTTTGCCACCTGGCCGGCTCGACGGTCGAGGGTCGCGAGAGCCTCAAGAGCCACGCGCGTGGCGCCTTGGCTACTTTCGGCGACATGCAGCACCTCGTCGAAGACGAGATCGCCGAGGGCGACACGGTGATGACGCGCGGCCGTTTCCGCGCGGTGCTGAAGGGCGAGTTCCTGGGAGTGGCGCCGAGCGGACAACGGATCGACTGCCCGATCATGTACGTCCACCGCTTCGCCGGCGGCAAGATTCAGGAGGCCTGGCTCGATTGGGACGCGCTCTTGGTGGTCGCGCGCAGCCTTGGGGCCAAGTAACGGCTCAGTCCTCCGGCGGAAGCTTGCCCTTCCTGCGCGCGCGCAGTCTCAGCACCCAGAAGACACGCAGGGCGACGATGAGCAGCATGGCGGCTATCGGCCAGTAGAGAGCCACGAGTCTCATCAGCAGCGTTCCTTCTCTAGCGCGGCTTGTAGGGGTCGGGCGTGCCCAGTGGGATCACCGGGTACTTTTCCAGGCTGGCGTTGAAATCGTCGACGACCTTGCCGAGCACACTTTCGGCCCACGGGTTCAGGTCCTTGATGTCGGTTTCTTCCTTGGGATCCGAGCGCAGGTTGAAGAGCTTCATGATCGGCTGCGCCGGCAGGTAGGGATCGTCCTGCCAGGCGTAGTGCAGCTTCCACTCGTGCCACTTCACCGCGCGGGCCTGGGTGCCCATGAACACCGGGAAGCCCTCGCGCGCTGACTTCGCGGCCTTGCCCTGGAAGAACGGCAGTTGATCGACGCCGTCGATCGCCCGGTCCTTCGGCGTCTCCACGCCGGCTGCTCTCGCGAGTGTCGTGTAGACGTCCACCTCGTGCACGATCTCGTTCGATACCCGGCCCTGAGGAATCCGGCCGGGCCAGCGGATCATGAACGGCGTTCGCAGGCCGCCCTCCATCGCGGTCGTGTAGAAGCCGCGCCACGGTCCCGACGTGCCGCGCCAGGGCCGCCGGAACTCAGCGCCGCCGTCGGTCGTCCAGATCACGATCGTGTTGCCCTCGATCCCGAGGCGTTTCACCGCGTCGAGCACGACGCCTACGTTCCAGTCCATCTCAGCCATCGCGTCGCCGACGTCGCCCGCCCCGGTTTTCCCGGCGAAGTCCGGATGCGCGAGCGTGGGGAAGTGCACCTGCGTCAGCGGCAGGAACAGGAAGAACGGCGTGCGCGCCTTCGAATGGCGTTCCATGAAACCAACGCCGCGGCCAACCACCTCGCGATCCAGCGTGCGGCGCGTGTCCAGGTCGAAGGCCTTGACCTTGCGGCTCGGCTCGCCGGCCTTGCCCTCCCAGATGTACGGCGTCTCGCCGGTGGTGCTGGCCTGGGATTCGTTGCTCGAGAGCGGAATGCCGTACCACTCTCCGAATCCCTGGTCGGTCGGGTAGCGTCCCTCGCGATCGCCCAAGTGCCATTTGCCGAAGAGCGCGCTCGCGTAGCCGCGCGGCGCGAGCAGCTCGGCCAGCGTGGTCTCCCATTGCGTCAGCCCGCCCCAGGTCGCATGGTTGCCGTTGGTGCCGGAGCGAACGCTGTGGCGGCCGGTCAGGATCGCCGCCCGCGACGGCGTGCAGAAGTACTCGGTGTTGAAGTTGGTGAGCCGCAGGCCCTCTCGCGAGAGCGCGTCGAGGTGCTTCGTCGGCACGCCGCGGTTGCCGCCGTAGACGCCGATCTCACCGATGCCCAGGTTGTCGGGGAACATCAGCACGATGTTGGGCGGAGCCGCCTGGGCGTCAGCCGCGGCGCCGAGCGCGAGAAGCAGCGTCACGACCAGGAGCCGCTTCATTTCATGTAGTTGGTTCGCGCGGTCGAGGACTTGCCGCCCAGCACGCCGGGTCGGAACGTCTCGATCAGCAGCGTGTCGGGAGCCTCGAGCGACAGCGTCTGCCGGGTTTCGCTGGTCATCGCCTGTCCATCCCGAGGGTTCACGAACTGATGCGTGGTCGTGATCACGAGGCGTCGCTCCTGCCAGGTGACCCGCGAGACCTGGAGCTGCGGGCCGCGGCCGTTGTTGACGGTGTTGCGGCTCTCGCCGCCGTTCAAGAGATAGATGAAGCGGAACGCGGGCTGGACGTCGCGCGGGTGAAAGGTGCTGTACTCGACGGTCAAAGCACCCGCGTCCTGCGTCAGCGTCATCGGCGAGCCCCATCCGCTCCCCATGTTGCCCGGCTCCGACAGCGAGGGTGGCGCCGCGCCCTGGGTCGCTCCGGCAGCGCGGGCCGGCGCGACGACCGTCCACTTGCCCGAGAAGTCGGGCGTCTGGGCGCCCGCGGAAGCTGCGACCGCGACCGCCAACGTGGTGGCGATCTTGGCCCGACTCATCGGCGGATCAGCGGTAGTCGCACCGCCCGCCCGCCCTTTTCCGCCGAGCGATCCGCGGCGAGGCAGACCTCCATCGTCTTCTGCGCGTCGTGGACGTTCAGGTGGGTCTCGCGTTTGGCCAATACCGCCTCGACCAGCTCGTCGATCTCGCCCTGGAAGGGATGGTGTTCGACGTCCGCCGAGTCGGGCATTCGGGTGACGATGCGGATCGCCGGGCTCGCGGTG
>CAZVOI010001252.1:0-3052 GCA_964628275.1 uncultured Acidobacteriota bacterium | reverse complement strand
GATGCTGCGCCGGCGCGGGCCGTCCAGCTCGACCAGGAACAGGCTCTGCCAGCGTCCGAGCTGGAGCTCCCCGCCGCGCACGATCAAGCTGTGTGAGCCGGGCAGCAGCATTGCTCGGCAGTGGGCCGCGGCGTTTCGCGGCTCGTCCGCCGGCATGCCGCGCCGTTCGATGTCGTCGTGGGCGTAGTCGGGCCGATCTGGGACCAGGCGTTCGAGCGTGCGCTGGAGATCGCCGAGCAAGAGCGGCTCGTTCTCGTTGAGAACCAACCCGGTAGTGGTGTGTCGCGTCTGCACGTGCAGCACGCCGTCGCGGAGCGAGAGCGCACGAACCCGCTCGGCCAGGAGCCCGGTGACGTCGACGAACTCCAGGCGCAGCGAGGTCTGGACGACAACGTCGGCGCTTTTGTCCTCCGGCTCGGCCCGCTCGAAACTGTGGCTCCGCAGCGCCACACCCGTGGTTCCTCGACTCATCCCGCTCCACCTCACCCGCCGAAGATCGGCGCCCCTGGCCGAATTCGCTTCAGCACGACGTGAGGGTTAAGTGATCTCCGCCTACTTTTCGGGGAGCAAACCGCCGAGCGCCCAACCGAGCGCGGCCGTAATCCCCGCGGAGATCGAATTGGCGATCAGACCCCCGGCGCGATTGGCCATCGCCTGCGCGAAGTCCAAGGGCGCGGTCGCGTTCAGCGCCGTCGGGTGGTTGAAGTAGGTGTTCATCCCGAGCCCGTACGACAGCGCGGTCAGCATCAGGATCACGACCTGGCTCACGACTCCCAGGGTGAACCCGACGCCGATCGCCTGGATCAGCCGCGCCGACCGCCAGCGCCGCAGGAAGATTCCGTAGTAGAGGCACGAGAACACCGTCAGCGTCACGATGCTGAAGATGTGATGGCCCTTCTCGTAGGGGTAGCCGAAGACGCCGTGCAGCCAGCGCCCGATCGCGACGACCGCAAGCAGGACCAGGTAGGGACGCGCCACGCGGAGCTGTTCGCCCATCGCTCAAGTGTATATTGACCCGCGCGATGGCCACGCTCGCCGACATCCGGCCGGAAGAGCGTCGGACGCTGCTGGTCGCGTTCGTGACGCTCTTCGGAATCCTGGCGGCGCACACCGTCCTGGAGACCGCGCGCGATGCCCTGTTCCTGGCGCGGCTGCCGGCGTCGCAACTCCCGTGGGTCTACATCGCGATGGCGGCAGCCGCAGTCGCGATTGCCCAGATCCCGGCGCACGGCCTGCGCGCGAAGCTCGGCCGCTACGGTCTTTCCGCCTCGCTCTTCTTGATGGGGCTCGTGACGCTCGGCTTCGCGCTCACGCCGGGCCTGCGCAGTCCCTGGGGTCTGCGCGCGCTCTACGTCTGGAGCGGCCTGTTTGGAACCCTCTCGACGGTGCAGTTCTGGCTCCTGCTCGGCGAGTTGTTCACGATCACGCAGGCCAAGCGGCTGTACCGCATCATCGGCGTCGGCAGCCTGCTGGGCGCCATCGCCGGCGGCTTGATCGCGCGCCTGGTCAGCAACGAGATGGGCGCGGTGCGCCTGATCCTGGCGGCGGCGGCGCTCCAGGCGCTGAGCGCGCTCCCGGCGCTGCTGCTGAAGCGGCCCGACGAGGCCACGGCGATCTCGGGGGCGCCGCTTCGTTGGAGCTTCGCGGAGGCCCGCCAGCTGATCGCGACCCAGCCGTACGTAACGCGCCTGGCGGGGCTGGTGCTGGTGTCGACGGTGGCGCTGACGCTCGCCGACTACGTGTTCAAGAGCGCCGTCGCCAAGAGCATCCCCAAGGAAGATCTGGGCGCGTTCTTCGCGACGTTCTATGCCGTTCTGAACCTGCTGGCGTTGCTCGCGCAGTTGCTGCTGATGGGCTTCCTGCTGCGCACGGTGGGTCTGCACCGGGCGATGTGGACGCTGCCGGCGCTTCTGATGTTGGGCGCCGCCGGCGTGGCGGCAAGCGGCGGGCTGCCGCTGGCGCTGTTCATGAAGGGCGCCGACGGAACGCTGCGCAACTCGATCCACCGCACCGGCAGCGAGCTCCTGTTCCTGCCGATTCCGGATGCGCTACGGGCGCGCGTCAAGCCGGTGATCGACGTCTTCGGTCAACGCGGCGGCCAGGCGATCGCCTCGCTGTTCATCTTGAGCGAGCTGATGATCGGCAACGGCGACAAGGTGCTGGCGGTCGCGGCGGCGGCGCTGTGTGCCGCCTGGATCGCGACGTCCACCGAGCTCGTGCCGCACTACGTCCAGATGTTCCGCCACGCGCTGCGCGAGGGAACCATCCAGGAGGCCGGAGGCTTGCCGGCGCTCGACCTTTCGTCGCTCGAGGCGCTGTTCGCCGGCCTGAACAGCTCCGACGATCGCGAGGTGATCGCCTCGCTCGATCTGCTGGTTGCCGAAGGCCGCGACGGGCTGATCCCGGCGTTGATCCTCTACCATCCGAGCAAAGGTGTGGTGCTGCGCGCGCTCGAGATCTTCGAGCGCTCGTCGCGCAAGGACTTCATCCCGGTCGCCGACCGCTTGCTCGACCTCTCCGACGCCGAGGTGCGCGCGGCCGCGCTGCGCGCGCGCACCGCCGCGCAGCCTGACGAAAGCGTGCTGCGCGCGGCGATGGACGACGTCAGCCCGCTGGTCCGGGCCACCGCCGCGGTGAGCCTGGTCGCGAGCGGCTGGGCGCGCGAAGGCCCCCAGGCGGCGCTCGCGCCGCTACTCGCGAGCGGCCAGCCGGTGTGGCGGCGCGCCGTCGCGCGCGCCATCGAGCGGCGGCCGGTGCCGGCCTTCGACAGGACGCTCCTGTACCTGGCCTTGGCGCCGGAAGTCGATGTCCAGATCTCGGTGGCGAACGCGATGGGGACACTGCGCGACGAGCGCTTCCTGCCGTCGCTGCTCGCGATGCTGGCGCGCCACGAAGTACGCGGGGCGGCGGGCCGCGCGCTGACCGCTTACGGCCCGGCGGGCCTCGGCTTCCTGGACGCCTCGCTGGGCGACCCGAGCTTTCCCAACGAGCTGCGCCGCCAGATTCCGCGCACGATCAGTCGTTTTCCGGCGAAGGACGCGGTACGCGCGCT
>CAZVOI010001251.1:0-1553 GCA_964628275.1 uncultured Acidobacteriota bacterium | reverse complement strand
CCCGCGCCGCCCCAGCGTTCTAGCGATCTGGCGAGTGTTCATGAGTAGCCGTACTTAGCGCTAAGCATAATTCAAAATCGCGGGCTGCGCTCGAGGATCTGCCGTGCTTCGACGAGCACAGGAAGCCGCTCGGGGCGCCATTCGCCCCTCGCGCGGTAACTTGGCGGCCTTGCCCTGGAAGAACGGCAGCTGATCGACGCCATCGATCGCCCGGTCCTTCGGCGTTTCCACGCCGGCCGCTCTCGCCAAGGTCGTGTACACGTCCACCTCGTGCACGATCTCGTCCGAAACCCGGCCCGCCGGAATCCGGCCCGGCCAGCGGATCATGAACGGCGTTCGCAGGCCGCCCGCCATCGCGGTGGTGTAGAAGCCGCGCCAACGGTCCCGACGTGCCGCGCCACGGCCGGCGGAACTCCGCGCCGCCGTCGGTCGTCCAGACCACGCGCCGGCGGGAGTCGCGAACGCGACCGCCAGCACGGCGGCGATCTTCGACCGCCGCATCACTTGATCAGGGGCAGTCGCACCGCCTTGCCGCCTCTTTCCGCCGAGCGGTCGGCGGCGATGCAGGCCTCCATCGTCTTCTGCGCGTCGAAGACGTTCAGGTGGGTCTCGCGCTTCGCCAGCACCGCCTCGATCAGCTCGTCGATCTCGCCCTGGAAGGGATGGTGTTCGACGTCCGCCGAGTCGGGCATTCGCGTGACGATCCGGATCGCCGGGCTGGCGGTGCCGAAGGTGCCGTCTTCCAGAGCGACGTCCGGGAATGGGTTGGCGCTGCGCAGCTCGTCGAGGTCGAGCTTCTCGTCGTTCCAGAGCAGGAAGGTGTCGCGGACGGTGGCGCGGTCGCCCATCAGCTCGACGCCGAAGCTGTACGGCATCATGAAGTCGGTGGAGCTGGTGACGTGGCCCAGCGCGCCGCCGGTGAGCTTCAGGTTGGCGACGATCGAGGTCGGCCACTGGTAGCCCTTGGTGAAGCGCGTGTGGTACGCGCTCACCTCGATCGGCTCCAGGCCGGAGATCCAGCGCAGCCCGTCGACCGCGTGACAGCCGGCGGCCAGCAGGTGGCTGCGGCCGCTCTTCTTCGTCCGGACCCAGCTCCAGCCGGCGTACCAGTCGGTGACCCGCGAGAGATATTGGACGCGCACAAAGCGGATCCTGCCGAGGCGCCCCGAGGCGCGCAGCCAGTGGACGAAGCGCAGGTAGGGGTTGTAGTGCAGCTCGAACGAGACGATCGTCCGGACCTTGGCCTTGCGCACCGCGTCGCGGATGCTCGCCAGCTCGCGCGTGTCGAGGCCGGTCGGCTTCTCGATCAGGATGTGCTTGCCCGCGCGCGCCGCCGCGACGGCCTGGCCGGCGTGGAGATGGTTCGGCGTCGCGATCGAGACGATGTCGACGTCCTTGGACTGGAGCAGGTCCTCGTAGCGCTTCGTGAAGACGGCGTCAGGCGCGTCGACGCCGTTCTTGGCGAGGTTCGCGCGCGCGCGCGTTTCGTCGCGGCCGTGCAACATCGCGATCCGCGTCTTCGGGTTCTTCTGGAAGGCCTTGATGTGCTGCGC
>CAZVOI010001250.1:0-7000 GCA_964628275.1 uncultured Acidobacteriota bacterium | reverse complement strand
CCGATCGCCCACGAGTACCAGTTGATCGACGACGCCAAGCACCCGGATGCGCTCGTCGGCCCGAACCGCAAGACGGCGGCCCTCTACGACGCGCTGCCGGCCACGGGCGCGCGGCTGCGGCCGGTCGGCGAGTTCAACGAGTCCCGGATCCTGGTACGAGGCCGCCACGTCGAACACTGGCTGAACGGCGTCAAGGTGCTCGAGTACGAGTTGGAGGGCGAGGTCCTCGAAGCGGCCAAGGCGCGCAGCAAGTTCAAGGACGTCCCCGGCTGGGGAAGCAAGCTCAAGGGTCACATCCTGCTTCAGGACCACGGGGACGAGGTCAGCTTCCGGAACGTCAAGATCCTGGCCGGCAGCCCGGAGTAGAAACGGCTTGCCCGAGATCGCGCCACCCAAAAAACCGGCGCGACCGGCGCCGGCCAAGACGTCTTCAAAAGGGCGCGGTTGCCTGATCGGCGTCGCGCTGCTGGCGCTCTTCGGCGGCTACTTCGTTCGGACGCTCCGGGCTCCCCGAATCGCGGCGACCGCCTTCAAAGAGCGCCTGCGCGTGGGACGGGTTCGCGAAGTGGTGATGCGCGCGCGCCGAGGCGAGCCCGGGGTTGATGCCGACGAAGAGCGCTCGCAGCGACGGCCGGAAGATGTCGGGAAGCGGGCCGCGGCGAACGGTCAACCGCGCGGCGAGCGCGGCACCAGCTCCGTCGTCGTCGCCCGCGACTTCGGGCGGCCCAGGTCGCGCGCGTACTTGACGGATCCGGGCGTGTCGTACTTCTCTCGGTAGGCGCGCGACACCGCATCCTTCAGGCGCTCGCTCCGCGTCTGGACGGCGCGGACGTGGAACTGCTTTCCCTCCACCTCGATGATGCCGCGCGGGTCCTCCAGAAATGTTCGATACCAGCTGCGCGGCTTCAAGCTCCACGAGCGCACGAACACCCGGTCCTCCACCACCACCGCCCAGATGCCGATGATCCGGTGCGGCGCGCTGCCGGCCTTGATGCCGAGGATCTTGCCTCCGCGGATCGCGGCCACGACCTTGCTCGGGAACCGTCGCTCGGGCCTCATGCCCGCTGCTACTTCACTCTTGGTTGCTCAGCGCTCGGGGTGTGAGTGAGCCCTTCCGTCGGGACCGACGGTTTGTACTCCTTGTGGCACCGCTCGCACACGTCCGCGAGGTTGCCGTTGGCCGTGACCAGCGCCTCGAGGTTCTTGGCCTTGATGGCCCCGGCGGCGGCGACGCCCGCGTCGCGCAACTCTCGCGACATCGTGTTCCAGTTCGCCTGCGCCGACCAAACGGCGTCGGAGGCGCCGCTGCCGCCAATCGCGATCAGGGGGCCGGATACCGCCATCTGCGTGGCGTGCCGGCCCAGCGCCTGCCAGTCGGCGTCGGTCTTGGGCGCGTGCCCTTCCCGTTCCGCGTCCCAGAGCGCGTGACCAGCAGGATCGATGAGGTCCACCATCACGGCGTTGACGCTCACCACGGGCGCCACCGCCGGTTGCGGCGCGGTTGGTGCCGGGCTCGAAGCCGCGGGCGCAACCCCGGGGCGACAGCCACCTACCAGCGTGGTGCCGGCCCCGAGCAGGACAGACAAGCAGAAGGCCGCTGACACAACCCGTGTTTCCTCTGGGTTCGCTCTCATCGTTATCTCCTCGATCGCGGATGACTCTCGCCAGCGCGCGACCCTGATCTCGGAATTCCAGCCCGGCACTATATGCGGCCCTCGGACGTCTTGCCGCCGGTGATCACGGCGGAGAGAAGAGGCCGGACTCTCTAGTCCTTGCCGACGTAGAGATCGGGAAACGCCGCGCGCAGACTCGCGACCTTGGGGGCGTCGTGCATCCTTATGTAAGGAGCGTCCGGGTGGCGAGCCGCGTAGTCCTGGTGATAGGCCTCGGCGGTGTAGAACGCCGCGAGTGACGTGAGCTCGGTCGCGATCTTTCGATCGAAGACGCCGGACTGGTCGAGCTGGGCGATGTAGGCCCGGGCGATCCGTTGCTGCTCGTCGTCTGCGTAGAAGATCGCCGAGCGGTACTGCGTGCCCTGGTCGGGTCCCTGCCGATTCTTCTGGGTGGGGTCGTGCGCGACCGAGAAGAACACTCGCAACAACTGGCCGAGCGTGATCTGCGACGGGTCGTAGCTGACCTGGACCGACTCCGCGTGGCCGCTCATCCCGAGGCTGACGACCTGGTAGTTCGCCGTCCAGGAGGCGCCGCCGGAATAGCCCGAGACCGCGCCGGTCACGCCGCGCACGTGCTGGAAGACCGCCTCGATGCCCCAGAAGCAGCCGCCGGCGACGACGATACTGCGCGGGTTCCCGGCCTTGGCCAGCGGCGCGTCGACGCTGGGCGCCGGAATCGGCCCGGCTTGGGCGTGCGCGGCGCCGCAGGCCAATGACGACAGCAGCAACAGCCTGGCGTTCTTCATCGTTTCCTATTCTCACCGCAGCCGAGCCGCTGGGCTATCCTTGGCCGCGCACGCCGCGCCTTGCGAGGGGAGGACACTTGTCGAACTCGAGCGCCGCCACGCCAGCGCCAACCTCGAACCCGCCGGCGGGCCGGCCGATGCGCGGGGTGCGCTGGTACATCTGCGGCCTGTTGTTCCTGGTGACCGCTATCAACTACGTGGACCGCGTGTCGCTGGGAGCGATGAACGAGCGAATCCTGAAGCCGGCGATCGGCTGGGACGACGCCGGGTTCGCCTGGGTTCAATTCTCCTTCTCGCTCTCGTACGCCCTGATGTTCGCCTTCGCGGGCCGGTTGATCGATCGGATCGGCGTGCGCAACGGGCTGGCGCTGGGAGTGATCGTCTGGAGCGTGGCCGCGATGGCGCACTCGCTCGCGACCACGGTCGTCGGCTTCGCGGTCGCACGCTTCATCCTCGGCCTCGGCGAGGCCACCAACTTCCCCGCCGCGATCAAGGCGGTGGCCGAATGGTTTCCGCAGCGCGAGCGCTCGTTCGCCACCGGCATCTTCAACACCGGCACCAACGTCGGCGCGATGCTCCAGGGCGTGATCGCGGCGATGGCGGCGCACTTCGGATGGCAGTCGGCCTTCATCTTCATCGGTGCGTTGGGCTTCTTCTGGCTCTGGCCCTGGCTCCGCTTCTACCACCCGCCGGAGCAGCACCCGCGACTCTCGGCCGAGGAAGCGACGCTGATCCGCTCCGGCCAGGAGGCTCCGGTCCGAAGCATCAACATCCCCTGGCCCAGCATCCTGCGGTATCGCGAAGCCTGGGCCTTCTGCGTCGGGAAGATGCTCACCGATCCGGTGTGGTGGTTCTACCTGACGTGGCTGCCGTCGTACCTGGCGCGCACCCGCAACGTGAGCTTGACCGCGGCCGCCGGGGCGCTGGCGTTCATCTACCTGGTCGCAGACATCGGCAGTGTCGCCGGCGGCTGGCTGCCCGGGCGCCTGCAGCGCGCCGGCTGGCCCGCGAGCAAGGCCCGGCTCACCACGATGCTGCTGTTCGCGAGCCTGATGCCGCTGTCGATCTTCGTGCTGTGGGCGGAAAGCCTGGAGGCTGCCGTCGTGTTCATCAGCCTCGCAACGGCCGGACACCAGGGCTGGTCCGCCAACATGTTCACCGTCGCGTCCGACTCGTTTCCCAAGCACGCGGTCGGTTCCGTCGTCGGCTTCGGCGCGATGGCGGGAGCGATCGGCGGCATGTTCATGCAGCTGATCGCGGGCGGCACGCTGACCTGGCTCGGCAGCTTCACGCCGCTCTTCGTCCTGGCCGGCGTGATGCACCCGATCACTTGGCTGCTGATCCGCCTGCTCACCGGCCGGCAGATCCAGCAAGTGGACATCGATCGCGGCCTGCGCACCGACTTCAGCCCGCGCCTGCTCGCGGGCGGCGCGCTCCTGACCGTGGCCGGCCTCAGCGCGGCGTCGTTCGTGTGGTCGAGCTGGGCCTTGATTCTCAAGGCCACCAACAACTCGGCCGCGACGGCGGCAGGAGGCGTTGCGGCATCGGTGATGGTCGCGCTGATCGGTCTGGCGCTCGCGTATGCGAGCCGGGGCCAGCGTCAACCAGCCGGGGCCTGAGCCCACTTGATGCGCGTGTAGGCGATGCGGAAGCCGTGGCGCTCGGCGTTCCGCTGAGAGCCGCCGCCGGGCAAGGCGCCCATCATCGCGATGTCGCAGCCCTGCTCACGCGCATAGCGCAGCCGAGCGTCGAGCAGCGCTAATTGCGCGCCGCGCCGCCGGCCTTCCGGGACTGTCGAAGCGCCGGCCAGAAGGGCGACGCCCTCGTGCAGGCTCAGAGCTCCCGCTGCGATCGGGCGACCGTCGAGTTCCGCGAAGAACGACTGCCCGCCGCCTCTCTGGGCCTGGACGCGCCCCATGTCGCGCATGAAGTCACCGTGCGCCGCGGCCTCGGTGCTCCAGCCCCGCGCGGCGGTCTCCGCCCACAAGTCGTGCTCGCCCTCGCGTGCGATCCGCACCGTGACGGAGCCGGTTGCGTCTCTGGCGAGCGAACCGGCTTCGATCGGCCGATACATCACGCTCGTCAGCTCGATCGGTCGATAGCCGCGCTCGTGCAGAAGCGGCAGCAGCCCGAGGTCGGCCAGCGGGCTCACCTCGTGGAAGACCGGGGCCCCGCGTTCCCGAAAGAACTTCTCCAGCGTGCCGAGCTCGACGCTCGTGATCGGATCGAAGAGGCCCAGGCCGAACGTCTGCGTGCACGGCGAGCTGACGCCGTCGAACATCGCATAGGCGCCGGCGACGGAGATCCACTGCGCGCCGCTCTCGGGCGCCACCCGGGCGCGAGCCTCGACGAAGCGCGCATTGGCCTCGGCTTCGGCCCGCTCGAGACGGCGCGAGAGGGCCTGATCGGAGAAGACGAAGTTCGTCATCGGGCCCGGATCTTAGCCGGCCGAAGCGACCAGCGCTTCCTAGTGCGCGCCGTGCATCGCGCGCAGCGTGCGCCAGACGAAGCCGCCGCCTGCCCACGCGGCGGCGGCGGCGAGGACGAACAGGACGAGGATCGCGATCAACGCTTTCTTGTTCACGGCCGAGGCCTCCGGTGCGAAGAACTGGATTGCTACTCGTAGCCGATGGCTTCGCGCACCGGGCGACGCGAGGCGTCCCACGCCGGCAGGACGCTCGCAAAGACGCCGAGACCGAGGCAGACGCCTAGCCAGATCCCGAGCCCGCGCGGCTCGAAGGCGAAGTCGAGGCCGTTCGTGAACATCCGGCTGACCAGGACGTTGCCCATCACCTGGCTCACCGGCCAGGCCACGATCCCGCTCACGACCCAACTCATCAACCCGATCACGCCGCCCTCGGCGGCCACGATCCAGCACACGACCCGCGGCGTCGCGCCGATCGCCCGCATCACACCCATCTCGCGGCGCCGCTCCAGGATGTTCAGGCTCATCGTGGTGACGAGCCCCAGGCCGCCCACGCCCACCAGGATCACCGAGACGACGATCAGGAACACGTAGATCATCAGCATGTGCTGGTCGAAGGAATAGCGGCCGTCGCTCTTGGTCGAGCTGCCCTGGGCTTTGACACCTTCCCGCTCGAGGCTCTCGTCGAGCGCGGCACGAACCGCAGCGATCGACGCGGGATCCCGTTTCTCGAGAAGCAGGCGCACGCTGTTCGAGGCGCCGGCATGACCGCCGCGCTCGTCGAAGAAGCGCCGCGGAACGTAGCCGGTGGCTGGAGAGAACGCCTCTCGAGCCTTCCCTACGACCTGCCAGGCCGACTCCGAGGGCCCCATCCGCAGCATCACGTCCGTGCCCACCTTCATCTCTGGAAGCTTGGCGGCGAGCGCGCCGTTCACGACGATGGCGTTGACGTCGCCCGGCTGGAGGTTCCGGCCTTCGACGATCTCGAGCGCGAGCCGCTCGGTCGGCGTGGGAACGGCGGTCACCGAGAACCGCTCGCCGGCGCCGCCGCTTCCATGCAGCTCGGCCGCGGTCGCGCCGCCGCCGTGAAGGCCTCCCCCGCTCGACGATGACG
The DNA here is from genome assembly GCA_964628275.1 of uncultured Acidobacteriota bacterium. Taxonomy (GTDB): domain Bacteria; phylum Acidobacteriota; class Vicinamibacteria; order Fen-336; family Fen-336; genus CAZVOI01. The sequence goes on along the minus strand of CAZVOI010001250.1, from coordinate 1,042 downwards.
GCGCGCTGCGCTTCGCGTCCACGAGCGCGGCCTCGGTCGTGATCCAGGTCTCGAACGCATTCACTCCGGGGGCGTTCTGGATCGCGCGCTTCAGGGTCTCCGACGGGACCATCGTCGGTAGGCTGAGCGTCAGATCGAACCGCCTCGAGTCGAACAGACGGTCGAGAGTCCGAACCATCGACGACCGGACGTTGAGGGCTGACATGAAGACGACGCCGCCGACCGCGAGCGTCGAGAGCGTCAGCAGCAGACGCGTGCGCCGCCGAAAGCTGTTGCGGATCGCGAGCAGCAACGGCCGGCTCGCGCCGCCGACGCCGGCAATCGCGCGATCGAACGCGCTGGCGCCGAAACGGCTTCGCGCCACGCCGAAATCCGAGAGGGCTTCTCGAACCGACACCGCGCTGCCCTTGATGACCGGATAGGCTGCCGCCAGCACCGGCGCCAGGAGACCGACCACGATCTGGAGCAGGTAGACCCACGCCGGCGCGGCCAGGCTGGTGATGTCGAAGTTCAGGAAGCCGCCCATGTACAGGCTGAGCGCGCGGCTGCCCGCGATTCCGATGGGAATCGCGATCGACAGGGCGGCCGCGCCCAGGCACAGCGCCTGCGCCAGGTAGATCGACGCGATTTGCCTGCGCCCGCCGCCGATCGCCTTCATCATTCCGATCTGACGGATCTGCGCGGCCAGGATCGCGGTCAGCAGGTTGACGACCAGGACCCCGCTGAGGAGCAGTGCAAAAAGACCAAAGCCGGCCTGCGCCAAGAGCAGCAGGCCCATGATCGCTGCGTGCGGGTGCTCGCCCGGCTTCGGAACGTCCATCCGCCGCACCGGATGCCCGAGGCTCTCCACGCGCTTCTTGGTCAGCTCCGCCACCCGGCGCACGTGGGCTTCGTCGAAGGCGTCCTTCTTCACCAGGATCTTGAGTTGGTCCAGGTACGGCTCCTCGCCGAGGTCGGCGAGCGTTTCGAGCGTGATGTAACCGTAGACGGCGTTCTCCATCCGCGCCTGCGCCTGGCCCACGTCGTGCGCGGTTCCGCTCAC
>CAZVOI010001249.1:0-32659 GCA_964628275.1 uncultured Acidobacteriota bacterium | reverse complement strand
CTCTCGTCCAGGCCGCCCATGTTCACGGCACGGATCAGCACACGGTCGCACTCGACGAGCGTGAGGGTGGAGGCCAGGACCAGCTCGGCTCCGGCCAGAGCGTCGCGCATCTCGTCTGAGCGCGGCTCGTCCAGGAGCCAGGAGAGCACCGCGCTCGATTCTGCGTAAACGTTCAGCGCGGCCCCCGCTCCTCATCCAGGAGCCGGGCCGCGGTCCCCGGCGGCAGCAGCGGGCTCATCTTGGGGTAGAGCGCCGGGTGATTACCCACGCCGATCCGCGCGCGTCCCTGCCGCACCGCATCCATCAGTGCCGGGTATGGGAGCTGTACACGAGGGCTCGGCTGCCGCAGCTCGGCGATCACTTCGCCTCGGTCGGTTACGAGGATCTCCTCGCCGCTGCGGACGAGGCGCAGGTACTCGCTCAGGCGGTTTTTGAGCTCGCGGACACCAACTGCCTTCATTCGGGCAATGTAGCTGCTTGTGGCTACATCGTCAAACCGAGGCGCTTCAGTCGGTGCTGTAGCTGATCTCGAAGTGGCGGATCCGCCAGCAGGCGAACACCACCACCAGGCCCGCGAAGGTCAAGAGGCCGGTGACCGCGAGCCAGGCCGGCGTCGGCTCGGCCACGACGGTGAAGAGGCCGGAGAAGACGCCCTCGAGCGGCAGCGCCACCGGGAAGAGCGGCTTCAAGTAGAACGTCACGCTGAAGCGCTTCAGCCAGACGGGCAGGATGCCGTTCAGCAGCTCCCACAAGAGCACGATCATCCCGGGGATGACGGGGTTCTTGAACAGCAGGCTGAGCGCCAGGAACACCGCGCTGTAGCCGATGCTGGCGAGTGTCGTCACGAGCAGGTACATGCCCAATTGGGCGAGGCCGTGACCGTTCGACACGAAATCGCGACCCGCGCCGAAATGGCCGTACATCAGGGCGAAGCAACCCAGCACGCCCGCGCCGAAGATCGAGCTGGCGAGCAGCGCGCCCGCCAGGAACTTGCCCACGATCAGCCGTTCGCGGCGGAGCGGCGCCAGGAACGCGTAGTGGAGGGTCTTCTCGGCCACCTCGCCGCGCAGCAGCCGAATCGTGAGTCCCAGGCAGCCGAAGAAGATCGCGAAGCGCACGTAGAACATCTGCACGATGGCCGCGAGGATCAAAGTCTCCTGCTCGAGCGAGCAACCGCGCTCCTTGAGCGCGTGTCCTCCGATGATGATCAGCGGAGCGAAGGCTAGCAAGAACAACCAAAGGCTGCGGCCGATCGAGAGACCCTTGGCCAGCTCGAGACGCATCACCGCCGAAAGCTGCCGGCGCAGCAGCGGTCCGCCGGACTCGCGAGCCAGGGCGACGCTGCTCACAGCGACTCCGATTCGTTGCCGATCAGGTATTGGTAGACGGCGTTGACGTCGTCGTCGGCCGGCGCGATCGCCTCGAGCTCGAGCCGGTCTTCCAGCACCACGCCGTTCAGCAGGCGGTGGAAGGCCGCGGCGTCGCGGGTGCGCACCAGCAAGCCCTTGCCGTCCGGATGCAGCTTGACCTCCACCACGTGCTCCGCGACGAAGAGCCGCGACGCCAGGAGATGCGGGCGGTCGCAGCGCACCAGGATCTGCATCGGGTGCTCGGTGACCTCGGTCCGCACGCCGTGGATCTGGCCCTCGGCCACGACGTAGCCGTAGGAGAGCAGCACCACGTGGTCGGAGATCTGGTCGACCTCGTGCAGGATGTGGCTCGAGATCACCACGTGCAGCCCTTGCTTGCCGAGCCCCTCGAAGAGCTGGAGCGACTCGGCGCGCGCCATCGGGTCGAGGCCGTTGAGCGGCTCGTCGAGCACCAGCACCTCGGGCCGATGCGAGAGCGCCAGCGCCAGCCGGATCCGCTGCCGCATTCCCTTGCTGTAGCCCGCGATCTTCCGATCGGCGGCTTCCGTCATGCTGACGCGCTCCAGCGCTTCCTCGACCAGCGGCTCGATCTCTCGATCGGCGAGGCCGTGCAGGCGAAGCCAGCCTCGCAGCAGCGAGCGGCCGGTGGCGCCGCTCGGGAAAGAGTCGAACTGCGTGCAGTAGCCGACCTTTCGGAAGAGGCGCTCCGGGTCGCCCGGGTCCATTCCCAGGATGGAAATGCGCCCGCGGGTCGGCCGGACCAGGCCCGTCATCAGGTTCATCAGTGTCGTCTTGCCGGAGCCGTTCGGGCCGACCAGGCTCGTCACACCGGGCGGGAGCGCTATCTGTACCTTGTTGACGCCGAGCACCTCGCCGTAGAACTTCGACACGTTCTCGAAGACGATCGAGCGGTCGGGCGTCACGACACGACCTCCCGCGCCCGCAGGCGGTGGTTCAGCATCCACATGCAAAGCGCGCAGACGGCCAGCAGCGCGAGCCAGGCCGCCCACACCGGCAGGTCGGCGGCGCGCCGGTCGTCCAGCATCTCGCGGGCGAGCGTGCGGCGGGAGTTGAAGCCGAACAGATCGGTCCAGATGATGCCGATCATGTAGGGAAGGTTGGTGAGGCGCCCCCAGGGATTTTTCAGCACCTCGCGCCAGGCTTCCCCGAAGGCTGTGCCCATGAAGAAGATGCCGAAGAGAGCCCCGCTCGCGACGAGCCGCCAGCGAATCCAGGCGCTCGTCGCCAAACCCAGGAGCGTCAGCACGGAAATCCACAGCAGGGCCCCGCCGAAGATCGCCGCCAGCGTGCGCAGGTTCGCGGCGAGCCAGGCGCTTCCGGCGAGGCCCGCCTGGACCGAGAAGACGATCCCCACCGGCACCCACGTGATCAGCGACAGCAGGCCGACGAGCACGCTCGCCTTGCCGAGCACGTACTCGCCGCGCGTGAACGGGCGCGAGAGATAGAGTGGCAAAGCACCGTTCACCAGGTCGGGCGACACCAGGACCGGCGCAACCCACGCGGTGAGGAAGAACGCCAGGAAGCCCTGGACGGTCAGTGCTATCAGGAAGAACTGCACCTGCAGGAAGTCGCTCGGCGGCGCTTCGATATGCAGCAGCGCGCGGGTGGGCGCGCTGTTCGCGACGTACACGAGCGCCAGCTCGACCAGGAATGGCACCAGGCACAGCACCAGGAAGGCGGGCAGGATCCGCGACTCGAACAGCTCCTGGAACGCGTAGCGCGGCAGCACCAGGAAGCGGGTGCGCTCTTGTGTGAGCGGTCCGTCGTACGGTTTGTAGGACCGCTTATAGACCGCCACCGACGCCTCCGTTCTCCTTCATCGCGGCGAGGAAGATGTCCTCGAGCGAGTCGCGGCGGTAGTTCATGCGGCGGATCTGGACGTCGTGCTCGGCCGCCAGCCGGAACAGCTCGCGCATCTCGGTCTTCTCTGGGAGCACGACCTTGACGCGCGCGATCCCCGAACCGTTCGGGTAGATAGCACACTCGCAGCCGAGGCCTTCGACCGCACCGGTGAAGGAGGCGTTGACGCCGAGGGTCTCCAGCTCGACGAACTTTCGGTTCGCGCGGCGCTCCTGCTCCAGGTTGCAGAGCGCAGCCACCTTCCCGCGCCGCAGGATCAGCACCTCATCGCAGCACTCTTCGACGTCGCGCAGCAGATGCGACGAGAGCAGGATGTGCGTCTGTCCGGTGTCGCGGATCTCCCGGATCAGCTTCAGCATCCGCAGCCGCGCCGGGGGATCGAGGCCGTTCGTCGGCTCGTCGAGCAGCAGCAGCCGTGGGCCGTGAGCGATCGCCTGCGCCAGCTTGGCGAGCTGCTTCATGCCGAGCGAGTAGGTGCCGAGCTTGCGGTAGCGCGCCTCGCCCAGGCCCACGTAGAAGAACGCCTCGTGGGCGCGCTCCAGGGCCTGCTCGGGCGGCAAGCCAGCCAGCTCGGCCATGTAGCTCACGAAGCGCACGCCGCTAACGTGCGAGAGGAAGGCGTCGTTCTCGGGCATGTAGCCGATCAGGCGCCGCAGCGACTTGGCCTCGGCCACGTCGCTGCCGAAGATCCGGGCGGTGCCCGAGGACGCCGGATGGAAGCCGAGCAGCGTGTTGATCAAGGTCGATTTGCCCGCGCCATTCGGTCCGAGCAAGCCGATCGCCTTGCCGGAGAGGGTCCCCGAGAGGTCGTCGAGGATGGTGCGGCCTCCCAACCGAACGACGAGACGATCGAGCTCGATGACGGGGCTCAACGCTGTCTATTACGGAACCGCATGCCGCGCCGTTCCCTTGAGGCCGCGCTCCAGCAGCAACGGCAACGCCAGACTGGTCGGGTCGAGGTCCAATCCGCCACCGATCCCGGCAACCTGGATGCCGTCGACCTCGCCGTAGGCGCACAGCAACGTCGGCTTGGCGTCGCGGCTGAGCGCGTCCATCGAGCGCCGCTGCTCCTCGGTCAGCGGCGCCGATCCGCTGAGCCCCGACAGCGACCCGAAGACGCCGCCCAGGTTCTGGTAGACGAGGCCGGAGACGTGGTCCTGGCGTCCGGCCGGGAAGAGCGCGAGAAAGCTCGGCGAATGGGAGAGCGACTCCCCGGTCTCGCGCGTGCGCAGCGCCTGCATGACGATCGCACGGCTCGGCCCGGCGACCAGGTAGCCGTCGGCCAACGTGTAGTGGATCTCGAACGGCAGGTCGCGACTCACCAGCGAATGGTACGTCTGCCCGCCGGCCTGGTCGGCCTCGAGCCGGAGGCCCTCGCGCCCCGCGCGCACGGCCTCGTCGTTGGCCTTGCCGACCAGCACCTGCAGCGACCGCTGGAGCCGCGCCGCATCGGAGACCTCGGCCACCAGCTTCCAGGATGGCGTCGGCAGGATCGGGCCGTCGAGCGCCAACGCGAACTCGCCGCCGAGCGTCTCGGCGATGTCGTCGCGCAGCCGCAGGTCGAGCTTGGACTCCAAGTCGGAGAGGGCGCCCGCGGCTCGCTCTCCCTTGGCGATGCCGAGGATGTCGTCGAAGACCAGCGCGGGGCTCTTGGTGAGGAACGCGAAGGCCGCCTGTGCGTTCGCGGACACGAAGTCCAGCGCTCCCATCGGGGCCGGCGCCGCGAGCCAGGAGGCGATCCCGCGGCGCGGGCCGGCGAAGGCCAGCACGGCCTCGGTGTGGGAGCGGCCGAGCAGCTCTTTGCGCTCGACCACGAGGTATTTGAGATCGTCCATCCCGGTCGCGTGGAGCTTGGCGGCGTCGCCGCGTTTCTGCACCGAGCCCGCGATCCGCGCCAGGTCTGCCGCGAACAGCAGGCCGACGCCGTCACGATAGGCGTCCGCGATACGCTGGCCGAAGGCCGTCCGTTCCACTCCGCCGACCGCCGCGAGCTGGCCGGCGAACAACCGCAAAGCGCCCGGGTCGGCAGAGACGACGGCCAGGTCGGGCCGCAGCAACACGTACACACCCGCTTTGATGGTGGCGTCCGAGGCGAGCGTCGTCTCGTCCAGAACGCGGATCGGCGGGCCGTCTCCGGGCTTCGCCGGTAGCTCCGACTCGATGAACTCGCGTAGCCCGGAGCGGCGCAACTCGGCCAGCAGGAACGGCCGGGGGCCACGCGCGCCACCGCCCTCCGCCACCGCGGCGAAGGCCACCTCCTCGCCCAGGAAGTCCGAGAACGTGCGGACCTTCTCGATCACCGTCGCCAGGCTGGGCCCGCCATGCTGAACCGGGTCGGCCTTCTTCCACCAGTCGCGAAGCACCGCGCTCTGCTGGAGCCGTTCCTCGAACAACCGATGCGCGTCGCCGAGGGCCTGGCCGTAGTTGGGCAGGCTCGCGAAGACCACGGTCGACTCGGGCAGCAGTCCCAGGAGCCGGCTCTCGTAGCGGAGGCCGGGCATCCGGATCGAAGCCCACTTCTCGCGGAGGGCCTTCATCTCGCCGAGCAACGCCAGGTGTTGATCGAGGTCGCGGCTCCAGCCGATCTCCTCGGACACCGGGACGCTGCCCATGCCCGCGCCGGTCGCCCACTGTTCGCCAGGCTGCAACGACTTCTCGTCGCCGCCGCGCGTGACCCGCACCTGGCCCTCGATCACGGACACGCGCGAGCCCTTCAAGCCGCTGTTCACCGAGAACACCGTGCCGGTCACGTACACCGTGCAGCCGTTCGAGGCGACCAGCAGGCGCCCGCTCTTGCGCTTGGCCGCCTGGACGATGATGCTGCCGCGCTCGAGCCGGATCTTGGTGTCGCTCCCGCGAACGCTCACCGACAGCTCCGCGCGCTCGCCCATCTCGACGATCGAGCCGTCGCGCAGCTTCAGGTGCGCCCGCGATCCGCGCGCGGTGCGCACGGCCTCGGCCTCGCCCACCTCCTGGCCGGGCTGGAGCGCCGGTGTCCCCTCCGTGGCCACGCGCTGCAGCACGCCGCTGATGGACTGCACGGCGGCCCGGCGGCCCGGCGGGACGGCGAAGAAGGTCCGCTGCACGCCGAGCGCCGCGAGGCCTGTCGAAAGCAGCGCGGCCGCGGCCACGGCGTAAGGCCGCAGGCTCCGTGGCGCGGGCTGCGCCGCAGAGGTCGCGGCGCGCCAGGGCAGGACCGCGAGGCGGGGGCCGCCGCGGAGGGCGGCTCGGCACGCGGCGCATTCATTCAGGTGGTCCTCGACGAGCAGCGCGCGCGGTCCGCTCAAAGTCCCCTGCCGATGCTCGGGCAGCAGCGCCTGCACGTCGGCACAGCCGCGGATCGCCTCTACCGGTCCCTTCGAAAGACTCGTCTCCTGCGCGACCCGAGCCCAGACGCGGCCGGCCGCTGCCTCGGCGACGCCGGCAGGCGGCTCGTCCTCGCGAACGGCAGCGACCGCATCGTCCAACGTGATCTCTTCCTTCATCGGCCGATTCCCTTCATATTCCGGAGGTCCTTGCGAAGACGGTGGCGCACGCGGTGGAGGACGACGGCCACCGTCACTCGAGAGATGCTGAGCAGCCGCGCGATCTCGTTGTTGCCGTAGCCCTCCAGATAGCGGAGCGCGAAGATCTCGGCGTGCCTGGGCTTCAAGCGGCCGAGCGCCCAGCGCAGTCGCGACTGGACCTCGACCGACCCCTGCGCACGCTCGGGTCCTTCGCTCGCGTCCTGGAACAGCGTTGCCTCGACCGAGTCGAGGCCCACCAGCGCGGCTCGCTGGCGGGCGCGCAGCAGGTCGAAAGCCGCGTTGATGGCCGACCGGTAGAGGTAGCTCGCCAGGTTCTCCTGCGGGAGAGCGGCCTCGTCCCAACGGGCCAGCCGCAAGAAAACCGACTGGAGGACGTCCTCGGCGTCTTGTGGGTTGCCCGTGATCCGATAGGCCGCCCGGAAGACCCGCGCCTGGTGCTCGACGAAGATACTCTCGAGGCCGACGGGCCCTTCGGACGTCTTCCCCCTGGCTACAGCGTGCAGACCATCCTCCTTCAGACGTTCCGGCACTGGGATGACGAGGAAGGCAGTGATTGATTACACCCGCCGAGAAGAAAGACGCTCTTGCTTTCGAGGATCTCGGCAACGTCGGCCGGATGCCGGGAGCAGACCGCGTCCCAGCGGCCGAAGCCGCCGTGTTGGTTCACGGCTTCCACCCACGCGGCAAGGAACCGACGTTTTGTCTGATTCTGCGCGGAGTCCTGCCCCTTCGCCTCGAGCACCAGCGTCGATCCGTTCTTAGTCGAGGTGTTGGTCATGCCGGGACCATCGGCGCGCTGATCCTAGCGACGATCACTCTGAGGTGGAGCGTTGGTCACCTGGGCCGAACTCCAATGGCGCCCGGGCGAGAAGAAGACCCGCCCTCGCCGACGACCCGCTTACGTTACTAGCGCCCCTCGTTCTTCTTCTTTTTCTTCTCGCGCTCGCGGCCCTTCTCTCGAGTCCGGTTGTCCTGCTCCCGCTGCTTCTCCTCGGCCTTCTTGTCGTCCTCGCGGGCGCTCTCCTCGGCCTTCTTCGAGTCTTCGCGCCACGATTCGTCGGCGGCCTTCGCAGCGTCGTCCGAGGCCGCCCCCGTCTCAGGGTACGCACGGGAGGTTGGGGCTGTCGCGGGACTGGCGCGCGAGCTCACGTCGCTGCCGGGCGAGGTCCCGGGGCTGCGGCGCGGCGCAACAGGCGCCGCTGCCTTGGACGCCTGCGGCTCCCGCAGCGCTCGAACTGCCAGGACGGTTCCGGCGCCCAGTGCCAATACGACAGCGACCGTCGCGGTGACGAGAATCCAGCGGCGGGCGTGCCAGTCGATTCGTTCAATCGAGCGCGTGGGCATCGGAGCCGCCGCAGGCGTTCGCAATTCGCGCAGGAAGTTCCGCGCGCTTGACGTCCGCGCATCCGGCGATTTCGCGAGGGCCCGCATTACGGCAGCCGAGAGCGGCTCGGGTATCTCTGCGCGGACGGCCTTCGGCGGACTCGGCTCGCGCTCGAGGATGTCGATCCCCAGTATCTCCCGAGTGGCGCCGTCGAAGGGGCGCTCGCCCGTCAAGGCTCGGTAGGCAAGCACGCCCAACGCGAAGACGTCGCTCCGGGTATCGGCGACTCCGCCGCGTAGGACCTCGGGTGCGGTGTAGCCCGGCGTGCCGATACCTATGCCCGACTGGGTCAGCTCCGAGCCCTCGAGCCGTGCGACACCGAAATCGCCGACCTTCACGCGGCCCCGGTCGTCCAGGAAGACGTTCGCAGGTTTGATGTCACGGTGGATGACGCCGTGACGGTGCGCCTCCTCCAGCGCAGAGCCCACCTGCTCCACGATCTCGACCGCCTGGTCGACGGGCAGGATCGGGTTCTCGGTGAGCACGGCTTCCAGCGAGACGCCGGGTACGTACTCCATCACGATGAACGGCGTCGCCGTCGCTTCGTCGAAACCGAGATCGAAGACGGACACGATGTTCGGGTGCGAGAGCCGGCCGGCCGCACGCGCTTCTCGCCGAAAGCGCTCGAGGTACTCGTCGCGCAGCTCGCCGCCGACGAGGCCGGGATTGATCGTCTTGACCGCGACGACTCGATCCAGAACAGGATCGGACGCCTTGTAGACGGCGCCCATGCCCCCTTGGCCGAGGAGCCTCAGGATCTCGTAGCGTCCCAGGCGGCTCGAAGGCGACATCCCTCAGAAAGCTCGGCGGATGCAGAACGCCCGCACTCAGAGATCCGTAACGAGCAGCACGAACTTGGTGCGTCCCAGGCGGAACTCGTCGGCGTTCTGTATCTCGCGCTGGCTCACGCCTTGGTCGCCCGCGAACGTCCCGTTCCGGCTTCCCAGGTCCCGCAGCATGATCCGGCCGCCATAGCATTCCACCGCCGCGTGGCTCCTTGAAACGTCGCGATCAGGAATCTCGACGTCGGCGCCGGACCGGCCGAGGGTCACGCGTGGGCGGCTGAAAACGACGACATCGCCCTTGCGGGGGCCCGACAGGATAGCAAGCGACACCCGTTTTCCGTGGGGCAGGGACAGCGTCTGCGACGCCACTCCGATCTGAGTCGGATCCTCCGCCGGCTTGAGCGGCTCGAGGAAAGCTTCCGTGCTCGGGTCGCGGGGTGCCTCCGCCGTAGGCGGCGGCTCCGCCGCCCAACCCACGATCACGACACGCGCGCACTGGGGACACCGGACGGTGGCCCCGTGCTCACGGGGGAGCTCGAACGCTGAGCCACAGGTCGGACAGCGAGTCGTCATCTCACGGGCATCGTTCACTCTGCGCCGGCTCACGGCGCTGACCACAGTTTCCAGCTTACCGTAGCCCCAATCCGCCCGACGACCCTCTGCGCCTAGGAAGAATGAAAAAGTCTGTAAGAGACCGGGCGATCCTAGTTCTCGCCGAAAGCCGCCAAGGCGTCCTTCACCTCGAGGATCTGCTCGCGAGTGTAGGAGGTCGGATCGAGCAGGATGGCCAGGGCCCGGCTGATCCACTCGCCGAGCGTGCCCTGCACACCGGTCGCGGTGCATGAGAGGGTCAGGGTCACGCCCTTCGAACTCGGCAGCTCCGGGTGTTGCGCCAAGTTGAGCGTGAGCTGGTTGGCGAGCAGAAAGCGCCGCATGCAAGCCAGCGCGTCGGCGCCATCGCAGCCCACGCTGGTCAGGTAAATGTTCGCCTGGGCAGCATTCAACGCAATCGTGCCGGCGAGCAGCGTCGCGAACTGTGTCTCCGTGTATTGGTTGCGCCAGTTGGCCCAATAACCCGGGCCGGGACCGCTGCACGTGATGCCAGGAGAGGTCGATGGGCTCGGAGAAGGCGACGGGCTCGGGGAGCCGGTGGGCGATGGCGAGGGTGAAGGCCCGCAGGGGCCGAGGCTATCGCCGTGGCCGAGGTGCGCCTGGACCGCCGGCTGCGCGACGCTCAGCGTTTCACCCTTGTGGCAGATCGTCACCTTCGGCTGGCCCGCCATTGCTGTGGCCCCGCCGTCGTAGCTGGCCGGCGTCTCCGGAATCGACGCTGGCTGGAGCGGGCGGTCTGCGTTGCAGGCTGAGAGAACGAGAGCCGCGGCCAGCGCCGCCAACCCTCGCATCGGACCGTGAATGGATTTCATGATTGACCCCTGGATCGGTGAGGACAGAAACGCGTTTTGACCCTCCGTGGCAATCGATGAAATTGGGAAGGTCGTGGATAACCAGGCAATCATCGGCGAAAGGCGTCCCTCCTTGTGGTGACACACGTCACAAAGTGACAGGACTCTCCCCTGGATCTAGACGATAGATAATAGTCGCGGTGTCAGCGCCAGTACCGTCTGCGATCGGTCGGTACGAGATCCGCCGCGAGCTGGGCAGAGGAATGATGGGGGTCGTGTACGAAGCCCATGATCCTGTCCTCAGCCGCGACATCGCCCTCAAAGTCATTCAGCTCGGATTCAGTCCTTCTGAGGAAGTTCGACAGAGCTTCGAACAGCGGTTCTTCGCCGAGGCGCGCGCGGCGGCGCGCCTCTCGCATCCGGGTATCCTGGTCGTCCACGATGTCGGCCGGGACGCGGATTCCGGAGCGCTCTTCATGGCCCTCGAGCTGCTGCGCGGAGAGACGCTCGACCAGGCCCTCAAAGCGCGCGGCAGCCTGGACTGGCGGGAGGCACTGCGGATCGCGCAGCGTGTCGCGGCTGCTCTGCAGCATGCCCACGCCGTCGGGGTCGTGCATCGCGATATCAAGCCTGCCAACATCATGCTGCTGCCGTCGGGCGAGCCGAAGATCATGGACTTCGGTATCGCCAAGATCGAGACGTCGCAGCTCACCGCGTCGGGGCAGTTCCTCGGCACGCCGCTCTACATGTCGCCCGAGCAGGCGCTCGCCCATCCCGTCGACGGGCGGTCGGACCTGTTTTCACTCGGCTCGGTGCTCTACGAGATGCTCACCGGCCGTCAGGCGTTCGCTGGCGAGAGCGTTACGAAGATCGTCTTCCAAATCGTCAGCCGCGAGCCCGAGTTGGCGACCGTGGTCAGCCACGGGCTGCCCGTGCCCATCGACTACCTGCTCGCCCGCTGTCTGGCCAAAGACCTCGCGCGTCGCTACCCCGATGGCCTTGCGCTGACCGACGACATCGAAGACGTGCTCGCCGGGCGCCCTCCTCGCGGTCAGTCCGGGTGGCAGCCCGCGGTGCAGGCCCAGGGCACCGTGATCAGACCTGCGCCCGCAGCCCATACTCCAGCGAGGATCGCGGCAGCCAGCACGACGGGTTCCCCGGCGCGAAGCGGCCTCACCGTGGGCGTGGTGGCCGGCGTCGTGGCGGCGGCCGGCCTCATCGGCGGCGTGCTGCTGCTGCGCTCCAACGACTTGCCATCGCCGGCCCCGGTGGCTCGGCGCGTTCCTGCGACGCCGCTGATCACGCCGGCCCCGAGCGCCACGCCATCCCCGGAGATGGGGGCGAGCGACCCGGGAGAGACACCCCCTTCACCTGTTCCACCGTCCTCGATCGCGCGCGCTGAAGTGCGGAAGCAAGACAAAGACGAACGGAGCAAGGGGAGCAACGAGGATCGGCAAGACAAAGAAGCCAAGAAGGCGAAGCTCGCGGTCGCGCCCGCACGCCTTCTGATCGACTTCGAGCACTCTCTCAAGAGCGGGATCCTGCGTGTGTGGGTGGACGACGAGCCTGTCGTGGAAGAGAAGATCGGCGGCCGTGTGACTCGGGACATTGCCGGCATCAAGTTCCACAAGGGCCGCCATTCCGACACGTTGGAGGTCGCTCCCGGGCGGCGCGAGGTGCGGGTACAGGTGGCCTGGGAAGACAGCGTGAAAACGGAGAGTTCGTACGCCAACTTCGAGTCCGGCGGCACGTTTCGCTTGAAGGCCAAGCTCACCACGATCGCGCTCAGGAAGAGTCTGTCGCTGGAGTGGCAGTGATGGCGGGCACGCCGCTTCCCAAGAGCGTCGGCCGCTACGAGATCGTGCGGGAGATCGGGCGCGGCGCGATGGGGATCGTGTACGAGGGACGCGACGACACGCTGATGCGCCCGGTTGCGATCAAGACGATGTCGCTGACGGCGTCGATCCCTGAAGAGCATCGAGCCCAGTTCGAGAAGCGCTTCCAGCAGGAGGCGCGTGCGGCCGCGACGCTACAGCACCCTTGCATCGTCGTGGTCCATGAGGTGGGCGTCGACCCCTCCACCCAGACCCCCTATATGGTTCTCGAATACTTGCGCGGCCAAACGCTGGAGAAGCTGCTCGCGGAGGGCGGACGCCTCGAGTGGAGAGCCGCGCTTCGTCTCGTCGGCCGCCTCGCGGACGCCCTGCACCACGCGCACAACCAGGGCATCGTCCACCGCGACATGAAGCCGGCCAACGTGATGGTCCTCGCTTCGGGAGATCCGAAGATCATGGACTTTGGAGTGGCCAAGCTCGCGGCCTCGCAGCTCACCAGCCAGGGTCAGGTCTTCGGCAGCCCGTCTTACATGGCCCCCGAACAGGCCCTCGAGGCGGGGGCGGACGCCCGTAGCGACGTGTTCTCGCTGGGCAGCATCCTGTACGAGGTTCTCACCGGCCTCCGGGCGTTCCCGGGCAAGAACATCTCCGAGATCGTGATGCGGCTCGCCTACGAGGAGCCTCGGCCCCCGAGTCGGGTCGTCCAAGGCATCCCGCCCAGCATCGATGGGCTCGTGGCGTTCGCCGTCGCAAAGGACCCCTCTCGGCGGTGCCCGAGCGCGAAGGCTCTCGCCGAAGACATCGAGGATGTCCTCGATGGACGCCCGCCGCGACATGCGCTCCAGCAGGAGCGCGTGCCTGCGGCACCGGTTCCACCTCCCGCCGCGGTAGTGTCGCCGGGGGCGGCAGCTGGAACCCAAGTTGCTGCAAGAGCCGGTGTCGGTTTCGGCCTGCCCCCCGGCAAGCGTGTCAGCCTGGCGTTCCTTTCGGGCCCTCGCTCCGGCGAGGTGTACGTGCTCGAGCATCCGACCGTGCTGATCGGCCGCGAAGGCGCTGGCGGCGGGGCGAGCATCGAGCTGGCCGACGTAGAGGTCTCGCGGGCGCATGCGATCGTCGAGTGCCATGGCACTCGGTTCACGCTCAGAGACTTGGAGAGTTCCAACGGTACGTTCGTCGGCGGCCAGCGCATCAGGGAGCATGAGCTCGAGGACCGCGGCGAGTTTCAGATCGGGAGCTCGAACGTAGTGCTGATCGTGACCGACGCCGATTGACTCGGCTTTCCCGAGTGTTCCAAATCAAAACCCCAGGAGCGCGTGGAAACAGCAAAGGGAAGGTCGCGAGCATCTGCGCGCGGTGCTGCGGGCGGATGCCGAAGAGAACCACACGGCCGGGGTTCAAGTCGATCGCGACCACCGCGGCGCGGCCCGCCATCAGGTCCTCGCCCCTCAGCCAGCCCGACGCCACGACGTTGGTGTTGGGATAGCGGGCGATGACGGCGTTTCTCTGCGAGGCGAAGCCGTACTGCTCGAGCACCCAGCCGGTAGACGACGAGGGGCGCGAGATCCAGGCCGGCTGAGCACAGCCACCTTCGATCCTGACGCTCGCCCCGCGTCGTCCAGGCTCGTCATTTCACCCCCGTAGGCGACCTACCAGAACCGGCCCTGCCGCTCCTCCTGGTTCATCACGAACTCAGGCTGTCCTTCTTGTAGAGGCGCAAGACCAGGCTGAACTCCACGCTCTCATCGGCGGCGGCACGCAGGACGGCAGCCAGCGCGTCGAGGTCTTCCGGGACGTCGCGCGCCGCGAGCGCTCCTTCAGCACACACCTGCCGCAGCGCTTGGACCGTTCTCAGACCCTCGGCCGCCGGATACCAATGGACCGGCTGTTCGTAGTGATCGTCGGCAAAACCGAAAGCCGAGAGGGGCCGGACTCCCCGAGCGCCGGCGAGCCGGTCGAGTGCGACGATCTGTGTGTAAACGCCTCGGCCCCTCCGGAACGCCGCGGACGTCTTCCCCCCGAACTCGCCGAGCCGGCGCGCGAAATACGGCACGATCCGGGGCTGGAGCCGAAACGGCCACTTCGGCCAACGGAGCAAGTGAACCAGGGGAAGGCCGAAGAACACCTCGAAGACGACCAGGAACAAGACCCAGAGATTTGGCCTTCCCATCTCTCGGAAGAACATCAGCGAACCGGCGAGAGCGAGCGTGGTCCACGACGAAACCCACGGCAAAGACGTCACAAGCCATGCGTGTGAGGGTGAGACGCACCTGATGACGGCACTGCTCGTCGAGAATCGGTGCCACTCCGGCCGGGCCGGGGCTCATCGTCGCGAGGCAGCGCCGAACGAGCCGCGGCGGAACCCCGTGCGATCTCGACCGACGGCTCTAGCGCTGCCTCTCCGACCGTCGCGCATTCGGCTTGCGCGCCGGCGCGGAGGGCGGCAGTGGCAGCCGGGGGCTCTCCTTCGCGGTCGAGAGCACGATCAGCGTTCGCGTCTCCCGGACGTCGGCCCTGTCCTTGAGCTGTTCGTTGACGAGTCACTCGAGCGTGAGCGCGTCCGCGCGACGAACCTACAAGACGGGCTGCTTCGGCCGCTTCCTGTACCGAGGTCAAGTGGCGCGGACAACCAGGCGCGAATCTACTGTCGGTCGAGGCGGGTATCCGGCTGCGGTCAGGCGACTTCGAGGATCTCGACCTCGACACGCTCGCCCGCTGATCCCTCGGGAATCGGCAACCCCTGGCGGCGCAAGCCGTCGACGTGGAACTCGAGCGCGTCGCGCATGTTACTCGCCGCCTCGTCGCGGGTGATTCCGGTTGTCACACATCCTGGGACGTCGGGGCTGTAGGCCGCCCAGTTCTCGACTGCCTTCTCGAAAACAACCACGTATCGCATCGCGTGCTCCTTACTTCAACCCGGCCTGCTTCAGGACGTTCTGCAACGTACCTTTCGGCAAATCGTCTCCCGGCTTTCCGGGCAGGGTGACGACACCTGGCTGTCCCGGACGCACGTACTGGCGATGACTGCCGCGCGTCCGATCGAGTACCCAACCCGCGCCTTCCAGCATCTTAATCACATCTCTGATCTTCATCGGTTCGCGGCCCGGAGATCAAAACCCCAGGAGCGCGTTGAAGAGCAACGGGAAGGTCGCCAGCGTCTGGGCGCGGTGCTGCGGGCGGATGCCGAAGAGAACGACACGGCCGGGGTTCAGGTCGATCGCGACCACGGCGGCGCGGCCGGCCATCAGGTCCTCGCCCCTCAGCCAGCCCGACGCCACGATGTTGGTGTTGGGATAGCGCGCGATCACCGCGTTCTTCTGCGAGGCGAAGCCGTCGCTGAGCTCGTAGAACGGGCTGTTGTTGTAGAAGCCGTAGGTCTCCTTCTGGAGGCCCGCGCCGAGCGGGTGGGTCGTGTCGACTTGCAGGCGCAGGATCGTGCCGGGCGCGAAGTGCTGCTCGCGGGTGAGGCCGCGCTTGGCGTTTTTCACCGGGATCGGCAGGTTCTCGATCAGGAGATCGCCGCTCGCGCCCATCGCGACCACGGTTCCGCCCGCGCCCACGAAATCGACCAGGTTCTTGATGCCGTCCTGGCCAATGCCGCCCTTGTACTCGGGACGGATGACCTTGTAGTCGAGACCATCCTTGATGCTGCTCGCCGACTGGTCGGCGAGCAGGATCACGTCGAACTTGTCCTTGAGCTTGCCGGCCTTCACGTCGGCGTTGTGGATCGTCGTGTAGGCGAAGCCGTACTGCTCGAGCACCCAGCGGGTCCAGCCTTCGTCCATGTTGGCCGTCCACGGCTGATAGAACCCGATGCGGCGCGGGCGAACCGGAACGCCCTTGCCACCGGCATCGGCGCGGAACGCGACGCCGAACTCCTTCGCTGCGGCTTCCACGCGATCGCGCGACGCGCCCGAGACGACGAAGCGCGGGTCCTTGCCGCCGGCGAACACGACGTTGACGCCGTCCTTCAAGAAGCGGTTCACGACGAGGATCGAACCGGTGCCCGAGTGGTCGAACGCCAGCGTGCCCGCGGTCGCAACGCCGGGCGCAGGCCAGTCGCCGTCTTTCACTTCCTGAAGAGCGGCGCCGGCGATCGGCTTCTTCACGAAGGCCACTTCCACGCCGACCAGCATCCCGAGAGACCACGCGCTCACATCGTAGGGAGGCTCGGGCGGCGAGGTCGGCGAGCGCCGCACCTCGGGGTACGTCTGCTTCTCGAGCATGTCCTTGGCGTAGCGCGCGAAAACCTGGTCCATCGGGATCACGTAGGTCCCGGCCGGCTGCTTCGATGCGTCGGCTTCGAACTCGGCCGAGGCGCGCATGATCTTGACGCCGGCCTGGCGCAGCTTGTCGACGAGAGTGCGCAGCGCATAGGGATCGTGGGCCTTGTCGGCGCGGATCAGGATCGCGGCGGGATCGCCCTTCTTGCCGTTCTCGATAGTGAGTCGGTTGATCTCGAAGACGTCGCGCAGCAGCACGTCGCGCTGGTCGGCGGCGGCTTCGAGCAGCGCCCAGGTCGCGATCAGCTCGTAGTCCACGATGTCGCGCAGCGTCCAGCGCCCGCCCAGCCACGGCCGCGGGTACTCGGTGCGCGGCATGACGTCGCGCGGCGGCGGCAGCGGCTCGTCGGGGTTCTCCAGCATTCGGCGCTGCTGGCCCTGGAAGTCCTCGGTTTGCGGAGGCGTCGGCGTGCCGAGGATCGCCTTTCTCTGTTCGGTCGGCGAGGCAATCCGCGCGCTGGCGACCTCGGTCAGCATGCCGATCTGGTTGTGCCACCAG
Organism: uncultured Acidobacteriota bacterium; assembly: GCA_964628275.1. GTDB lineage: Bacteria > Acidobacteriota > Vicinamibacteria > Fen-336 > Fen-336 > CAZVOI01. Next base: position 15,695 of record CAZVOI010001249.1, on the reverse strand, counting down.
CCGCTCCAGGCCATCGCGCCCTGCCAGAAGTTGGTGTACGTCGAGTTGTAGATGATGCCTTCCTTGCCGGCCGACTCGAGCGCCGCGGCTTGTCGCTGGCCGAGCAGCGCGTTCCAGCGATAGACCAGAGGGTGCACGTTCGGGTTGATCGGGTCGGTGGCCGGCATCGTGAAGATGCGCGCGCCCGCCGGGCCCTGCTGGTGCTCATCCAGCCAGACCGCCGGGAACCACTCGTGCCAGAGGAGCCGTGCCGTCATCTGGCTTTCCTTCTGCGTGAACATGTACATGTCGCGGTTGTTGTCGTGACCGACGTAGGGGTGATAGAGCCGCGGCAGCGGGCTCGCTTCGTACTCGGTACCCACGTTCTTGTTGTACCAGTCGGTCACCATGATCTGGCCGTCCGGGTTCAGGCTCGGCAGTAAGAGAAAGATCACGTTGTCGAGGATCTTCTTGACGCGCGGCTCGTCGCTGGTCGCCAGCTCGTGCACCAGCTCCAGCACCATCTGCGACGCGCCGATCTCGGTCGAGTGGATGTTGGTCGTGATCAGCAGCACCACCTTGCCGTCGCGTTGCAGCTCCGCGCGCTCGGCGTCGGTCGGGACGCCGTCCTGGAAATAGAGCCGGCGCGAGAGCTTCTTGTGCCGGTCGAGGTCCTTGAGCGTGGACGGCGATGCGATCTCCAGCACCACGAACGGATTGCCGTTGGTGGTCTTGCCGAGGTCGCGATAGCGCACGCGGTCGCTGGCTTTCGCGACCTCCTGGAAGTACGCCACGATCTTGTCCCAGCGCGCGAGCTTCTGATCGGCCCCGATCTTGAATCCGAAGTACGCCTCAGGCGTCGGGATCGCGGCGCCGGCCGGGGGCGCGACGGGGAGACTTGCCAGCGAGAGCGCGGCGACGAGCGCGAGCGAGTGGGAAGGATTCACGGCCACCTCCGTAGCGGACGCGTACTCTATCGCGTCACGGCAGAGCCGGCCCGGTCGGCGTCAGCTTCCGTGGATCAGTTTCGTGAGCGCCGGGACCAGGCCGAGCAAACGCGCGTAGACGCAAAGCTGGCCGCGGTGGTATTCCTCGTGCGCGATGCCGTGGCTCATCCACGACAGACGCGTGGCCGGCTGGCCGTTGAACTGGATGATCTGCTGGAGCATCAGGACGTCGCCGGTTTGTCGGAACTTCGCGGTTCCAGCCTCGAGGCTGCTGCGCAGCAGTCCGATCAGGGCGTCCTTGTCCTGGCGAGGGTCGAGGCCGCTCGCGTACTCCTTCAGGAATTCCGGATAAGACTGGCGAGTGAAATTACCGTCGGGACGAGTCAGCTCGCCCACCATGACGGCGCCAGATTCGACGAGGTGGCGGGCCAGTTCGGCGACCGTCCGCACTCCCGAGGCAGGGCTGAAATCGAACGAGCCGGCAGGGATGTTTGCGAGTTCGGCAATCACGCCCTCGCGCGCGAACCGCCAGCCGTCGAGGGCTTCGTCGAGCAGTGTCGTGGCCATTTGCGGATCATACCGGCGGAACGACGGAGCAATGCCTTGGCCGATTCATGCCCCAGCGCATCGGCGCACGGTACCGCGATGGCCGTCGACGATCAGCTCCTCGCCGTCTCTCAACCTCGATGTGGCATTGCCCGCCGCGACGACGGCAGGCAGCCCATGTTCGCGCGCCACGATCGCGGTGTGCGAGAGCGTGAAGAAATGGGCGTCAGCTGGCTGGCCCCAACGATGGGGTCCAGATCACTCGAGACGGTCGCGAGAGAGAACGAAGTCGAAGATCGCCCAGATGTCGTCGGTCGAGAGCAGCGCCCCGAAGGACGGCATCGTCGTGCCGGCCCGCCCCTTGACCACCGCTTCCTTGAACCGGGCGGGGCCGATCGTGGTTCGAAAGAGACTGGTCCCGGAGCCGCCGCCCGCCTGGTGGCAGCCGAAGCAGCGCGCGCGATAGAGCTGCTCGCCTCGGGCGGTCGCGTCTTCGGTCGCGGGACTCGAGCTCGACGGTGTGGCGGACGTGGGCTGCGGCGGGGCCTCTCCCTTCACGGGCTCCCGGCCTTCGCTCCGTGGAAAGCCGTATCCCGGCAGGACGCGGCCGCCCAGCGTGCTGCCCGGCTCTCCGACCCTGGGCAGGCCGCCGATGCGGGTGGTGAGGTTGTTTTGGGCGGCGACGCCCAAGGGGGCCGCGGCGTCGAGAGCGAACACCCACAGGTTCCCGGCCTTGGGTTCCTTGTAATAGAAGGTCATGTCGCCGCCGATCCCGCCGGAGGGGACCGCCACGTACTGCCGGCCGTCGAGCTCATAGGTGATCGGGCTGCCGATGATTCCCGAGCCGGTGCGGAACTCCCAGAGCAGCGCTCCCGAGCGCGCATCGAGCGCCATGAAATGGCCGCGCATGTCGCCGGTGAAGACGAGCCCGGTCGAGGTGGCGAAGGCGCCGGCCCAGAAGGGCGCCGGGCTGACCGCTCGCCACACGACCTTGCGCCGCACCACGTCGAAGGCGACGAAGTTCCCGGGACGCTCGCTCGAAAGATACTGCTGATAGTCGGCACCCAGGTACCACTCACCGTCGGCGGGCGCTTGGAGCTTGCCCTCGGGCCAGAACTTCATGCCCATCGCCCACTGGTTCGACATGAAATAGAGGGTGGCAAGATCCGGGTTGTAGGCCAGCGGCTGCCAGTCGATGCCACCCTCGAGGCTGGGGATGATCGGGCCGACCTCGGGTCCGCCGGTCTGAGCCACCATGTCCGGGTTCACGTCGGGGCGGCCGGTAATGGGATCGAGACCGCGCGCCCAGTTGATGCCGGGAACGATCGGCTCACCGTAAAGGAACTTCCCGTTGGTGCGATCGAGCGCGTAGAAGAAGCCGTTCTTGTCGTGGTGGAAGAGCGCCTTCACCGGTCCCTTGCCGCCGAGGGTCACGTCCGCCAGGACCGGAGTGCTGACGGCGTCGTAGTCCCAGCAGTCGTTGGGCGTGTACTGATAGCCCCACGCGATCGTGCCGCGATCGGCATCGAGAGCGATCGTCGACGCGGTCCACTTGTTGTCGCCCTTGCGCAGATGGCAGTTCCAGGGGGCGGCGTTGCCGGTGTTCCAGTAGACGAGGTTCAGCTTCGGGTCGTAGACGCCGGTCGTCCAGGTCGGGGCGCCCCCGTTCTTCCAGGTGTCGCCGGGCCAGGTCTCGTTGCCCGGCTCGCCGGGGCCGGGGATTGCGTAAGCGGTCCAGCGCAACGCGCCGGTCTTCACGTCGAACGCCTTGACGAACCCGCGAATCCCGAACTCGCCGCCGGCCACGCCTGTCAAGACCATGTCCTTCACGACCAGCGGCGCCCCGGTGATGCTGTAGCCCTTTTCCCACTCGATGACCCGGGTGTCCCAGACCACCGCGCCAGTGTCTTTATTCAAGGCGATCAGCCGGGCGTCCATCGTGCCCACGAACACGAGCTCGCCCCAGAGCGCGACGCCGCGGTTGTTCGAGCCGCAACAGTACACCCGCTCGACGTCCTTCCCGATCTTCGGGTCGTAGCTCCACTTCTGCTGGCCGGTGCGCGCGTCGAGGGCGAACACGCGCGATTGGTCGGCGGACAGGTAGAGCACGCCCTTGTGGACGAGCGGGGTCGCCTGCAAACCGCGGTTGTCGCCGCCGGTCGCGAACACCCAGGCTGGGCGAAGCCGGCCGACGTTCGCGGGCGTGATCCCCGGCATCCGAACGAAGCGCTGGCCGTAGTAGTCGCGGCCGTACGTCAGCCAGGACGAGTTGTCGCGGGCGGCATTCTCGAGGTCCGACGTCGTGACGGGTTGGGCGATGGCCGGCGGGCCGCACAGGCCGACGAGCGCAACGCCGAGAGACCAGCACACAAGACGGGAAAGGCGCATGACTACGTGCACCTGCAATTCGCGGGGAGACCGTAGCACGAAGAGGTGCCATCATCTCCGAACTCGAACCCGAGGGGAGCGATGTGGCAGCAGAACTATGAGCCGGTCGGCGGCAGTCTGGTCTTGTCGGCGCTGGTGCCGGTCTTGCCGCCGAAATAGACCATTTTCCTGTGCGATGATGCTGCGTTCGTTCCGACGTGGGCGCGTTTCAGGTCGGCCAGACCGTTCCAGGGAGGTTGCCGTGGACCGACTACGTTTCACATTGGCAGTGTGCGCTGCCGCGATGCTCGCGATGGTCCTGCCGGCAGCACAGGGCACGGGGCAGTCGCCCCCCGGGGCAGGGATTCGCGGCGCTCCGATTGGCGGCACGCTGACGCCCGCGAAGGCCGACGAGCGCGGCTGGGGCTGGCAGGTGAAGGCCCTGATGAATCCTGCGACGCCGCGGCCGCTCTACAACCGAGCCAAAGAGCGGCTGTTGCAGGACAAACAGATCACCAGCTACACGATTTCGAGCTACGACCCCGAGCTGTACTGCGAGGTCGGCAAGCATTTCGATTACATCTGGTTCGAGATGCAGCACAGCACGATGTCCTACGACGAGGTGCGGCGGATGCTGATGGCCTGCCCTCGCGTGGGCGCCGCCCCGATGGTCCGGATGCCGGACGCGCTCGAGTCGAGCATTCAGAAGGCCACCGATCTCGGCGCTCTCGGGATCATCGTTCCCACGGTCGACGACGCGCTGGAAGCGCGCGATGCCGCCCGCTTCTCCCGTTATCCACCGTTCGGCCGCCGGAGCGCCGGCGGCGGTGCTTATGGCCAGCTCTGGAACGCTCCGGGCATGAACTATCGAGCGACGATCAACGACAACATGCTGGTGACGGTGATGATCGAAACGCTCGAAGGCGTGGCGATGGCCAACGAGATAGCCGCGACCCACGGCGTGGACGCCGTCATCCTCGGCAACAACGACCTGTCGCAGTTCTCCGGCTGGAGTCAGGACGATCCTCGCTATCAGGATGCGATCATCAAGGTGCACGACGCGGCGCTCAAGCACGGCAAGTACTACGGGAACGCGGGCGCGCAGTACCTGAACGGCTATACGGTGAGCGCCGACACGCGCATGGTCCAGAACGGCCCCGCGTGTGATGGCTGGCGGCCCGCCGGTCGTGGCCGCGAGGCTGGAGCGGCAGAAGAGCCGGTGATCGGTCTGACAAGAGCGCCGGCCGCCACCACGCCAGCACGGGACGGGGCGCCCTGTTGGCCATAGCCTCGGGGCACCTGCGACCTCGTCACGGCAAGTACTTTCCGCGCGCCCACAGGAGCGCGAACGCCAGCGGCAGCGCGGCCAGCGTTCGCCATTCGCGGTTGCGCGCGACGCGCGACCACTGGAAGCGCGAGGCCTTCGGCCCGCGCGGCGTCGGACGCGGCAGAAACAGCGGCACTTCGCGTTCCCACAGAGCGTATTCGGCGCCGAACTTCGTGCGAAGGAACGCCGCCTCTTCGCGAATCACGCTCGGGTAGAAGACCCCGAAGTACCCCAAGAGCGCCGCCACCGCCCACGGGCTCGCGCTGGCGACGCCGGCGGCGAGCGCCAACAGCACGCTGCCGACATACAGCGGGTTGCGGCTAAACGCGTACGGCCCGCCGGTGGCGAGAGCGAGCGTTTTCTCGATATGGCCGGAGGCCCAGATCCGGATCGCCTCGCCGGCGGCCGCGATCGGCGCCGCGAACGCGAGCGATTCCAGCGTCGGCCGAGCCAGGAACAGCACCAGCGCGAAGACGCCGTACCCGACGCCGACGCGAATGCCCGACAGCTTCACGAGAGCCGGCGCTCGATCGCGGCCACGACCTCGTCGGCGGCGAGCGTCGCCATGATCCCGTCGTGCTCGGCACAGGCGCGCTTGTGGCATGGCGCGCACGCCGGAACCTTGCGTACCACGACGTCAGCCGCCGAGAAGGGACCGTTGCGCGCCGGATCGGTGGGGCCGTAGAGACCCACGACCGGCGTGCCGAGCGCGCAGGCCATGTGCAACGGACCGGTGTCGGCGGCGACCACCAGCCGGGCCCGGCGTAGCAGCTCGAGCAGCTCGAGCAGCGTCGTCGGGAAGCCGCGTGCGACGCTGCCGTTCGATGCCGCGATCACGCGATCGGCGAGCGGCCCTTCGCCAGGACCGAAGCTGACCAGCGGACAATAGCCGCGGGCGCGCAGCGCAGCGCCGAGCGCGCCGAACCGCTCCGCCGGCCAGACCTTGTTGGCCCAGCCGCCGCCCGGGTTCAGCACGACGAAAGGCCCGATGCCGCGCTGCTTCAGCTGCGCCTCGACTCGATCCGCGGCGCGCGCGTCGGCGGGCAGCGGAAACTCGCGCGTGCCGATCGCCTCGATGCCGAGCGCGCCCAAGAGAGCAAGATTCTTGTCGATCACGTGGACCGCCAGCGCCGGCTGCTCGACGCGCTCGCCCAGCAGCAGCGACGACGGCGGCTCGCGACGGAACGCCGCGCCGAAACCGATGGTGCGCGACGAGCTCGAGAGGCGCGCCCAGGCCGCCGATTTCCACAGACCCTGGAAGTCGAGCGCCACGTCGTGCGACTCGGCACGCAGTGCTGAGAGCGTCGCGCGTGCCGCGCCGAGTGAGAAGGCCCTGGCCTTCGGCAGCGGAAAGACGCGGACGCTGCCGCCGTCGAGCAGCGGCTGCGCCGCGGGCTCGACCAGCCACGAGACGCGATGCCCGGCCCGCTCCAGGGCGGCCCGCGCCGGCAGCGTGTGCACGACGTCGCCGATCGACGACAGCCGGACGATCAAGACCTTCAACCGCGGATCCGGTCGAGCAGCGTCCGCGTCGCGTGGTCCTTGGGATCGCCGACGATCGCGACGCGCCCGCCGTAGGACTTCACCACCTCCCGCTCGGGGACTGTTTCGGGCGTGTAGTCGGTGCCCTTGCAGTGGACGTCGGGCCGGAGCGCGAGCAAGAGCGAGGCCACGTCGTCCTCCTCGAAGACGACCACCGCGTCCACCGCTCTCACAGCCGCGACGAGCAGCGCCCGCTCGCTTGCCTCGAGGATCGGCCGTCCGGCGCCTTTCAGCCGGGCGACCGACGCGTCGCCGTTCAAACCGACCACGAGCAGGTCGGCCTCGGCCTTGGCGCCCTGCAGGTAGCGGATGTGGCCGACATGCAGCACGTCGAAGCAGCCGTTGGCGAGCGCCACGGTCTTACCCTCGCGGCGAGCCCCCAGAGCACGCTCGCGCGCCGCGTCGAGCGTGAGGATCTTCTCCGCCGCGGGCCTCACGCGCGCGAAGTCGAGCGCACCGCGTCCTGCAACTCCGCGGCGGACACGGTCGCGGTGCCTTGCTTCATCACCACGACCCCGGCGGCGAAGTTCGCGAGCCGGCTCGCCTCGGTCGGAGACGCGCCCGCCGCGAGCGCCAGCGTGAACGTCGCGATCACCGTGTCGCCGGCGCCGGTGACGTCGCTGACCTGATCGCTGCCGAAGATCGGGATGTGGATCGGCAGCCGGTTCTTCTCGAACAGCGCCATCCCGTCGCTGCCACGCGTGATCAGCACCGCCCGCGCGCCGAGCTTCTGAAGCAGCGTCTCGCCCGCCGCCTCGAGTCGCTTGACGTCGGAACCGATCGTGATGCCGAGCGCCGCCTCGACCTCGGGCTCGTTGGGCGTGACCGCGGTCATGCCGCGAAATCCAAGCAGGCCGTGGCGCGTGTCGACGGTGACCGGCAGCTTGCGGCGACGCGCCAACGCGATCGCGGCCCGGACCAGTTCCTTGGTGACCAGGCCGAAGCCGTAGTCGCTCACCAGCACCGCGTCGAGCGGGCCGGTGAAACGCTGCAGCGCCCTCAGCACGCGCCGGCGCGCGGCGCTGCTCTCGAGCCGCGTGGCCTTGTCGATGCGAACGATCTGCTGCTTCGCCTGATGGGCGCCTCCGCCCAGGATTCGAGTCTTCACCGGCGTCAGGTAGCCGCGCTCCGAGAAGACGAAGCGCGTGTCGATGCGCTTCGCGCGCAACGAGGCGCGCAGCGCCTGCCCAGACGCGTCGCCGCCCACGACGCCGATCGGGATCGGCGCGCCGCCCAGCGTCTTGATGTTGTGGACGGCGTTGGCGCCGCCGCCGAGGCGCGCATCCGTGCCGTCGTACTTCAGGATCAGCACCGGCGCCTCGCGGCTCACGCGTTCGACGCGGCCGTTGATGAACTCGTCCACCACCAGGTCGGCGAGCGCCAACACGCGCCGGCCGCGGAAGCCGCGGATCAGGCCGACGAGACGCGCGCTGTCGGTCACGCGCGAGCCTCGGCCTCGGCCTCGGCCTCGGCAACGATCCGCTGCACGGCCTCGAGCAAGTGCTCGGCGATCATGTCGGGGGGGCGCGCCCACGCGGGCACGCTGTAGCTGGCCTCGCCCAGGCCGTAGCCGGTCTTCACCAGCACGCCGCGCGCGCCCACCGTCCATGCCAGCTCGACATCGCCTTGCCGGTCGCCGATGACGTAGGAGCGCGCGAGGTCGATCCCGAGGTCCTTGTCGGCCTGCTTCAAGAGCCCCGGCTTCGGTTTGCGGCAATCGCAATCCCGCCGATAGGGCGGCTCGCCGACGCTCGGATGGTGCATGCACACGTAGATGCCGTCGAGGCGCGCGCCGCCGTCCTCCATCCGCGCGCGCAGCGCGCCGTGCACGTCGTGGATCAGCGATTCGGGAAAGTAGCCGCGCGCGACACCAGCCTGGTTCGTCACCACCACCGCCAGGAAACCGGCGCGGTTGATCGCCTTGACCGCGTCCACCGCGAACGGGAAGAGCTCGAAGCGCGCGAGGTGGTTCACGTAGCCGACCTCGTGCGAGAGCGTGCCGTCGCGGTCCATGAAGATCGCCGGCTTCACGCCAACATCTCCTGTGCCGCGGCGGCGACGCGGTCGACCGTGATCTCGCGCATGCAGCGGTGGTCGATCGGGCACTCGCGCAGCTTGCACGGGGAGCAGGCGACGTCCTGGCGGACGATCGTGGAGCGCGCGCCGCGGGGGGCGGTCTCGCGCCAATCCGTCGGGCCGAAAACGCCGAGCGTCGGCGTCCCGAGCGCGGAAGCCAGGTGCATCGGCCCCGAGTCGTTGGTGATCAGGAGCCGCAGCTCCCCGAGCACTCCGAGCAGCCCGCCGAGATCGGTCTCACCGCACAGGATACGGGGCGGCTTGGGCAGCAGTGCAGCGATCCGCTCGGCGAGCGGGCGCTCGCTGGCGCTGCCGAGGATCGCTACGCGCGCGCCGGCCCTTCGGCCGAGGCGCTCGGCCACAACCGCGTAGCGTTCGGGCAACCAGCGTTTCGCGCTTCCGAAGGCCGCGCCGGGGTTCAGACCAACCCAGCGATCGCCGGCTTCGCCCAGCAACGCGCGGCCTCGCATGCGCCACTCCTCGGGACACACGAGCGACGTGTCGGGTTCCGGAGAAACGGCGAGTCCGAGGCCGGCGAGCATTTCGCGATAGTAGTACACCTCGCTTTTCCCCCGGACGTGCGCAGGGACAGCCGTGGCGCGTGTCAGCAGCAGCCCGCGACCGTCCGTCGCATAACCCCAGCGCTCCGGGATGCGCGCTGCGAACGCCTCGAGAGCGGAGCGCAGCGAGTTGGTCAGCAGTAGAGCGGCGTCGAACGAACCCTCCAGGGACTCGACCGTCGATGCGAAGTCGCCGGCCCCGAGAGTGGCGTCCACTTCGGGCACGGCGCGGTAGAGATCGCGCACGGAATCGCGCGCCAAAACGACGATGCGCGCGTCCGCGAAATTGCGGCGCAGGTCCCGCACCGCGCCGAGCGACAGCACCACGTCGCCGATCCAATTGGGCGCGCGCACCAGCAGCCGCGTCACGGTTGCGTCTTCCAGCGCCGATGAAGCCAAAGCCACTGTTCGGGCCGCGCGCGAACGGCGCTCTCGATGAGGGTCGCCGTCTCCTGAGTGACCCTCAGGATGTCCGCCTGGCGGTCGCCGCTCGGCCGGTTGCGGATCGCCGCCCCGTAGGACATTCGGTAGCGACCGTTCGGCAGCAGCTCGCAGAAGGCCGGCACGATCGGCGCTCCCGTCTTCAGAGTCAGCGCCGACGCCACCGGAGCGCTCGCGGCCGGCCGGCCGAAGAAGCTCACGAACACGCCTCCCTCCTGGACGTTCTGATCGATCACCAGAGCGATGCTCTTGCCGTCGTGGACGAGCCGCAGCACCTGCTGGAGCGCGCGCTGTTTGTAGATGACAGTGTTGCCCCCTCGCACCCTCAGCGACACGAGCTTGGCGTCCAGCGCGGGGTTGTCGAGCGGCCGCGCCACGACACCCATCGCGCCGAAGCGCGCGCCGTGGAAAAGACCCGCCAGCTCCCAGTTGCCGAAGTGGCCGGTGATCATCAAGACGCCGCGACCCTCCGACATCGCGGCCTCGACGTGAGCGCCGCCCTCCACGTCCACCAGCGCGACCGCTTCGGCGACCGGCCGGCCGCCCATCCACAGCAAATCCAGGAGCATCGCGCCGAAGTGCTCGTAGACCGCGCGCGCCGTGCGCAGAACGCGCGCTTCGTCCCAGGTCGGGAACGCACGCCGCAGGTTGTCGGCCGCGATCCGGACGTGGCGCGCGTCGAGGTCGGACCAGAGCCGGCCCAGGCTGCGGCCGAGCGCGAGCACGCAGCAGCGCGGCAGCCGCTCGATCACGCGCTCGACCAGTTGCAGCGCCCGGGCTTCGAGCAGGTAGCGGCGCTCTTTGGTCACGTCACCCGCCTCGCGACGAACATCACGCGTTCCATCAGCGCGGCTTCACCATCCACCTCGAGCGCGATCTGCAGCACTCGCGTCGGAACGGGAGTGGCAACCGACGGCCAGCGGACGGCGTCTTTCGCGGTCGTGAGCAACGAGTCGGCGCCCAATGCTCGGGCTTCGCGTGCGAACGCCTCGATCTCTGCCGCGGCGAAGCGATGATGGTCGGGGAGCGCGCGGTGAGCGACGACCTCGCTGCCGAGCGCACGGGCGTCGGCGGCGAAACGCTCGGGCCGCGCGATGCCGGACACGAGCAACGCGCGTCGCGGCGGATCGGAAGGCGAACCGTCCAGAAGCGTCCAGCCCAGCGGGCGCCGCCGCGCCACGAAGTCGGCCTCGGTGACGGTCGGATCGCCCGAGCCGACGACGGCGACGCGCAACTGCGCGCGCCCGAGCGCACCCGAGAACTCGCGCAGCCGGCCTGCCGGCATCGGCCAGTCGCGGGCATCCCCAGGCGCCAGGCACACGACGTCCAGGTCGCGCCGCAAGCGCAGATGCTGGAAGCCGTCGTCGAGCAGCAGCACGCGGCGGCCGAAGCGCTCGAGCACCTGGCGCCCGACGACGTCACGGCGCGCACCCACGGCCACCACCACGCCGGGCAACTCGCGGGCGAGCAGGACCGGCTCGTCGCCGGCGACTGCCACATCCGCCAATGCGCCGGCTCCCTCGCTCACGATCAGGCATTCGCCGGCGAACGATCCGCCGTAGCCGCGCGACAGGATCGCCACCGGCAGGCCGCGATCACGCAGCCGCGCGGCTAGCCAGGCGACGAACGGCGTCTTGCCGGATCCTCCCACGCTCAGGTTGCCGACCGAGATCACCGGCGCGTCGAGCCGCGTCGACGCCAGCAGGCCGCCGCCGTAGAGAGCCGCGCGTAGCGCCGCGATGGTCCCGTACGCGACGCCGAACGGAAATAGCAGCGTGCGCGTGACGCTCATGCGACGAGCACGGCCAGCGCGGTGGCGGAGCGCGCGGCGGCTCCGCGGTTCCGGCTCAAGATCTCCCGTCCGCGCGCGCCGAGAGCTTCGCGACGCGCGTCGTCGGTGAGCAGCGAGAGCGTCGCGTCGGCCAGCTCCTCGGCCGATCGCACCCGGACCAGCGCTCCGGCGGCCTCGAACTCGTCGGCGATCTCCTGGAAATTCTCCATGTGCGGGCCGACCACCACCGCACGACCCGCCGCCGCCGCTTCGAGAATGTTGTGGCCGCCGAACGGCGCCAGGCTGCCGCCCACGAACACCACGCGCCCGAGAGCGTAGACCGACGCCAGCTCGCCAATCGAGTCGAGCAGCAGCACCTCTTCATCCCGCCAGCCGCCGGCCGAGAGACGGCTGCGCCGGGCGCAGCGCAGGCCCGCCGCTTTGGCGAGCGCCTCCACCTCGTCGAAGCGCTCGGGATGTCGCGGCGCGATCACCAGGCCGACGTCTCCCGCGCCCGCCCGCACCTGCAGAAGCGCTCGAAACACCAGCGGCTCCTCGCCGGGCGCCGTGCTGCCCGCGATCCACAGCGGCCGATCGGGGCGGCTCGCCACGATGCCGGCCGCCGCGCCGGACGCGTCCGCGTCGCGGATCGCGTCGTACTTCAGGTTCCCGGGAACGCTGACGCGCTCGGGCGGCGCACCCAGCTCCAGGATCCGCTGGCGGTGGGGCTCGCCCTGCATCAGGAAGAGGTCGATCTCGCCGAGCAGCGGCCGCAGGAAGGAGCGGATCCTCCGGTAGCGCGGAAAGGAGCGCGGCGAGATGCGTCCGTTCGCGATCGCGATCTTGACACCGCGGCGGTGCGCTTCATGGATGAGGTTGGGCCAGATCTCGGTCTCCATGATCACGAGCAGTCGGGGGCGCACCCGATCCAGCGCGCTGCGCACCGAGCCGGGGAGATCGAAAGGCGCGAAGAAGAGACCGTCGATGGCCGGAAGGCTCTGACGAGCGATCGCGTTGCCGGTCAAGGTGCTGGTCGAGACGAAGACGCGCAGCCCGGGAAGGGCGCTGCGCAGCGGCTCGACCAGGCTCCGCGCCACCAGCGCCTCTCCCACCGAAACGGCGTGGATCCAGATCGATGGCTGGGCGTCAGCGTTGAGGCTGGGCGCCGGGCCGCTCCAACGCTCGGAGAACGTAGACAGGTACCTGCCGGTGCGGAGGCCCTTCCAGAGAAAGTACGGCAGCAACAGGACCGAGCCGACGGCCAGGAGGAGGTTGTAGACGAGGAGCACGCTCGCCCGGGCAGTGTAGCGCACGGCTCCGGAGCGCCGATAACCGCTGGATTGACGCTCTGGAAAGCCGGGCGCTATAGTCCGGCGACTTCATTAATCGAGGGGGTTCGAAGTGGCTATCCGCGTCGGCATCAATGGTTTCGGGCGAATCGGGCGCAACATCCTCCGCACCGCGCTTCACGACAAGGACCTCGACTTCGTGGCGGTCAACGACATCACCGACTCGAAGACGCTGGCGCACCTCCTGAAGTACGACTCGATCCTCGGCAACCTGGAGGAAGACGTGAAAGCCGAGGGCGACTCGATCCTGGTTGCCGGCCGCAAGATCAAGGTTCTCGCGATCAAGGATCCCGCACAGCTCCCGTGGAAGGACCTGGGGGTCGAGTACGCGATCGAGTCGACCGGGCTCTTCACCGACGCCGACAAGGCCAAGGCGCATCTCGCCGCCGGCGCCAACAAGGTCATCATCTCGGCGCCCGCCAAAGGCGAGGACATCACGATCGTGATGGGCGTGAACCAAGACAAGTACGACCCGAAGCAGCATCACGTGGTTTCGAACGCGTCCTGCACCACCAACTGCCTGGCGCCGGTGGCACGTGTGCTGGTGGATAGCTTCGGCATCGTGAAGGGCCAGATGACCACGATCCACTCCTACACCAACGACCAGAAGATTCTCGACCTGCCGCACAAGGACCTGCGCCGCGCGCGCGCCGCCGGACAGTCGATGATCCCGACCTCGACCGGCGCGGCCAAGGCGATCTACCTGGCGATTCCGGAGCTCAAGGGCAAGCTCGACGGCGTCGCGATCCGCGTGCCGACTCCCAACGTGTCGCTGGTCGACTTCACGGTCCAGCTCGAGAAGTCCGCCAAGGCTGAAGACCTGAACGCCGCCTTCCAGAAGGCCGCCGACGGGCCGATGAAGGGCATCCTGCAGGTGACGAACGAGGAGCTGGTGTCGATCGACTTCCGCGGCAACCCGCATTCCTCGATCGTCGACGCGCCGCTCACCAAGGTTGTCGACGGCACCCTGGCCAAGGTCTTCTCCTGGTACGACAACGAGTGGGGCTTCTCGAACCGGGTCACGGACCTGATCCACTTCATGGCGTCGAAGGCTTAGGACTTCTCGGACGGGGCGCGCGATGCCCAAGCAGACCGTCAGGGACCTCACCGACATCGCCGGCGCGCACGTGTTCGTGCGGGTCGACTACAACGTCCCGCTCGAGCACGGCGCGATCAGCGACGACACGCGCATCCGCGCGTCGTTCCCCACGCTCGAAGCGCTGCTCAAGGCCAAGGCGCGGATCGTGCTCGCGTCGCACCTGGGCCGGCCGAAGAAAGGCCCCGCGCCCGAGTTCAGCCTGAAGCCGGTGGCGGCGCGGCTCAGCGAGCTCACCGGGCGGGCGGTCAAGATGGCGCCGGACTGCGTTGGCGCCGAGGTGAAGGCGCTGGCCGCGGGCCTCGCCGACTCGGGCATCCTGCTGCTCGAGAACGTCCGCTTCCATCCCGAAGAAGAGAAGAACGACCCGGCCTTCGCGGCGCGGTTGATCGCGGACAGCGGCGCGACGATCTTCGTGAACGACGCCTTCGGCTCGGCGCACCGCGCCCACGCCTCGACCGAGGGCGTCTCACGCCACGTGAAGACTTCGGTCGCCGGCCTGCTGATGGAAACGGAGATCAAGTACCTCGGCATGGCGATCGGAGAGCCGGAGCGGCCGTACGTGGCGGTGCTCGGCGGCGCCAAGGTCTCCGACAAGATCGAAGTCATCGAGAGCCTGCTGCCTAAGGTCGATCAGCTCCTGATCGGCGGCGGGATGGCCGACACCTTCTTACGCGCCCAGGGCTTCCCGACCGCGAAGAGTCTGGTCGAGGAAGACAAGCTCGAGCTGGCCAAGAAGCTCCTCGAGCAGGCCGGGGGCAAGCTGTTGCTGCCGGTGGATCACGTGGTCGCCTCGGCGTTCCGCGCAGATGCCGAGACGAAGACGCTGCCGGCGCAGGAAATCCCCGACGGCTGGATGGGCCTGGACATCGGCCCGACGACGCGAATCGTCTTCGGCGGCGCGGTGCGACAAGCCCAGCTCGCGGTCTGGAACGGCCCGATGGGCGTCTTCGAGATGGAACCGTTCGCCGAGGGAACGCTCGCGATCGCGCGCGCGATGGCCGACTGCAAGGGCACCAGCATCGTGGGCGGCGGCGACAGCGTCGCCGCGGTCACCCAGATGAAGCTGGCCGAGGACATCGATCACGTCTCGACCGGCGGCGGCGCGTCGCTCGAGTTCCTCTCGGGCCAGCCGTTGCCCGGAGTCGCCTGCTTGCAAGACGCGTAGCGTGCATCCCGCGAGGCGTCCGCTGATCGCCGGCAACTGGAAGATGTTCAAGACCGGGCCCGAGGCGCGCGCGCTGGCCCGCGCCATTCGCGAAGGCCTCGCCGAGCGCGCAGCGAGTGCCGACGTCCTGGTCGCGCCGCCGTTCACGGCGCTCACGGCGGTCGCCGAGGAGCTACGCGGCAGCGCGGTGCTGCTCGGCGCCCAGAACATGCACTTCGAGAAGGAAGGTGCCTTCACCGGCGAGATAGCACCCGCGATGCTGCGCGACGCCGGCTGCAGCCACGTGATCCTGGGCCACTCGGAGCGCCGCCACATCTTCGGCGAGACCGACGACGCGGTGGGCAAAAAGGCACGCGCCGCCTGGGACAACGGCCTGACGCCGATCCTGTGCGTGGGCGAGACGCTCGACGAACGCGACCACGGCAAGACGATGGCGGTGGTGGAGCGCCAAACGGAGCGAGCTCTCCGCCAGCTCACTCCGGAGGAGGCGACGAAGAGCGCGATCGCCTACGAGCCCGTGTGGGCG
>CAZVOI010001248.1:0-4297 GCA_964628275.1 uncultured Acidobacteriota bacterium | reverse complement strand
GGTACTGCCGACCGCACCCGATGGCGCCATCGCTCGCGGACAGGCGCTCGCCGAGCCTCTTTGGCCGCGGACTTGCCGCCGGCGTGGGCTGACGGGGCGGCGCGCTCGCTTTCGCCGGCACGATCGCCAGCGTCTCGGAGCCGCGCACGGCCACGAGCAGCCCATCCACGCCACCGCCAGACTCGCCGCCGGCGAGGCTCACGATGCCGGGCAGCAGGCCCTCGGCTCCGACCGCGAACAACAGCTCGTCCTGGAGGCGCGCGTAGACATCGGAGGGCGCACCACACCGCTCGAAGCCCATCGCGAGATCGATGTCCGGGCGTACGAGACCCAGGCTGTCGCGCGCATTCACTTCGGCGGCGGCGAGCGAGGTGGTTCCGACCAGGGAAGCGGCGAGGACGATTCCTCTCATGGGGCCTCCAAGGCCAAAGTTAGTCTGGTGCAGCCACGAAAGGAATCACGGGCACCGGTTAATGGGAGATTGCAGGATACTGCCTGGAGACAGGGGGAGAGACCGATGCCGAAACCAATGTTGGGGGCCATCCTCGGCAGCGTCTTGGGTCTGCTCGACGGCCTCTCGGCGTTCTTCTACCCCGAGGCCGCCGCGATGATGGCGCAGATCATCATCGGATCGACGGTGAAGGGCCTGATCACCGGCCTGCTGGCCGGGATATTCGCCCGCAAGATGCGGTCGGTCCCGCTGGGGATCGGCTTCGCATTGACGGTGGGCTTGGGTCTGAGCTTCCTGGTCGCCGCCCAGCCGGACCCGGAGGGGCGGCATCACTATTTCGAGATCATGCTGCCCGGAGGGATTCTCGGGGCCATCGTCGGCTTCGCGACACAGCGCTACGGAGCGCCGAAAGGAACGACTTCATGAAGATGCCGCGGTTTGTCGGAAAGGCGTTGCTGCTGTCGGCTTGCGTCGTCTTCGTCAACGGCTCGGCGCAGGCGCAGTCTGCGCAACCCAAGGAAGACCCGTGGCGTCTCATCCGGTTCCTGGTGGGCGAGTGGGAGGGGGAATCGGACGGTCAGCCGGGCAAGGGAACGGTGAAGCGAAGCTATCGCTTCGTGCTCCGCGACAAGTTCCTGCACGAGCAGAACGTCTCGACCTACCCGCCGCAGCCGAAGAACGAGAAGGGCGAGGTCCACGAACACTGGTCCTTCTTCAGCTACGACCGCGCGCGCAAGGCGGTCGTGCTGCGGCAGTTCCACCAGGAGGGCTTCGTCAACCAGTTCGCGATCCTCCTCGAGACGAAACCAGGGATGGTCGTGTTCGAGAGCGAGGCGCTCGAGAACGTGCCGGGCGGCTGGAAGGCTCGCGAGAGCTACGAAGTCGTCTCGCCCGACGAGTTCGTGGAGACCTTCGAGCTGGCGGCCGCCGCCGGGAGCTACGAGGTGTACAGCAAGACCCGATTCAAGCGCGTCCGCCGGCAGTAGGCGCGGGTCTTCGGCCGAAGCTGCCGCACGACGCTGCGTCCGTGACCGGGGATGGCGGCAGAATGCTGGTGCTGCAGACTGGAGGAACTCGTGAAACCCCGCACCGCAGTCCTGGCCGTCGCGGCGCTCGCCGCTTGCTCGACGAAGCCGCCGCAGGCCGTCGTCTACACGTCCGTGGACCAGGTCTTCTCCGAGCCGGTGCTGCGCGCCTTCGAGAGGCAGTCCGGGCTGGCCGCGCGCGCGGTGTTCGACACGGAGGAGACCAAGAGCACGGGGGTCCTGAACCGGCTGATCGCGGAGGCCGCCAGGCCGCAGGCGGACGTGTTCTGGTCCGGCGATCCGGTGCGGCCGTTCCTGTTGATCAAGCGCGGCCTGGTCCAGCCCTACGCGTCGCCTAATGCACAGGGGCTGCCCGCGGGCCTGCGCGCGGCGGACGGGACCTGGACGGGATTCGCGGCGCGGGCGCGCGTGCTGCTGGTCAACCGCAAGCGAGTGCCGCCCGAGCAGACGCCGCGATCCCTCCAAGACCTGCTCGACACAAAGTGGCGCGGGCAGACGGCGCTCGCGAACCCGGTCTTTGGAACGACGACGATGCACGTCGCCGCCCTGTTCGCCGCCTGACCGGCCAAGGCGGGCGCTATCCCGGCGAGCTGTCGGGAGGCGAGCGTCAACGGGTGGCGATCGCGCGCGCCCTGGTGCTCGAGCCGCGAGCCGTTCTCTTGGACGAGCCTCTCTCGAATCTCGACGTGAGCCTGAAGCGAGAGCTGCTGGGCTTCTTCCGCGAGCTGCTCCGGGAGCGCCGCGCGACAGCCGTGTACGTGACTCACGATCTCAGGGAGGCCGCCGCGTTGGCCGACCGCATCGCGGCGATGCAGGCGGGGCGCATCATCCAAACCGGCTCGCTCGAGGCCCTGCGGGCCCAGCCCGCCAGCGAATTCGTGGCCGCGCTCTTCGACGACGCCGGCCGGAACCAGCAGGGCCGCGAGGCCCACGTGCGAAAGGAAGGCTCGACATGAAGCAAAAGGTGACCGTGTTGGCAATGGCAGTCTGCGCGGGGACGGCGCCGGCGTTCGGCCAGGCGTTCGGCTTCGACGACCAGAAATCCGGTGAGGCTCCGAAGGGCTTCACTTGCGCCCTCACCGGCCAGGGCAAGCCCGGCGTATGGACCCTGACGAAGGACGAGCCAGCGCCCAGCCCGTCCCTGGTGCTGGAGCAGACGGATCCCGACGCGACGAGCTACCGGTTCCCGCACTGCGTCGTCGACGCCGTGAGCGTGAAGGACCTGGAGCTGAGCGTCCGCTTCAAGCCCATCTCGGGCAACGTGGACCAGGCCGCGGGGCTCGTCTGGCGCTACCGAGACGCCGACAACTACTACGTGGTCCGAGCCAATGCACGCGAAGCGAACGTGGTGCTGTACAAGATGGAGAAGGGGCGGCGGACGGACCTCCCGCTCAAGGGCGAGGGCCGCACGTACGGCAAGAAGGCCGAAGTCCCCGCCGGAGCCTGGAGCGAGCTGAAGGTCGCCGCGAAGGGCAACCTGTTCGAGGTCCACCTCAACGGGCAAAAGCTCTACGAGGTCGAGGACGCGACGTTCCCCGAGGCAGGCAAGGTCGGCGTCTGGACCAAGGCCGACTCCGTGACCCGTTTCGACAGCCTGAAGGTCGCAGCACGTTGAACGCCCCGACATCGCTGCGCCCATGATTGGACGTCGTATCATCGTCGACGGAGGAGCGCATGAACGAGGACAGGCCGGCGCAGGTGTCGCGGCGCGAATGGGTGGGTATCGCCGGGTTGGCCGGCGCCAGCCTCGTGTCGAGCCGGGTCGAGGCGCAGGCGCCGGCGGAGATGCGGCCCGCTGCCGCTTTTCGTGGACAGCACCAGCCGAAGCCGCTCGCGTTCGACGCCACCAAGCTCAAGGGGCTCTCGGAGAAGCTGGTCCGATCGCACTGGGAGAACAACTACGGCGGCGCGGTGCGGGCGCTCAACGCCGTCGAGCAGCGGCTCGACGCGGGCATGAAAGACAAGGACCTGCCCGCCTACCTGTACGGCGACCTGAAGCGGGAAGAACTGGTGCGCACGGGCTCGGTCGTGCTTCACGAGCGGTACTTCGACAACCTGGGCGGCGACGGCAGGGCCTCGGGCAAGTCTCTCGACTGGATCAAGGAGTGGTTCGGCTCGTACGAAGCGTGGGAAGCCGAGTTCAAGCGCACCGCCAACGCCCTCGGCGGCGGCTCGGGCTGGACGATCCTGGCGATGAACCTTCACACGGCCGAGGTCCACAATTATTGGGCGTGGGACCACGCGGACAACGCGGCCGCCGGCTTCCCGCTGCTGGTGCTCGACATGTACGAGCACTCGTACCACATGGACTACGGCGCCGCCGCGGGTCGTTACGTCGACGCCTTCCTGACGAACGTCCAATGGGACGAGGTCAGCCGTCGCTGCGAGCGCGCCGAAGCGGCCTTGAAGGCGCTACGTTGAGTGGGATCCGAGGAGGTGGCATGAAGAGCAGAGTCGCGACGTTGGCTGTCGCCGGGCTCGTTCTCGCGGCGCCCGCCTGGCCCCAGATGTCGGCGACCGCAAAGAAGACCGCGGCCGACGAGCTGAAAGCCCAGATCGACAAGGGCGAGAAGCTGCTGGTGATCGACGTGCGCAGCGACGAGGAGATCAAGAGCGGGTCGATCCCGGGGGCGATCCACATCCCGATGGAGCAGCTCGAGGCGCGGATGAAGGACGTCCCGAAGGACGTCCAGCTCGTCTTCACTTGAAACGGCGGTGGCCGGAGCTCCCGGGCTGCGGAGCTCTTCGAGAAGAACGGATACAAGACCGCGACGTTCTGCCCGCTGAACGACTGGAAGGC
>CAZVOI010001247.1:0-4288 GCA_964628275.1 uncultured Acidobacteriota bacterium | reverse complement strand
CTGGAGCGCCGGCTGCTGGCCCCGGCGCCGCCTCGCCCGCCGATCGTCCGCTCCCTCCTCGACGTCGCACCTGCGGAGGAACTGAACTCCGGCGCGTCCGGGAGCTTTTCTGCGCGAGGCGGCTCACGCACCGCTCTGACCTGGACACCCGATGGCGATTCCCTCGTGTTCGTCGGCCGGCGTGGTGGAGTCCAGCGGCTCTACGTCCGCGCCCTCGACGGCAGTGAGGCGCGGCTGATCGAGGGAACCGAAGGAGCCCAGGTCCCGGCGGTCTCACTCGATGGTCGATGGGTGGCCTTCTGGTCCAACGGGGCCATCCGGCGGGTGCCGCTCGAGGGCGGACCGGTCACGGCGCTTCAGCAAAAAGCCGGCAGGACCACCGGAATGACCTGGGGAGGAGACGGCCGTCTCTTCTTCGCTGCCCTTGACGGTGGCATCTGGTCGGTGGAGGCCGAGCGGCCGCCGACGCCGGTGACGAAGATGCTCGAGGGCGAACTATCCCACCTCAATCCGCACCCCCTGCCTGATGGGCGCGCGCTGCTCCACACCGTGAAGCGAACGACGCGGACGTGGGGTGAGGAGGAGGTGGTCGCCCACGTCTTCGCCACCGGCGAACGGAAGGTGCTTCTCAAAGACGCGGCCGACGCTCGCTACATCGCGCCGGGCTATCTGGTGTTCCTGCGCCGCGGCACGCTCTACGGTGCCCGCTTCGACCTGAACCGGCTCGAGGCGCTCGGAGACCCGGTTCCCGTTCTCGACGCCGTGACCCAGGCCTTGACGAGCGGCAACACGGGTGACATCACCGGCGCGGGTCAGTTCAGCGTGGCCTCCACCGGCGCTCTCGCCTGGCTGCCCGGGGCGGTCGCCTCCGGTCCGGAAATGAACGTCGTCGCCATAGACCGCCAGGGCCAGGTCCGTCCGGTGAGCGGACAGCCGCGGAGCTACGGCCCTGCACTCGCGCTCTCTCCGGACGGGCGTTTGCTCGCGGTCCGGGTGGGTGCGCTGACGGAGTTGGGCCTCTGGATCCTCGACCTTGGGCGCGGCACGCTCACCAGACTCCAGGGAGAAGGGGAAAATGACGGGCCGCGCTGGACGCCCGACGGCCAACGCATTGCGTTCATGTCGGTGAACAAGGGCATCTACCAGATCGTCTGGCAGCGGGTCGACGGGACGGGCCAGCCGGAGGTGCTGATCGACGGCAAGGACCTACGGGGGCGAGCGCTGCTCGCCCAGTTCGGTGATGCGGCACGTGGTGGCACGCCGGCGGCGCCGTCCTCTTGGACTCCGGACGCACGGCAGCTCGTCTTCCAGGAGAACGGCGACATTTGGATCGCGACCCTCGCTGACGGCAAGGTCACAGCCAAGCCCCTTTTCGAGACGCCCGATGCGGAGCAATGGCCCGAGGTTTCGCCCGATGGGCGCTGGCTGGCCTATGGATCCAACGCCTCGGGCCGGAACGAGGTGTACATCCAGCCCTACCCTGGCCCGGGTCCAAGGCAGCAGGTCTCCCTGGAGGGAGGCGACAATCTGGCTTGGAACCGCTCGGGGGGCGAACTCTTCTTCTTGTCGCCCGGTCGCGAAGGAAAGCGACAGATGATGTCTGTCGCGGTGCGCCTCAGTCCGACGCTCAGCTTCGGGAAGCCGCAGCGCCTCTTCGACTACACCCCAGGGCAACTCGGGTTTGCGTGCACTCGGACTCGCTGCTACGACGTAGCGCCCGACGGCCAGCTCTTCTACACCACGCAGCCGGCGCCGACCCCGTCCCCGCTGCCCGTCACGCAGATCCATCTGGTCACGAACTGGGTCGAGGAGCTGAAGGCCAAGGTCGCGGCCGGCCAGGCGAAGTAGGGCTACGCCGTCTCGAACCCCTGCTGCGTGAAATGCCGGTCGAAGTGAAACGCCTGCCTGAGGCCGCGCCGTCGCATCACCTCGAAGCTGCTGCAGTCGACCAGGCTCACGCCCCGGCGTCCGGTCGCGAGCACGGCCGTCACGGCCGCCGCATGCACTTCGGCATCGATCCAGACCACGCGTAAGCCCGGCAGCACGTCCTCCTGGAGCGCGCGTGCGGCCTGCAGGCCGAGGCGGCTCTGCACCAACGCGAACGTCTCCACGAGCACGTAGTTCGAGGTGATCAGGGCCTGGCTGGCGGAGGCAAGCCGGTCCCAGGTCGCGAGAGCACGTGCGTGGCTTTCGTCGCCCCCATTCATCAGCGCCAGCAGGGCCGAAGTGTCGACAAACACGCTCACCGCCTGTCCTTGGCCAGGTAAGCGTCATGGCGCCGCGCCAGGTCCTTGAGACCCGAGCGAAAGCGGCCGAAGGCCACGCGCGCGCGCCGCTGTGCTGCCTGGGGATCGACCACGCCGTCGAGATCCAGCAGCTGATCCACGCCCTCCCGAATCAGGTCGGCCATCGACCTGCCGGTGGCCGCCGCCCTCATCTTCAGGTTGCGAGCCTGCTCTTCGGTCAGCTGGATCTGGGTCCGGATCATCCGTGCCTCCATGCTTACACGAGCAGTCTCATGTTATCAGTGAGGCCGGCCCGCTCGATGCGGACCGCCCCTCAGTGACCGGGGCGACGAGCACGCTGAGGAGAGCGCCGGCTATCGCAGACGGTCGGCGTCGTTTGCGAGCCGGTAGTCGTACAATCCGACGTCAGTCGTCCAGCCAGCGGCTTTGTGAACCGCAACATGCAATGAGCCCAAACGGCACCTCGAATCGCCGCCAGCGTTTCCCGGTGTGGCTGCTCCTCGCAGCCGCGCTGCTGATGGCTGTCGGGCTCGTCTGGGTCGAGCAGCAATGGCCGGTCGCATCGGGCGAGGCAGATGATTCAGCCCGGCAGCGCTTCCACGCCGGAGTGGAGGCGCTCAAGCTCGTGTTCGCCGCGCTGATCGGCGGCCTGGTATCGGCCGTCCACCGACGCTACCCCGGCGACAAGCCGATCTCGCGCTCCCTGGCACAGGCCCAGGTGCTGCTGTGCGTGGCCGGCGCCCTGATGATGATCATCATCGGCAACTCGTTCGCGCGCGCCCTGGGCATCGCCGGCGGAGCCACCATCGTCCGTTTCCGCACCCCCGTCGACGATGCCAAAGACTCGACCGTGCTCTTTCTTGTGCTGGGCCTCGGCATGGCGTGTGGGCTCGGGGAGTTCGGCGTGGCGGGCCTCGGGATGGCGTTCCTATGCCTCTGCCTGGTGCTGCTCGATTGGATCGTCGAACGCAAACCGCGAGCCATGATCCTGGAGATGGAGGCGATCGGCGCCGAGTTCCCTGCCGACTATGTCAATCGGCTGCTGGCCGCCTACCAGGTCCAGTTCGAGCCGCGCGAGGTGGGTCAGCAAGGGCAGAAAGCCACGGTTCGGTACGCCTGCACCCTCGACCCCGACACGCCGCTGCAGCGCTTGAGCGAACAGCTCACGGACGCCAGCGCGGCTGGGCTCAAGTCCGTGACCTGGGAAACGCCGAAGAAGGGCGACCTAAAGAGCTGAGACCACGTTCAGCACCGTGTCCACGTCCTTCGGGCTCATGTAGAAGTGCGCTGAAAGCCGCACCCCTTTCTCGTCGCCTTGCGAGCGGACGCGGATCTTGCGTGCCCAGAGGGCGTCCTGCAGCGCACGGCCCGTCACACCTTCGACGCGGAAGGTCGTGAGCGCCGCGGCCAGACGCGGATCGGAGGGTGAGACGAGCTGGGCGTTCCGGATGCGCGCGAGACCGTCGCGCAGTTGTTTGGTGAGCGCGCGGTCCCAGCGCTCGATCCGCTCGATGCCGAGGCCGCTGATGAAGCGCAGCGCGGCAGTAAGGCCTTCGGTGACCGGCACCGCGCCGGTCCCGTATTGCATGAAGCGGAAGGCGCCCTTGTCGCGGTCGTCCCAGGCGCCGCTGGCGAGCGTCGTCCAGAAGCGGTCCTGGACGTTGCGGCGGATGTAGAGGAAGCCGGTGCCCTTCGGGGCGAGCAGCCACTTGTGCGGCGAGCCCACGTAGGCGTCGCAGCCCAGGGCGTTGACGTCGACGCGCATCTGGCCGACGGCCTGCGCGCCGTCGATGATCGAGAGCACGCCGCGTTCGCGCGCAAGCGCGCACAGCTCCTTTACCGGCAGCAGGATGCCGAGGCTCGAGGTGATCTGGCTGACCATCAGCACCTTGGTGCGCGGATTCATTGCCTGCGCGAAGAGGTTCACGATCCAGGCGGGCCCGCCCGCGCACGCGGGCAGGAGCGGCAGCTCCTTCACCACGATGCCGCGGCGTTTCGCGTAGAGCCGCCACGGCGAGATGCCGCCTGTGTGCTCCTGGTCC
>CAZVOI010001246.1:0-4272 GCA_964628275.1 uncultured Acidobacteriota bacterium | reverse complement strand
CTACACGCGCGCCTTTGCGGCCGCGCGCCGCGTCCAGGCTCCCGGCGACACGATGAACCGGCTGTGGGCGGTCGAGGCCGTGCTTTCGATCACCGGCGCCAACGCCGACCACCGGCTGCGGCTCCCCGCGCGCCGGATCCCTGCGTTCGTGTCCGCGCTCGCGGCCGAGCTGCGAGCTCAGGGTCTCGCGATCGACGCACCCAAGACTGCAGAAGTGGAAGTCGTCGGCGCCAATCGTGCGCCATTGCCTGGCAACGTGGGGTTGGACGACCCGCACACGGCAACCGTCTTCGAGCTGGTGGACGGCGCCTGGCTGCGCGCCCTGGCCGAGGATCTGCTCGCGAACCGGGGCGCCTCGTTGATCGTGGCCGGGCCGCGGCAGCCCGCGGCGGTGCACGCAGTGGTCGTCGCGCTCAACGCCGCGCTCGGCAACGTCTCGGCCACCGTCGACTACCGCGAGCCCGCGGACGCGTTGCTGCCGTCGCCTGCGGCCTTCGCCGACCTCACGGCCGCGCTCGGCGCTGGCCAGGTGAAGACGCTCGTCGTCCTCGGCGGCAACCCCGCCTACGACGCGCCCGCCGACCTCGGCTTCGCGGCCGCGGCCGCCAAGGCCGAGGAGCTCGTCCACTTCGGAAGCCACGTGGACGAAACCGCGGCGCTCGCCTCGTGGCACGTCCCGAGCGCCCACTTCCTCGAGTCGTGGGGCGACGCGCGAGCGAGCTGCGGCACGCTGAGCGTCGTCCAGCCGTTGATCCTGCCCCTCTACGGCGCGAAAAGCGCCGTAGAGGTTCTAGGCCTTCTGGCGACCGGCGAGGACAAGCCCGGCCACGAGCTCGTCCAAGCCACGTGGCACGGTGTCCTCGGCGAAGCCGACTTCGAGAAGCGCTGGAACCGCGTGCTGCACGACGGCGTATTGCCCGAGAGCGCCCTCCCGGGCGTCCGGCTCGAGCCGAAGCCGGGGACGTTCGCCGAGCTCGCCGCTGCCGTTCAGGCGCAGGGCTCGGGCGAGCTGGAGCTGGTGTTCCAGGCCTGCCCCAAGCTGCACGACGGCACCAGCGCCAACAACGCCTGGCTGCAGGAGCTGCCGGACGCGATCACGAAGGTCACCTGGGACAACCCGCTGCTCGTGAGTCCGGCGACGGCGGCCTCCCTGCACCTGAAGGACGAGGACGTCGTCAAGCTCGAAGCCGCGGGCCGGAGCCTCGAGCTGCCGATCCTGCGCGTCCCGGGTCTCGCGGACGGCACGCTCGTGCTGAGCCTCGGCTACGGGCGCAAGCAGGCCGGGCGCGTCGGTACCGGGGTCGGGTTCGACGGCTACTCGCTGCGCACGAGCGTGGGCCTCGACCTCGCGACCGACGTGAAGCTCACGCCCGCGGGCCGCAGCTATCCGCTCGCGCAGACGCAGGAGCACGGCACGATGGAGGGCCGCTCTCTCATCCGCGAGGCGACGCTCGAGGGGTACAAGCAGGACCCGAAGTTCGCGACCGACACGACGCCGCTCTTCTCGCTCTGGACCGAGCACGAGTACAAGACCAGGCCGCAGTGGGGCATGGTGATCGACCTCAACGCCTGCACCGGCTGCAACGCCTGCTCGGTGGCCTGCCAGAGCGAGAACAACGTGCCGGTGGTGGGGAAGGACCAGGTGCGCCGCGGCCGCGAGATGGCCTGGCTGCGCATCGACCGCTATTTCACGGGCGCGCCCGAGGCGCCGTCCGCGGCGTTCCAACCCGTGCCGTGCATGCAGTGCGAGAACGCGCCCTGCGAGCAGGTGTGCCCGGTCGCGGCCACCGTCCACGACGAGGACGGCCTGAACGCGATGGTCTACAACCGCTGCATCGGCACGCGCTACTGCTCGAACAATTGCCCGTACAAGGTGCGCCGCTTCAACTTCTTCAACTACACCAAGGACACGCCGCGCGTCTTGAAGCTCATCAATAACCCGGACGTGACGGTGCGCTCCCGCGGTGTCATGGAGAAGTGCACCTACTGCGTGCAGCGGCTGAGCTCCGCCAAGATCGACGCCCGGCTCGGCGGCCGTGAGCTCAAGGACGGCGACGCGAAGACCGCCTGCCAGCAAGCCTGCCCGGCCGAAGCGATCCGCTTCGGCGACCTGCTCGACCTCGAAAGCCAGGTCGCCAAGGCGCGCTCCAGCGATCGGACGTATGCGCTCCTCGCCGAGCTCAACACGCGCCCGCGCACGACCTACCAGGCGCGGCTGAAAAACCCGCATCCCTCCCTCGCCGCGACCCCGCCCCCGGCAAAGGAACCGTCCCATGCATAGGGCAGTGCGCCCCGGGGTCGTGGCGATTCTGATCGGTCTGGCCTGGCCAGACCGTCCTTCCCGGAGGGGCTGGCCGTGTCGCCCAGGTCGGCAGCCCGCGATCGCGGTGCTCGTGTCACTCGGCGCGCTTCTCGCGCTCGCGGGCTGCCGGGGAATGACCTCGACCAAGCCCCCGATCCACGTGAACCCGAGCATGGACAACCAGCCCAAGGCGCGCCCGCAGTCGGAGAGCGATTTCTTCTACGACGGCGCCTCGATGCGCGCGCCGGTGCCCGGCACGGTGGCTCGCGGCGAGCTGCGCGAGGATCGCGCGTTCTTCGAGGGAAAGGACGCGGCGGGCAACCCGCTCGCCCAGTCTCCCGTCGAGGCGACGCCCGAGCTGCTCGCACGCGGGGCCGACCGCTACCGCATCTACTGCCAGCCCTGCCACGACCCTCGCGGCGACGGCAAGGGCGTTCTCGCCCAGCGCGGCGGGGTGCCGACCACGTCGATACACGACCCGAAGGTGCTGGGCGCAGTGGACGGGCACATCTACAACGTGATCACGAACGGCCAGGGCCTGATGCCGGCCTACCGCTGGCCGATCGTGCCGGCCGATCGCTGGGCGATCGTCGCCCACGTGCGGCAGATGCAGCAGCAGCGGCAGGCGGAAGGGGCGGCGCAGTGAAGGGCCGGTTGAACGCGACGATCGCCGTGGCGTCCGCGGTGGTGGTGGCGATAGCGCTCGCGACGACGGTCGGGATCGTCAACTTCGTGCTCAGCACCGAGTACCGCGCACCCGTCCGCTCCGACCAGGCCCAGACGACGCCGCGTGTCCAGGCCCAGCAGGACGAAGCCGCGGCGAAGGCCAAGGCCGACCGCGAGAAGCCGTACGTCGAGGACACCTACCGCCGCTTCCCGGTGGTCGGCAGCCGGGTCGCGGTGTGGGTGCTCGCGCAGCTGCACCTCTTGTTTGCCGCGTTCGTGCTGGCGGTGCCGATCTTCGCTCTGATCATCGAGTTCATCGGTTGGCTGAACGGCGACAAGCGCTACGACGACCTCGCGCACGAGTTCACCAAGCTCTTGTCGGTGTCGTTCTCGCTCACCGCGACCTTCGGGGCGTTCCTGCTCTTCATGCTGGTGCTGCTCTACCCAAAGTTCATGAGCTACCTGATGCACGTGTTCTCGCCGACGTTCGCGCCCTACGTCGGCCTGTTCTTCCTCGAGGCGTTCTTCCTCTACACCTACTACTACGGCTGGGGGAAGTTCTCCGCGGTCACGCACCTGCTGCTCGGACTGGGCCTGAACATCGTCGGCACCGCGATCATGCTGATCGCCAACTCCTGGCTCACCTTCATGACGACGCCGGCGGGCGTCTCCGAGTCGGGTGCGGTGATCAGCACCTGGGCCGCGGTGCACAACTACACCTGGATGCCGATCAACATCCACCGCGTGATCGCCAACGTCGCCTTCGGCGGGTCGGTGGCCGCGGCCTACGCCGCCTTCAAGTTCCTGGGGGCGAAGACGGACGAGGAGCGCGCCCACTACGACTGGATGGGCTACATCGGCAACTTCGTCGCGATCTGCGCGTTCCTGCCGCTGCCGTTTGCCGGCTACTGGCTGGCGTCCGAGATCTACGCCTACTCGCAGACGCTCGGCCTCACCATGATGGGGGGTGCTTTCTCCTGGCTCTTCATCATCCAGGCGGTCCTGATCGGGAACCTGTTCCTGGGCGCCAACTACTATCTGTGGCTCGGGATGGGCCGCGTGCAGGCCTCGGAGCGTTTCCAGGGCTACATCAAGTACCTGCTGATCCTGATCGCAGTCTGTTTCGCGGTCTGGGCGACCCCGCGCTCGATCATCGCGACGGTGTCCGAGACGCGCGCGATGGGCGGCGGCGCCCACCCGCAGCTCGGCTACCTGGGCGTCATGTCCGCCAAGAACACCGCCGTCAACCTGCTGATCCTGACCACCTACGTGAGCTTCCTGCTCTACAGGCGCTCGGCCCGCAC
>CAZVOI010001245.1:0-2977 GCA_964628275.1 uncultured Acidobacteriota bacterium | reverse complement strand
TCTTGACGGACCTCGGTGAAGCCCTGCCCGGTCAAGAAGCTGCCGGGGGCGGGGGGACGCTCGCTCGTCGGGCCTCGACCACAAGACTCGGCTGAGTCGCGACGGCTTCCTGACCCGAGCCGCCCTCGAGCTGATGGACGGTGAGACGACCCCTGGCTGAGGTCGCCTCCGCGCTCGAGAACCGGTCCCCGGGACGCTTCCGCTCTCCCACGGACGCGCTGGCGTTTGTCGCGGACCTCTCGAGCCGCTTCGGCGAATAGCCGGCCACTCGCCGTCGCGGTTTGCCCCGTACACTCTTCACCCCCCGTGAAAGACGAACCGATCACGCGGAAGGCGCTCCGTGCGCTGCACCTGGGGCGGGCGCTGCGAATCGTCTGGAACGCCTCGCCCGGCGCCTTCGTCGCCAGCGCGGGGCTATGGGTGGCGCTCGGTGTTCTTCCGCCGCTGACGCTCGTGGCGTTGAAGCGGCTCGTGGATGCGCTTGCTGTTTCGGGCGAGCGGGAATCGGCCCTCGTGGCGGTGGCGCTTCTGGGCGGGCTGGCGTTGCTCGCGGCGTGGTGCCAATCGCTGGGCGGCTTGCTGGGCGAGGCGCAGGGGCAGCGGGTCGCGGATCACGTGGCCGAGATCCTGCACGCGAAGTCGCTCGAGCTCGATCTCGAGTACTACGACGACGCGCGCTACTACGACGTGCTGCACCGGGCGCAGCAGGAGGCGCCCTATCGTCCGTTCCGTGTGGTGAGCGGGCTGACGCGTGTGGCCCAGGGCGGTCTGGCGCTCGCGGGGACGGCGGCGCTGCTGCTGTCGCTCGAGTGGACGCTGGCGCTCGTGCTCTTTCTGTCAGCGCTGCCTGGGGTCGCGGTGAAGATCCGGGCCTCGCGCGCGCTCTACGCGTGGCGGCGGGCCCGCACCGAGGACGAGAGGCGGTCCTGGTACTACCAGTCGATGCTGATCGACGGGGCCTATGCGAAGGAAGCGCGCCTCTTCGGATTCGGGAGCGCGGTGCGCGGCTGGTTTCGGGAGCTGCGGGCGCGCCTGCGCGGGGAGCACGAGCGGCTGTTGCGTGGCCGCGCCGCGGGGGACCTGGCCGCGCAGGCGCTCGCGGTGGTGCCGGTTTTCGTGGCGCTCGGTTACCTGGCGGC
Organism: uncultured Acidobacteriota bacterium; assembly: GCA_964628275.1. Classification (GTDB taxonomy): domain Bacteria; phylum Acidobacteriota; class Vicinamibacteria; order Fen-336; family Fen-336; genus CAZVOI01. Next base: position 1,838 of record CAZVOI010001245.1, on the reverse strand, counting down.
GGGAACGCTGGCGGGGCGCCACACATTGGGCGACCTCGTCCTCTACTACACGGCGGTGCAGCGCGGGTCCGCGTTCCTGCTGGAGCTGCTGTCGGGGCTGGCGAGCCTTTACGAGGACAACCTTTTTCTCTCCTCCTTCGAGGAGTTCCTGTCTCTGCCCTCGCGGGTGAGAGACCCGGAGCGGCCCGAGACCCTCCCTCAGCCGATCCGGCAGGGTCTCGACGTCGAATCCGTCTGCTTCCGCTATCCGCGCGGCGAGGGACGCACGCTCGACGGCGTGAGCATGGCGATTCGCCCCGGCGAGATGGTGGCGCTCGTGGGCGAGAACGGGGCTGGCAAGACGACGTTGGTCAAGCTGCTCTGCCGGCTCTACGACCCCGAGCAAGGACGAGTGTTGTTGGACGGCATGCCGATCGACCGGTTCGAGGTGGCGAAGCTGCGGCGGCTCATGACCGTGGCCTTCCAGGACTCCGCGCGCTTCAACCTCACTGTGCGCGAGAACATCGTCCTCGGCGATGTGGACGCGCCGGCGGACGAGTCGCGCCTCGCGCAAGCCGCGCGCTTGGCCGGGGCGACGCCGGTCATCGATCGGCTGTCCGGGGGTTACGACACGCTCCTCGGCCATTGGCTCGAGGGCGGGCATGAGTTGAGCGTCGGCGAATGGCAGCGGATCGCCCTCGCCCGCCCGCTCTGGCGCGACGCCTGGCTGGTGATTCTCGACGAGCCGACGAGCGCCATGGACCCGGAGGCGGAAGCCCGCTTCTGGGAAGAGCTGCGGCCCGCCCTCCAAGGCCGGGCGGCGCTCTTGATCAGCCACCGTTTCTCGACCGTCCGGCAGGCCGACCGGATCTACGTGCTCGAGGGCGGCCGCGTCACGGAGGAGGGCCGGCACGAGGACCTGGTAGCGCGCGGCGGCACCTACGCACGTCTCTACGCCACGCAGGCGCGGTTCTATTCGTGAGCGCGCCCGGCTCCCGGCCCGAGCACGAGTTGCTGCTGTGCCTCGCCCGTCTGGCTCTCTCCGAAGAGCAAAGGGAAAGAGCTCGATCCCTCGTCCGCGCGGGGCTCGACTGGGGCGTGATGCGATCCGAGGTGCAGCGCCAAGGGCTGGAGCTCCTCGTCCACCGGCATCTCTCGCGGGAGGCCGCGGACCTCTGCCCCCCGGCAGTCCTCCAGGAGATGACCGCACGGGCGCTCGCTGTCCTCGGGCTCAACATGGCGCTGACCGCGGAGCTGGGCCGCCTGCTGGTCGCGCTCGAGGGCGCGGGCTGTCGGCCGGTCGTGCTCAAGGGGCCGGCGCTGGCGATGGCCGTCTACGGCGATCTGTCGGCACGGCCGTTCGGGGACGTGGACATCGTCGTCGACCCGTCTGATGCGCCCCGCGCGTGGGACCTGCTCGAAGCCCGAGGCTACTTGCCGAAGCCGCCGATCCCACCCGGCTGGCGCGAGACGTGGCTGCGCTCGACGCACGAGGAGCTGTTCCGGCGCGAGGACTCGCCGCTGCTCGTGGACCTGCACTGGGAGCTGATGGCGCGGGGCTACAGCTATTCGATGACGCTCGACGAGGTGCGACCGCGCCTGGTGCGCGTGCCGCTGGGGCCTTGTGAGGTCTCGACGCTGGGGTTCGTCGACAACCTGCTGTTCCTCTGCAGCCACGGCATCAAACACAACTGGGGGTCGCTGTGCTGGCTGGTGGACGTGGCGGAGCTGGTGCGGGGACAGCCGGGCCTCGACTGGGACCAGGTGCGGCGCTGGAGCCGAGTGCCCGGCCGCCAACGCTCGTTGCAGGTGGGCCTGCACCTGGCGCATCGCTTGCTCGAGGCCCCGGTGCCGGCCGA
>CAZVOI010001244.1:0-2608 GCA_964628275.1 uncultured Acidobacteriota bacterium | reverse complement strand
AGGATCGGCCACTCGGGCAGGCCGAAGGACGAGGCGGTGCCGAACAGGATCACGAGAGCCGCCCGCGGCACGCCCGCGACGCCCTTGCTGGTCAGCATCAGCGTGAACACCATCAACAGCTGCTGTTGCAGCGTGAGCTCGATGCCGGCGGCCTGCGCGACGAAGACGGTGGCCAGCGAGAGGTAGAGCGTCGTGCCGTCCAGGTTGAAGCTGTAGCCGGTCGGCATCACGAAGGCCACGATCTGCCGCGGCACGCCGAACTTCTCCATCCGCTCCATCGCCAGCGGCAGCGCGGCCTCCGAGCTGGTGGTGGCGAAGGCGATCGAGACCGGCTCGGCGATCGCCTGCACGAAGCGCCGGAGCGGCACGCGCGCGACGAGCGCCACCGGCACCAGCACCAGCAGCAGGAACGCCGCGAGCGCCGCGTAGAAGGTCAGCAGCAGCTTGGCCAGGTTCTCCAGGATGCCGAGGCCCATGTGGCCGACCGTGTAGGCGATCGCCGCGCCGACGCCGATCGGAGCGAAGTACATCACGATGCTGGTGAACTTGAACATCGTCTCGGCCAGGCTCTCGATCACCGCCAGCATCGGGCGCCGCCTCGGCTCGGGCACCAGGGCGAGAGCGATCGCGAAGATCAGGCTGAAGACGACGATCTGCAGCACCTGGCCCTCGGCCACCGCCTTCGCGATGTTCTCGGGGAACACGTGCAGGATCACGTCGGCGCCGGAGACGTTCTGGGCCTTGATGTCCGAGACCGGCGCATCCGCTGGCGCCACGACACCCGCGCCGGCGCGCGTCAAGTTGATCGCCCCGAGCCCGATGAACAACGCGATCGTGGTCACGACCTCGAAGTAGACGAGCGCCTTCAACCCCATCCGCCCGACCTGGCGCAGGCTCGAGTGGCCGGCGATGCCGACCACCAGCGTCGCGAACAGGAGCGGCCCGACGATGGTCTTGATCATTCGCAGGAAGATCAGGCTGAGCACGCGCGCCCCGGTGCCCACCGCCGGCCAGTCGTGGCCGATCTCGGCGCCCAGCGCCATCGACACCAGGATCCACGCGGTCAGCGTGCGCCGCGCCAGGCCGTAGCAGACGAAGCCGGCGAGCACCAGCCAGCGGCCGACGAAGCCGACCACCGGTGCCAGGTCGGCCAGCATCGCGACCGCGGCGATCAGGCCGCCGAGCGCGATCAGGCCGAAGGCGGCGGCGGAAAGGCGGCGCGTGTTCATCAGCGCCAAAGATTCAGGAGCGCGTTGATGATCAAGGCGTTGGTGAAGTCGATGAAGAACGCGCCCACGATCGGAACCACCATGTAGGCGCGCGGGGCCGGGCCGTAGCGCTCCACCAAGGCGCCCATGTTCGCCATCGCGTTGGCGGTGGTCCCGAGCATGAAGCCGGCGAAGCCGCTCGACATCACCGCCGCCTCGTAGTCCCTGCCCATCAGCCGCGGGATCGCCAGCAGGCAAACCAGCGCGATCATCGCCACCTGCGCCGCGAGCATCACCGCCAGCGGCGCGGCCAGGCCCGCCAATTCCCACAGCTTCAACGTCACGATCGCGAGCACCAGGAACAGCGACAGCGCCACGTTGCCCAGGTCGTCCACGGTCTTCTGCGAGATTCCGATCAGACCCGTCACATCGTCGAAGTTCCGGAGCAGCGCCGCGGCCAGCATCGCCCCGATGTAGGCCGGCAGCGTCCATTGCATCCGGGCGAAGCCGGCGCTGATCCAGGAGCCCGCCCACATCGCCACCAGCACCAGCACCAGCGCCTTCAGCAGCGCATAGGCCTCCACGTCCTCGTCGGCCGGGCCCGCCGGCTTGGGCTCCGGCAGCCGATCCTCGACGACGTGCGTCGCAACTCTCTCGGGTGGCCCGCCGGCAGCCGGGCGGGCCAAAGGCCGCAGGCCCTTCCTCTCGATCAAGAAGGTCCCGATCGGTCCGCCGATCACCCCGCCCGAAACGATCCCGACCATTGCGGCGGCCACGGCGAGCGTCGCGGCTCCCTTCACACCCACGGCCTCGAACTCGGGCGCGAACGCGAGCCCAGTGGCCGGACCGCCGGTCAGCGTCACCGAGCCGGCCAGCACGCCCATCAGCGGGTGCTGGCCCAGCGCGAAGCTGGCCAGCATGCCGAGCGCGTTCTGCGCCACGGCCATGACCGTCGATGCGATCAGGAACACGATCACCGCCGGGCCGCCCACGCGCAACAGCGACAGGCTGGCACCGAAGCCGATCGAGGTGAAGAAGGCGATCTGCAGCGGCAACTGGAGCGCCGTGTCGAGCTGGAGCAGCGTCACGCCCGAGGCGCGCGCGGCCGTCAGGGCGGTGGCTACCAGCAGGCCGCCGATCACGGGCGCCGGGATGTTGTAGCGCGAGAGCCAGGCCGCGCGCCGCTTGACCCCGTAGCCGGCGAAGAGGACCAAGCCCGCGAAGGCGAGCGTGTGGACGAAGTTCAGGGCGAGCAGAGCCGGGAGTCTAGCCGAACTGCTGGCGCCTTCTTGACTTCGGAAGGATGAGGCTATCGGCCCTTCGGGGCTGAGCCGCCACTCGGTTCGGGCGGGCATTCCTCGGGTGTCGCCGCCTGCTCCCAGGCGGCGGCGCCGGCGCGG
>CAZVOI010001243.1:0-3535 GCA_964628275.1 uncultured Acidobacteriota bacterium | reverse complement strand
TGGACCGGCTCGTTCGCTTTCTGGTGCTGCTCGGCAGTGACGTCGAGATCGTGGTCAGGCCCCCGAGGCGGTCACGGCGGGCCCGCTTGATGGTCGCCTAAGGCGGGATCGTCACGCGGCTCTCCAATTCAAGGACGCCTTCTTGCCCGCTCGGCACCGCGGCGGGATACTAGCCCGGTGGACCTCTTGGTCACCGACCCCGTGACCGGCCGCAACACGGGGCTGGCCCGTACCGTGCGCAAGGCGCTCGGGGCGATGGAACGGGCGCGCATCCCCTATTGCGTCGTCGGCCCCGGCCAGGCCGGCGCCGCGGAAGCGACGGGCTGCTCGTCACTGACTGCGGGTAGCCCCGGCAGCCGCACGCGCGATCACGGTCTCGCGCTCGCCCTTGGACCATGATTCGTAGATCTGCTGATCCGAAAGACCGACCAGCCGCCCCAGCAACATGAAGGCTCCGAAGGCGTGCCCGTCGCTCTTCCAGCGCGCCATCTCGACGAGCGCCGGAAGAGCGCTTCGTCGCAGCCGGCTCAGAACGGCCGTATCGCGGTTCGCCGAGAGTGCGACCACGACCATCGTCGCCTTGTTGCGATCGCTCCAGTCGATCGAGTCCAGCATGTCGATGAAGCGGTCCGGGCGGATCCGAATCCCGAGCGACGGGCGCAGAGCGCCGAACTCAGCGATGGCCCCCAGCGACCGCATGGCGTTGTTGCGTACATTACTGTCGGCATCCCGCGTCGCGTCGAGCAGGTCATCCACGACCTCGCGTTTGCTCGCGGCATAGCCCAGCACCCAGGCGGCGATTGCGCGGTGTTCGGGGTCCGCCGAGTTCCGCAGCACGTCTCCGAGGAGCTTGCGATGCGAACGTGAGTGCACGATGGCCCGCTCCTGATACCTGCGGGCGTCCGGGTCCGCCATCATGGAGTGCCCCTGCGAGAGGTCGTCTTCGGCGTTGCCCTTGGAGACCGCCTTCATCATCGCCTCCATGAAGGCGACATGAGTCTGGACGACCTCGTCGGGCAAACGGATGGCTGATCCGGGCGAACGCCGGAACGACTCTCGCTTGCCGGCGTGCTCCTGGATCCCCACGAACAGGATCGCCGCGCCCTCATGACAGCAGATGGCATTGACTCTCGCCACCGTCACGCCCGGCACCGCCTCCAGCTTCCGCGCCAGCGCCTCGCGATCCTTCTCCACCGGCAATGCGTCACCCTCCGTCAGGCCGACCACCTGGCGGAGCCGATCCGTGGAGATCGATCGAGCCCCATAGAAATCCACGATGCCGATGCGCAGGCCGTCCTGGCCATCCGTCGTTCGTGGGGTCACAAGGGCCGCCGCCGCGACCAGCGCATACCGAGCGCGAAGGGCCGGCTTGCCGCGCGGGCGGGTCGGGACGTAGGTCTTGGCCGTTGCCACGATCGGCGACGCTACGATCCGAAAGCGCTGACGTCAAAGCGCCGTCTTTCGCGCTGACCTTGACGCGCGCCAGTCTCGGTCCTAAGGTTGCGCACGCATTACTACTTGAAGAGAGGATCCAATGAACCGCAGAACGCTGTTCTTGCTCACGGCCTTGGCCGTGCCTGGACTTGCCGTGGCTGAACAGGCGGCCCCTGGACCGTCCGCGGACGGCCGCGTCTTCGAGCTGCGAACCTACATCGCGGCGCCCGGCAAGATCGACGCGCTGAACGCTCGATTCAGGAATCACACGATGGCTCTGTTCAAGAAACACGGTATGGAAGTCGTCGGCTTCTGGATGCCGATCGACAAGGACAAGGATCCAGCCGCCGGCGACAAGCTCGTGTACATCCTGTCGTTCCAGAGCCGAGCAGCAGCGCAAGCGGCCTGGAAGGCGTTTGCCGCCGATCCCGTGTGGGTCGCCGCGAGAACGGCCTCGGAAACCGACGGCCGGTTGACCGCGAAGGTGGAGAGCGTCTTCTTCGCCGCGACGGACTACTCGCCGCTCAAGTAGGCCGAGCTACAGCCAGCGGTCGAACCAGGCGGACGGGGCTCGGCGAGTTCGACAGGACTACCAACTCCCGTGGACGTGCGCGCGAATCCGCGCGTCGTAGACCTGCCGCACCGTCGCCATCGTCGCGTCATCGAGCGGTGGCAGCGCGGCTGCGGCCGCGTTGTCTCGCGCCTGCTCGGGAGTCTTGGCGCCCGGGATCACGCACGTGACCTCGGGGAACATCAGCGCCCAGCGCAGCGCGAGCTGTGTGAGCGTGGCTGGCTTGGACACGAGCGGCCGCAGATCCTCGACGGCCTCGAGACCGGTGGCGTAGGGCACTCCCGAGAACGTCTCGCCCTTGTCGAAGGACTGGCCCTCGCGGTTGAACTGGCGGTGGTCATCCGCCGCGAACTGCGAATCCGCGCGCAGCTTTCCGGTCAAGAGGCCGCTCGCCAGCGGCACCCGGGCCAGGATCCCGACTCGCGCCTCGCGAGCCGCGGGGAAGAACGCCTCGGCCGGCTTCTGCCGGAACATGTTGAAGATGATCTGGACCGACTGCACGTTGGGATGCCGGATCGCGCGCAACGCCTCATCGACGGTCTCGACGCTGACCCCGTAGTAGCGGATCTTGCCGGCGCGAACGAGGTCGTCCAGGTGCCCGAAGACCTCGGGCATGTCGTACACCGCGGGATGCGGGCAGTGGAGCTGCAACAGGTCGGCGGCGTCCATCTCCAGGTTGCGCAGGCTGCGTTCCAGCCACTCGCCGAGGTTGGCTCGCGAATAGCCTTCGGCGGTTTGCTTCGGCAAGCGACGGCCGGCCTTGGTCGCGACGAAGATGCGCTCGCCGGGACGTTCTCGCCGGAGCCGCGCCACCAGCCGCTCGCTGCGTCCGTCGCCGTAGACGTCGGCGGTGTCGATGAAGTTGATGCCCGCGTCCACGGCCGCGTGCAGCGCGCTCATCGAGGTTTCGTCGTCCACGCTGCCCCAGGATCCGCCGATCGCCCAGGCTCCGAAGCTGACGCTGGAGACCGCCATGTCGGTGCGGCCGAGCGTTCGCCGCTCCATCAGTTTCCCGCCTTCTCGATGACCAGGCGCGCCGGCCCCGAAACCGGCAGTCCCGCGATCAGCTCCGAGCCGAGCCGGATCTCCTCGGCGCCGCCCGCCGTGACGCGGTAGAGCGTGTTCTCGTCCACCGTGAACCACTCGGGCCATTCGTTGAGGCGCACGTAGTTCTTCGCGAGGTTGATCGACCGGCGGTGCCGCGCGTAGTCGAGGTGGAGCCGGCCTTGGAAGTCCCCCGGCGCCTCCAGCGAGACGAAGAGCTTTCCACCGTCACGGACGGCGCCGAGCTTGACGCCGTCCCGCCAGCCTTCGACGTAGCAGCCCTGCGTCTTCCACATCGCATACAGCAGCAGCGTGCGCGACCAGTTGCCGTCGCCGTACCAGCGCTCGATGGTGCCGTCGTCCTTCTGGAACGCCAGCAGCGTCTTCGTCTCACTCTCGATCCAGTCGATGGCTTCGGGCACGGGCTCACGGGCGACCAGGTAGAGAGCGCTTTCGATCGAGTCGGCGTAGCCGTCGTGGCTGCCG
>CAZVOI010001242.1:0-3659 GCA_964628275.1 uncultured Acidobacteriota bacterium | reverse complement strand
GCCCACAGCTCCGGTATGGCAGGCCTCAAGCCCTCCCGGGCGGGCGGGATGTTCTCTTCGGAACCTGGTCGGCCGGGAGCGCTCGACTGGAGACCCTCTCGCTCAAGAGCGCCAAGCGACGCACGCTGATGGCGCAGGGCGGCGACCCGTCGTATGCGCCGACCCATCACGTCGTCTTTGGCTTTGACAATCAGATCCTGGCTGTGCCGTTCGACCTGAGAAAGCTAGAAGTCCGAGGTGTTCCGGTCCCGCTCGTCGAAGGCGTTCGGATGAATCTCAGCGCTGCGCCCTCGGCCGACTATTCGCTTTCCCGGAACGGCACTCTCATCTACGTTCCCGGCCGCAAGCCGGAAAGGCGGCTGGTGTGGGCGAGCCGGGCCGGCCGGCTCGACCCGCTTCCTTTTCCCGCGCGCGACTACCTATGGCCGACGCTGTCACCCGATCAGGACCGCGTGGCCGTGACAATCGCCGAAGCGACCGGTCGAGACGTCTGGATCGGTGATCTTTCGCGCGGAACGCTGTCCCGGCTGACCACGGATGGGGACGCGATCTTTCCGCGCTGGACGCCGGATGCGAAGCGCATTGTCTACACATCGACCAAGTCGGGTCAGTACAACTTGTTCTGGAAAAGTGCGGACGGCAGCGGGGCGGCGGAGCCCCTGACGCACAGCGAAAACAGTCAGAGGGCGACGTCGGTGTCGCGGGACGGTCGTGCTTTGCTATTTAACGATGTCGATCCCGCGTCGCTCGTTGATGTCTGGCTGCTACCGCTCGATGAACACCGCAAGCCGGCACCTCTGCTCAAGACGGCCGCCAACGAGCGGCTCGCGGTGTTCTCCCCGAACGGGAGGTGGGTCATCTACGACTCGGACGAATCCGGTCGCTTCGAGGTCTACCTTCAGCCCTACCCTGGACCAGGAGAGAAGAAGCAGGTCTCGATCGAGGGCGGTACCACTGCTGCATGGAACCCGAATGGCCGGGAGATCTTCTACGCGGCCGGTGAACAGTTGATGAGTGTTTCATTCGAGGCGGAACCTCGTCCACGCATCGGGAGGCCGCGGCCGCTATTCCGGATCGGAATGCAGGGCCTCCAGGCGACGCCGAGCTACAGCGTGACGGCCGATGGCGAACGGTTCCTGTTCGCCGGTCCCGTCCAGCCTGCGTCGGGCGAGGCTCGACTGCAGGTGGTGGTGAACTGGTTCGACGAGCTGCGGCGGCGCGTGCCGGCACAGTGAGGGCTGCTCGCGCGCGCCGGACGGACGCGCGGCTTCTCTTAGAAGCTCGATTTCAAGGCGAGCTGAGCCTGACGCGGGGGCAATGTCTCGGTGCAAGGGCCGTAGCCAGGCGCCGAGTTCTCGGGAACGCGCCGCTGCCAATAATGGCGAAAGAGCTGCGGACGATAGCCCTCGTTACGGCTCGAAGCGAATCCTGGGTCGGCTGATGCATACGATTCGTGCATAATGCTATGCATGAGAACCACACTCGACCTGGATGCCGACCTGATCCGACGATCGCTCCAGGAGACCGGAGCCGCGTCGAAGACCGAGGTGATCGAGATGGGCCTGCGCGCGCTCCTCGAGCGGGCCGCCCGCAAGCGCCTCAAGGCTCTCTATGGTGAGGGTCCGCGGCTGCGGCCGGTGAAACGGCGGCGATCGTGAAGCCAGTGCTCGTCGACACCTCCGTGTGGCGCCGGTACTTCAGCGGATCTTCGGGTGTGCGGCGGCTAGGCGATCTGCTCGACGAAGACGGTGTCGTGCTGACGCATCCGTTCGTTATCGGGGAGCTCGTGCTGGGCGGGCTCTCGGCCAGGGAAGAGGCTCACTTCGCGCGGCTGCCGAGCGCGGCGCTGGTCGCGCACGAGGAGGTGCTCGAGCTCGTCCGGCGACGGCGCCTGCTGCGGCGGGGCATCGGCTGGGTGGACGCGCATCTGCTGGCTAGCACGCTCACGTCCTCGGCCGTGCTGTGGTCGATCGACGCGGACCTGAGGTCCGCCGCCGACGACCTCGCGGCCGCGTTCCAGGCTGGCTAGCTCTGCCCCCCGCCATCCCGACCATCTTCCAGCTACCTGGTAAAAAGGCTTGACCAATAACCAGGTGGGCAGATAATGGTCGGCATGGAGCGCGCGCTCGCCCACATGCTTTCGCGCAGCCATTTCGCCGAGGGCCGGATCGCCTTCGTCGTGGGCCCGCGTCAGGTGGGCAAGACCACGTTGGCCCGGCAACTGCTGCGCGAGCGGAACTCGAGCGACCTCTACCGCAACTGGGACGATCTGGGGTGGCGGCGCGCCGTCTCTCGCGAGCCCAATGGTTTCATCGACGGCTATCGACGCAAGACCGGAACCGGGAAGCCGCTCGCGGTCCTCGACGAGATCCATCGCTTCCCGCACTGGAAGCGATACCTCAAGGGACTTTGGGACACGAGAAAGGACCGTCTCGACCTAATCGTCACCGGCAGCGGACGGCTGGACGTGTACCAGAAGGGCGGTGACAGCCTGCTCGGCCGCTACCACCAATACCGGCTGCACCCGCTTTCGCTGCAGGAGGTCGTCGACCCAAAGGGCCCACCGACAGACTATGAGCCGGCGCGGACGCTCGAACGGTTGGTCCAGGCCGAGGGCGCGCCGTCTCGGCGCGTGCGCGACAGCTTCCAGGCGCTGCTTCGCTGGGGCGGATTCCCGGAACCCTTCGTCAGGAGAGACCCCCGCCAGCTACGCCGATGGCACCGCGAACGACGCGACCTGATCGTGCGTGAGGACCTGCGGGATCTCTCGCGCATCCAACTGCTGTCGCACGTGGAGGAGCTCGTCGAGCTGCTGGTGCTCCGGACCGGCGGAATCCTCTCGTACAACGCCCTTCGGGAAGACCTGCAGGTGGCTCTGGATTCGGTGCGGCTCTGGGTCGGGTACCTCGAGCGGCTGTACTTCGTGTATCGGGTGCGGCCGTACGCGGCCCGGCTGCCGCGCGCGCTGCGGCGCGAACCCAAGGTCTACTTGTGGGACTGGTCCGAGATCGCCGATCCCGGGGTGCGCTTCGAGAACTTGGTGGCCAGCCACCTGCTCAAATGGTGCCACTTCACGCAGGACTGGGGCCATCAGCCGCTCGACCTCCATTTCGTGCGGGACAAGGAGAAGCGCGAGGTGGACTTCCTGGTCACCAAGGACAAGAAGCCCTGGCTGCTGGTCGAGGTCAAGCTGTCCCGGACCGCGCCCGGAAGCGCGATCCACTACTTCGCCGACAAGCTCAGCGTGAAGCACAAGTTCCTAGTCGTCGCGGAGCACGAGCAACCGGGACGCCAAGGCGACGTCCACGTCCTGGACGCCGCCAGCTTCCTCACCTGCCTGCCGGTCTAGGCGGCTCAGCTCCAGCGCCAGAGCCCGCGCACCTCTTCGGGGCGCAGGGCTCGCTGCAAGACGAGCACGTCCTCGACCAGGCCGTGGCAGAACGTCTCCGGCTTCCCGCTCGCCGCGCGGCCGATCCACAAGGGCGTGCTGGCGGGCGTGAAGCGCCCGGTGCCGTCCACTTGCGCGACGCCGTCGACGTAGAGCCGGTGGCGAAGGCCCTCCACCACGACGGCCACGTGGTGCCAGCGGCCGAGCAGGAACTCCCCGCGGCTGATCGCGTGCGCCCCAGAATCCCACGCCAGACGCCCGTAGTACTGGC
>CAZVOI010001241.1:0-2358 GCA_964628275.1 uncultured Acidobacteriota bacterium | reverse complement strand
GCCGACGCGTACCTCAACTGGGGAGCGTCTGCCGAGTCGACGGTTCGGCCCATCTTCGCGGTGGACCCGTTTTGGGGTTCGCCTACTGATTTTCGAGACGCATTTGTTCCAGGTACCTTCAAGCCAGGGGGTACCTACAAGCTGCTCCCAGACAAGATTCAGTATTGCACGACCGGGTTCGACGGCGACCGCTGCTTCGCCACGGCCTCGCTCGAGGTGCTCGGCGAGGCCCGCCCACTGCTTTCCGCGTGCATCTTCTCTGTGGGAAATCAGGTGTATTCCCGCACCTTCTATAAGCCCGGTGTCACGATGGATTCCGTTCAGAAAAGGCTCGACGACTCCATCAGGCGCATCGAGTGCGACGCGGAGTGGCACGTCATGCCGGCTCCCGAGCTTGTGGCCCTGCCCGCCGGCCAGGTCTGGCCCGCCGGCCAGGTCGGGCCCGCCGGCCAGGTGATGCAGGTGAGCATCTTTTCCCCCGGGATGCTAAGCGCCGTCTTCACGATCCCGGGGCAGAGCACCGGTCCGCGGATCGCGCCCGTGCGAAAGGCCGTGACCCGCGCGGGCACGGTGACCATCCCGCTCAAGCTCAACACGGCGGCAAAGCAGCTCCTGAAGCAGAAGAAGAAGCTCACGATCAGCCTCCGGCTCAACTTCACCCGCAAGGGCGGGCAGAAAGTGACCCGCACCCAGCGGGTGACGATCACTGCACCGCAGGCGCGGCCTCGCATTTGTCGTGTGCAGCAACTGAAGAAGCCGGCGACGAAGCCCCCGGGGTGCCTCGCCCGACAGTGACGCCCAGCTTCAGGTAGGCGCCCGCCTAACCGGTGCCAATCACGGCGGGGCGAGTACGGAGCGGTTTGGGGACAGGTCCGAGCGGCGCGGCAAACTGCCGCATCGGGCGAGCGCAGCCGCACCTGAGCGAACCTCTCGTTCTTCCGCTCGCCGATCCTAAACGGCGCTTGGCGGACTCAGCAGTGAAGCCAGGGCTGCGCGAAGAGGCCGAAGCTCTTGCGGATCGCGCTGAACCGCAGCGCGCGGGCCCGCGCGCAGAAGGCGCTGGGCGGGATCTCGTACTCGGCTGCGAAGACCGCCTTGCCCGCGCGGACGAACACCGAGTATTCACTGCACTCGTTGTAGCGGAAGCAACTCTCGACCACGGCGAAGTCGAAGTCGCCGACCAGCTGGCGAGCCTGCGGACCGTCGTTCTTCAGCGCGACCGACATCCCGAAGTGGTGGACTCGCCGCGCGACCCAGCGGTTGAAGCGGAGCTGATCGGCGCGGGTGAGCGGGAAGCCGGTGCGGACATCCCAGCCGTTTACGTTGTCGGCCTCGACCGCGTCGAAGCCCTTGCGCGCGCACATCGCAAAGCGCTTGTTGAGCACCGGCGCCAGTTTGTCGATTTGACGGATATCGAGCCAGCGCTCGCTCGGGTAGCCCTCGTATCGGGCCCCCAGCGTCGCGGGCGGGAAATCGTCGGCGTCGGGACGCCAGTCCTCCCAGCTCCCGAGCTCGCCTCAGGGTGCAGCCGGTCGCTCCTGCACCACGCGCAGTTGTCTTGACCGACGACGCCGCGATGGGGCCAGGATGGGGCCTCCCCTCCGAACGCGCCCCTGAAGAACCCGGATTCGCTCGAGGAAGAGGCGCGCCAAGTCGACGGAAGGATTTCCGCCTACCTGCAGACGCAGGGCTTCGAGACGCCGCTTCCACCCCGCGCTCAGGACCGCGCAGACACGCGCGATGGCTCGACGCCCGTCGGTCTCTGTCGCAGCGAGCGACGAGGCTACGGCCTCTCTGATCGACCTTGCCCTGCTCCATAGCGAAACATCTGTTGACACCGACCATCCATCCTGCTTTGACCGGCCCGATCGTCGCAAAGCGGACGGTCCTCTCGAACCGCGGGGGCGTGATTGCGGGCGGGCTCTGCGCTTGAGGGCCTGCCTTCGCGCGCGCGCCTGGGCGTTCTGGAGCGGTAACTCGACCGCCTCTAGTCCCGCGCTTACCCCCGGAGCACGGAGGGGGCTCCGCGCACGAGCGCGATGTACGGCGCCGCGTCTCTTTCGAAGGGTGTCCAGTACCCGCGGGCAATGATGGCACCGATGTTCGCAGGTCGACTGACGCTACCGCTTCGGAGATCCACTACAACGCCGCGCCGGATCTCGAAGATCTCGTCCGTCCGAGGATCTCCGAGATCGACAAGCGCCACCTTTGGCCCCCGCTGAGCGATGACCTCCATAGCCATAATGGTGCCTCTCAGCGACTGTTCCGCGTCACTCAGTCTCGCGAGGCGAATTCGAGTTGGAACCGCAGAGCGTCTCGGGGGGTGATTGTCCCGTCGGTGATCGCGCGGTCGATGAG
>CAZVOI010001240.1:0-2272 GCA_964628275.1 uncultured Acidobacteriota bacterium | reverse complement strand
CTCCGGCTCGGTGATCCACGCTCTCTCCGGAGAGCAGGACATCCGCAACATGGGCGGATTGCGCAAGCGCATCCCCTGGACCTTCGCGACGTTCGCGATTGGCACGCTGGCGATCGCCGGCATCTGGCCGCTGGCGGGTTTCTATAGCAAGGACGAGATCCTGGCCGGGACGCTGGCGGCGCACAAGACCGGGCTGTTCGCGGTCGCGCTCTTCACCGCGGGGTTGACCGCGTTCTACATGTCGCGAATGTTCTTCCTGACCTTCTTCGGCGAGTATCGCGGTCAGCTCGAAAAGAAACCCGACGACCACGCTCATGGCACGGATCACAGCGAGCATGGACACGCAGGCATCCACGAGTCGCCCTGGACCATGCTGAGCGCGCTGGTGGTCCTCGCGATTGGCTCCGCCGTCGCCGGCCAGATCCCAATTCCGCACTTCGTGCAACCGGTCGTGCGCGTCGCGCCGCCCGACGGCCATGTGAATTGGGTGCCTTACGTGGCGAGCGCGGTCGCGATTCTGGGCATCGGCCTCGCGTACTACCTCTACGTCGTCGCGCGCGCGACGCAGCAGAGCCTGGCGGCCGCTTTCGCGCCGGTGCGCGGGGTGCTGGAGGCCAAGTACTACTTCGACGACGTCTTCAACGGCTTCGCCTCGAAGATCGTCGTGAACGGCAGCGACGGCGTTCTCTGGAAGCGGGTCGACGCCCGTTGGATCGATGGCTTCGTCAACAAGACCGGTCAAGCGACCGATTCGGTGGCGCGGGTGCTGCGCTTCGTCCAGATGGGCTTCGTGCGCGGTTACGCGCTCGTGATCCTGGGCGGTGCGGCGGCGCTCGTCGGCTACCTGCTGTGGCTGCGCTAGCGCGATGAGGAACCTGCTCAGCATCCTGGTGCTGGCGCCGCTGGCTGGCGCCATCCTGATCGCGCTCACGCCGCGCTCGGCCATCTCGCTCCAGAGGTGGCTCGGCCTGTTGGTTTCGAGCGCGCTCTTCTTCGTCTCGCTCACGCTGGTGCGCGACTTCCAGCCCAGCGCCGCGATGCAGTTCGTCGAGCACCGGGCGTGGCTGCCGGGCTACGGCATCAGCTACAAGCTCGGCATCGACGGGATCTCGCTGTGGCTCGTGATCCTGACGACGTTCCTGACGCCGCTGGCACTCCTCGGCTCGTGGTCCTCGATCGACCACCGGGTGAAGGAGTTCAACGTCTTCATGCTGCTGCTCGAGACCGGCATGCTGGGCGTGTTCTGCGCGCTCGACCTGTTCCTGTTCTACATCTTCTGGGAGGCGATGCTGATCCCGATGTACTTCCTGATCGGGATCTGGGGCCACGCCAACCGCATCTACGCCGCGGTGAAGTTCTTCCTCTACACGATGTTCGGCAGCGTTCTGATGCTGGTCGCGTTCCTGGTGCTGTACAGGGCCACCGGTGGGACGACCTTCGACATCCAGGCGCTGGTCCGCACGCCAGTGGACCCGACCCTGCAGACGTGGCTGTTTCTCGCGTTCGCGTTGGCCTTCGCGATCAAGGTGCCGATGTGGCCGTTCCACACCTGGCTGCCGGACGCGCACGTCGAAGCTCCGACGGCCGGCTCGGTGATCCTGGCCGGCGTCCTCTTGAAGATGGGCGGCTACGGCTTCCTGCGTCTCGCGATCCCGCTGTTTCCCGAAGCGGCGATGCGCTTTGCGCCGGCCCTAGGCGTGCTGGCGGTGATCGGCATCGTCTACGGCGCGCTCGTCTCGCTGGTCCAGCCCGACATGAAGAAGCTGGTCGCGTATTCGTCGGTCTCGCATCTCGGCTTCGTGATGCTCGGCATCGCGGCCTTCTCGACGACCGCGGTGGTCGGCTCCGTGTACCAGATGCTCAACCACGGCATCTCGACCGGCGCGCTCTTCTTCATGGTCGGGATGCTCTACGACCGCCGCCACACTCGCGCCATCGCCGACTTCGGCGGCCTGAAGACGGTGATGCCGTGGTTCTCGGCGCTCTTCTTGATGGTGACCCTTTCCTCGATCGCCGTTCCCGGCTTCAACGGGTTCATCGGCGAGTTCCTGATCCTGATCGGATCCTGGCGCTTCAGCCCCGGGCTGGTCGCCGTCGCGTCGCTCGGAGTCATCCTGGCCGCCTGCTACATGCTATGGATGGTGCAGCGCGTCCTGTACGGCGAGGTCACCAACCCGAAGAACCAGGACTTGAAGGATCTCTCGGCGCGCGAGCTCGCGATCATCGTCCCGCTGGTGGCGCTCTCCCTGTACATGGGCATCTTCAGCCCGCG
>CAZVOI010001239.1:0-5451 GCA_964628275.1 uncultured Acidobacteriota bacterium | reverse complement strand
CGCACCTCGAGAAGGCGCGCGCCGCCTTCAAGGACAAGAGCCTGAAGCGCGAGTACTTCGCGACGCTCAGCGACTCGAAGGTCGCTTCGGCGCTGGTCGTGTACTGGGTGCCACAGATCCGCGCCTTCAACCTGTGGGAGAACGTGAAGACGCTGACGGCGCGCGCGTTGCGCTTCGCCCGCGACTACCGCCACGCCCGGGTCGGCATCGTGCTGAACGGCGCCGATGCCGCGCCGCTCGTCGGCAAGGTCGTCGAAGGCGCGACACTGGGCGTCTATACCTTCGACAAGTACCGCCAGGAGAAGGACGACTTCTTCTCGCGGGAGCTGCAGGTCACGCTCTATGCCGATCCCGATCATCGGCCCGACGCCGAGGCGCGCAAGGCTCGATACGCCTGGGTCTCCGAGAACGTCAATCAGTGCCGCGACCTGATCAACGAGCCGGGCGCCGCCGTCTATCCCGAGATCATCGCCGACCGCGCCCGCGAGATCGCCAAAGAGGTCGACCTGCAGGCCGAGGTGCTAGATGCCGCGGGCTTGAAGGCGCGTGGCTACAACGGTTGCCTGCGCGTGGGCGCGGGCAGCTCGCACCCGCCGTTCATGGTGATCCTGCGGCACGTGCCCGAGAAGCCGTCGGCCGAGACGATAGCGCTGGTCGGCAAGGGCATCACCTTCGACTCTGGCGGCATCAGCCTGAAGCCGGGCGACCACATGTGGGAGATGAAGGGCGACATGGCGGGCGCCGCAGCCGTGCTGTTCGCGATGCGCGCGCTCGGCCGCTTGAAGCCGAACGTGAAGGTGATCGGCATCCTGTGCTGCGCCGAGAACATGCCCGACGCCAACGCCCAGCGCCCCGGCGACATCTTCACCGCCAAGAACGGCAAGTCGATCATGGTCGACAACACCGATGCCGAAGGCCGGCTGGTGCTCACCGACGGCCTGGCTCGCGCCGGCGAGGAGGGCGCGACCCACATCGTGGACATCGCGACGTTGACCGGCGCGGTCGTGCGCGCGCTCGGGCCGAGTGTCGCCGGCGTGATGGGCAACGACCGCGAGCTGATCAAGCGCATCGTACGCTCGGGCGAGAACCAGGGCGAGGCGTTCTGGGAGTTGCCGCTCGTCGAGGAGTACAAGGAGTCCCTGAAGACGCCGTACGCCGACCTCAACAACATCGCGAGCGGGGGCCTCGCCGGCGCGATCACCGCCGCTCTCTTTCTGCGCGAGTTCGTGCCCGAGAAAACCGCCTGGGCGCACCTCGACATCGCCGGCCCGATGTTCCGTGACAAGGACTGGAAATACTACGAGGCCGGCGCGATCGGCTTCGGCCTGAAGTCGCTGGTCGACCTGTGCGAGCGCTTCCGCGATCCGATCTAGCCGCTTTAGGCCCGCTACTATGCGGCGCGGTATCCTAGCTCGTTGACGGAAACCTACTTCCAGAAGGGCTTCGGGCTCAAGGCCGCCGTCGCTCCTACGCTCAGCTCGAGCTACGCGAGCGCCGTCGTCGCGAAGATCCAGGCGCTCGGCTACGCCGTGGGCGCTGGCGAGATCACGCTGCGGCTGGCTCGCGAGTTCGGCTTTTGCTACGGCGTGGACCGCGCCGTCGAGTATGCCTACGAAACGCGCGAGAAGTTCCCCGATCGGCGCGTCTTCCTGTCGGGCGAGATCATCCACAACCCGGACGTGAACGACCGGCTGCGCGGCCTGGGCATCGAGATCCTGCCCGAGACCGACGACGTCGTGGAACGCTACGCGCCGGTTCGCGCCGAAGACGTCGTGATCCTGCCGGCCTTCGGCGTCACGGCCCAGCAGCTGAGCCATCTGCGGGGGAAGGGTTCAGTGTTGGTCGACACCACCTGCGGCAGCGTGCTGAACGTCTGGAAGAACGTCCACGCCTACGCGCGCGACGGCTTCACGGCGGTGATCCACGGCAAGCACTACCACGAGGAGACGAAGGCGACGGCGTCTCAGGCAACGCTGCACCCGGGCGGGCGCTATCTGAGCGTGCGCGACCTGGAAGAAGCCGGCCTCGTCGCCGACTTCATCTGCGGCCGCGCGACGGGTGCGGAGGTCGTCGCGCGGCTCGGTGTTGCGATGAGCCCGGCCTTCGATCCCGAGCGCGATCTCCAGAAGATCGGCCTCGCCAACCAGACCACGATGCTGATGAGCGAGAGCGTTGCGGTTCAGGAGCTGCTCCGGGCGGCGATGCGCGAACGCTACGGCGACGACGGGTTGCGCGAGCGCTTCCGTGCTTTCGACACGATCTGCTCCGCGACGCAGGACCGGCAGGACGCCGTGCTGCGCCTCTTGGAGCGCGGCGACCTCGACCTGATGGTCGTGATCGGCGGCTACAACTCGAGCAACACGATCGCGCTGGCGCGGATCTGCGCGGCCAAGCTGCCCACCTTCCACATCAGCGGGCCGGATTGCCTCGAAGCCGAGGCGCTGCGGCATCGGCCGATCGGCGCCGCGACCGAATTGGTGGTGGCGAGCTGGCTTCCCGCCGGGCCGGTTCGCGTCGGTCTCACCGCTGGCGCCTCTACTCCCAACAACGTCGTCGGCCTGGTGGTCGAGAAGATCCTGGCGCTGCGCGGCCTCCAAACGAGCGCGCTCGTCGCGGCCTGACGAAGCGCCTCGCGTCTCGATAGACTGTCGAGAACAGGAAGATCCAAAGTGATGAACAAGACGATACATGTGGTCGCTGCGGCGCTCTGCGCCCTCTCCGTGAACGCCGCCGAGAAGCCGCAAATCAACGTCACCGAGCTGACGCTCGGCAACGGCATGAGGTGGCTGCTGTTCGAGCGCCACGAGTCGCCGACCGTCAACGCGGGCTGGGTCGCGCGCGTCGGCTCGGTGAACGAGCGGCCGGGGATCACCGGCATCAGCCATTTCTTCGAACACATGATGTTCAAGGGCACCACCACGATCGGCACCACCGACATCGCGGCGGACCTGAAGCTGATCGAAGAACAGGAGCGACTGCGCGAGGCGATGCGCGCCGAGTTCGCGCTGATGCGCGAGAAGCTGCGTCGGGGCGAGATCGACGACCTCGCTAAGCCCGAGAGCAAGACCGATCGCTACAAAGAGCTCGAGAAACAGTTCGACGCCCTGGTCCTGAAGCAGCGAGAGACGATCGTGAAGGACCAGATGGACCAGCTCTACACCAAGAACGGCGGGGAGTTCCTGAACGCCGGGACGAGCGAGGACTGGACCTTCTATTACCTGCGGCTGCCGAGCAACAAGCTCGAGCTGTGGGCCTGGCTCGAGTCGGATCGGCTCCTGAACCCGGTGTTCCGAGAGTTCTACAGCGAGCGCGACGTCGTCTTCGAAGAGCGCCGGATGCGCACCGAGTCGACGCCGCTCGGCAAGTTCGACGAGGAGTTCAACGCGCTCTTCTGGCAAGCGCATCCCTACCAGTGGCCGGTGGTCGGCTGGGCGTCGGACATCCCGAGCTACACGCTCCAGCAGGCCAAGGACTACTTTGCGACCTACTACGCGCCCAACAACCTGACCGGCGTGCTGGTCGGCGATTTCAAGACCGCCGAGGTCAAGCCGCTGCTCGAGCGCTACTTCGGGCGCGTGCCGCGCGGCAAGCTAAACCCGCCCGAAGTGGTGACGCTCGAGCCGCAGCAGCTCGCGGAGCGGCGCTTGAACGCCGAAGCGGAGACGTCGCCGACGGTGCGCGTCTTCTGGAAGAGCGTGCCCGCCGTGCACAAGGACGGGCCGCCGCTCGACATCCTCGCCGACGTGCTGTCCGGGCGCACCGGCCGGCTCTACAAGGGTCTGGTGCGCGGTCGCGAGATCGCCAACGAAGTCTCGGCCAGCAACTCCCAGAAGAAATACGGCGGCTCGTTCGAGGTCGAGGTGACGGTGAAGGACGGCAAAGAGCCGGCCGCCGTCGAGGCCGCGATCTACGAGGAGATCGACAAGCTCCAGAAGGAGCTGGTGCCGGCCGACGAGCTCTTGAAGGTGAAGAACCAGGAGAAGGCCAATTCTTTCCGGCGTCTCGTCAACCCGACGTTCATCATGTTCCAGCTCCTGCTCGGCGACGCGGTCGGCGACTGGCAGCAGATCAACACCTATCCCGACAAGGTCGACGCCGTGACCGCGGCCGATGTGCAGCGCGTCGCCAAGGCGTACTTCTCCAAGGAGACGCGTACCGTCGGGATCTTCCTGCGCAAGGCCGAGAAGCCGAGCGAGACGGCGCCGCCCGTTGACGCCGAGCTCCTGGCGCTTCCGGCCGAGGCTCAGGCGATGGTGAAACAGGCGGTCTCCCAGCTCGAGGCCCAGAACGATCCCGCCAAGATCCGCGAGGGTATGACGCGCATGCAGTCGATGGCCGGCCAGGCGCCGCCCGAGATGAAGCCGGTCCTGGACCTGATCATCAAGAAAGCTCAGGAGCGGATCGCGCTCCTCGAGCAAGCGAAAGACAAGAAGTGAGCGCCATGAGAAAGACGACCCCGAGCCTCTTCTTCGCCGCGCTGCTAGGGGCCGCGCTCGCCGCCCCCGCCGGCGCGCAAGCGATACCCGATCATCCCGACAAGATCCGCTTCCAGCCGCTCACCTTCACGCCGCCTCGAGCCAAGGACTTCCGCGCGGTCCTGAAGAACGGCATGGTCGTCTTCATCGCCGAAGACAGAACGTTGCCGCTGATCAGCCTGGGGTTGAGCCTGCGCGTCGGTTCCTACCTGGAGCCCGCCGGCAAGGAGGGCCTGGCCGCCTTCACCGGCTCGCAGATGCGCCGAGGCGGCACCAAGAGCTTGAGCGCCGAGCAGCTCGACGAGCGCTTCGATCTTCTCGCCGCCCAGGTCTCGAGCGGCATCGGCGACACCTCGGGCAACGCCAGCCTCAACTGTCTCTCCGACAACTTCGACGACGCGCTCCGGCTGTTCGTCGAGATGCTGCGCGAGCCGCGTTTCGAGGACGACCGTTTGCGGCTCGCCAAGGAGCAATCGCTCCAGGCGATGAAGAAGCGCAACGACGACTCCGCCGACATCGAGCGCCGCGAGTGGCCGGTGCTGATGCACGGCGAGTCGCACTTCGGCAACCGCTTCACGACCGAAGCCTCCTTGCAGGCGATCAGCCACGACGACCTGGTCGCGTTTCATCGCAAGTGGCTGCACCCCGCGAACATGATCGTCGCCGTCTCGGGCTCTTTCGCGCGAGCCCAGATGCTCGCCAAGCTGGAGGCGGCGTTCACGAGCTGGCCCAGTGCGAGGCCGGAGGTGCCTCCGGTGCCGGCCACGATCGAGACCGCCGCTCCGGGCGTGTATCGCATGCAGAAAGACGTCAACCAGGGCCGCGTCGTGATCGGTCTGCCCAGCGTCAAGCGCGATCACCCCGACACGTACGCTCTCGAGGTCATGAACGAGATCCTGGGTGGCGCCGGCTTCGCGGCGCGCATCACCAAGACGGTTCGCTCCAACGAAGGCCTGGCCTACTCCGCCGGCTCCGG
>CAZVOI010001238.1:0-3223 GCA_964628275.1 uncultured Acidobacteriota bacterium | reverse complement strand
GTTGATCGCCACCAGGTACGTCCATCCGAACAGGAACCCCGACAAAGGCCCGAAGCTCTCGCTCAGGAACACGTACTGGCCGCCCGCGCGCGGCATCGCCGACGACAGCTCGGCGTAGGCGAGCGCGCCGCACAGCGTCAGGGCGCCGCCGAGCAGCCAAAGCCCCATCATCAAGCCGGGCGACTGGACGTACGCGGCCATGATCGACGGCGCCACGAAGATCCCCGAGCCGATCACGGTGCCGACGATGATCATCGTGGCATCGAGCAGGCCGAGGCCACGGACGAGGCCCGGTTGGGTCTGACTCATCGGGACTTCCTTTCGTGCTTCATAAAAGCAGCTGGATCGACGTCACGACCAGGAGCGCGTAGACGATCCCGTCGAAGGCACCCTGGGGGATCAGGCGATTCACCAGCCAGCCCGCGGCCACACCCAGCGGGATCGCCGGCAGATAGCGCAGGTCGGCGCGCAGCGTCGCCTCGTTGATCAAGTCAGCCGCGACGTACGGCGGCAGCTTCAGCAGGTTGTTGACGGTGAAGAAGAGCGCCGTCGAAGCGACGAAGTTCAGCTTGTCGGGCTTCTGCGCCAGGAAATAGATCGCGATGATCGGGCCGGCCGCGTGCGAGATCGTGGACGAGAATCCCGCGGCGATGCCCACCAGCAGGCCGTGCCACCAGGGCGGCGCGTAGACGCTGTTCGCCCCGAAGCGATTCCGGATCAGCAGCAACAGGACCATCGCCAGCCCGGTGGCGCCGATGGCCACCCGTAGCCCGCGCTCGCTGACGGAGCCGACGAACAGCATGCCAACCGCGATGCCGATCACGGTTCCGGCCAGCGGCCAGCGGACGAGTGCCACGCTCCACTTCTTCCAGTAGAGCGCGATCGTCATCACGTCGGCGCAGCACAGCAGCGGCAACACCACGCCGATCGCCGCGCGCGCCGGCATCGCCGAGGCGACCAGCGGCGTCGTCAGCATGCCGAGGCCGGTCGCGAGCCCCGCCTTCGAGAGGCCGATCAGGAACGCGCCGAGGTACGGGAGCGTCTCGCTCAAGGCGCGCCGAGCAGGAGCTCGACGGTCTCGATCCGGCGCGGCCCGAGTTGCAGCGTCGCGCGGCCCCCCGTCACCGCCAACGCCACGCCCCGCGTTTCGCGAAGATCCGTGCGGTACGCGGCGGCGAGCGCGCCGAAAGTGACGGTGGTCTCCGTATCGCCTGGGTTGAAGACGCGGACGATCAGGCTCTCGCGATCCTCGGCGCGCTTCAATGCGCTCAGCACCACCGTGCCGGGCGGGTCGCTCGACATCTCAACGAAGCAGTGGCGGGTCCCCAGGCGGCCCTCGCGGCCGGCCGGCGCCAAGACCCGAGGCGGCGCGAGCCAGGCCCGCGACTCGGCGTAGAGCTCGGCCTCCCGCGGCGGCGCGGCGCGCGGCGCGAACGCGAAGCGAAACAAGTGTTCCCCGAGGCACTGGGCCCCCGGGGTCGCGAGCCCCGGGCCGGCATGGCCGTGGCGCGTCGAGAGATCATCGCCGGAAAGGCGGCCGACCGCCCGGAGCAGCGTGACGGCGAGCTTGGGCTCGCGCCCCTCGCCCAACTCGTACTCCATCAGCCCTTCGCTGAAGACGCTCACGCCACTCTGGTCGTCGCCCGCGTCCACGAAGCTGTGGAGCGGCGCCGCGCTCACCGGCTCCTCGACCCGGAAGCTCGCCGGAACCTCGCGGCGCGCGGGCCGCGTCACCACGCCGAACGCTGTGTCGGCGCGGGTCGAATCGACGCGCGCGGCGCCGGTCGGAAACAGGACGCGCAGCCGATGGTTCTCGGCGGTGTTCGAGACGCGCAGCTCCACGTCGACGCGGGCCGACCCGGCCGAGAGCGCGATCCGCGCGCTGAACGGAAGCTCGGGCATCTGAAGCGCTTCGTCGTCGCCTGCGTCCTCGTCGACCGGCGTCCCCGCTGAGGGCAGGATGCCCTCGATGCTCAGCGCGCCAACCAGCGGGCCGCTCTCCTCCACCAGGACGGCGATCTCGGCGGCGTCGCGGCTGGTGACGCTGACGCCGTCCGGCGGCGGGTCGAAGTTGTATTCGTCGCCCACGTCGCCCGAGTCCTCGAGCTCCAGGAATCCCTCGAGCTCACGCCGCGACCGTTTGTCACGGATGCTGAGCGTGCCGTCCTTCCGCACCCGAACCTTCAAGTGCTCGTTCTCGATCCAGTCGTCGCCCACGCGCACTTTTGCGAGCGGCGTGATCGACCGCGTCGCGCCGGCCTCGAAGTGAAGGTCGAGGACCGACGCCGAGAGCGGCGGGAGCGTCGTCTGGAGCGCGATCGTCAGCCGGCGCGCGCGGAGCCCCAGCGGCGGCTCGTAGCGGCTCATGTAGTGGACGAGCGCGTCGCTCTCGCCGATCACCTGGAACGGCAGCGGCTCGCCGGCCGCGTCGGTGATGCGCCGGAGACCGAAGGCCTTGGGTACGATCACGAACGGCCGCTCGAAGCGCGCCGCATCGGCGGAGCGGC
This sequence comes from uncultured Acidobacteriota bacterium, assembly GCA_964628275.1. Classification (GTDB taxonomy): domain Bacteria; phylum Acidobacteriota; class Vicinamibacteria; order Fen-336; family Fen-336; genus CAZVOI01. The sequence goes on along the minus strand of CAZVOI010001238.1, from coordinate 716 downwards.
CCGTCTCCGCTTCCTCGAGCGTGTACGGCACGTCCACCGAGGCCTCGAGCACGCCGTCGAACGGCCGCGCGTCGGTATTCAGCGCGACCACCCGGAGCGCGCCCTCCGGCGCGGGCGCCACCGCGTTGGCGATCGTCTCGAGCGCGCGCTCTTCGACGCCGGCTGCCGCCTGCTGCGCGCGCGCGAAGCGCGTTTCGTTCTCGGCGTGGACTCCGTCCACGCTGCAGCCGCAGATGCTGTCGTGCGGGTGGTTCTGGAGCAGCGTGCGCCACGCGTAGCCCAGCTCTCCGGTCGGGTGGCGCTGGCCGAGCCGCCACGCGAACGCCGCGGCCGGCTCGGCGAAGCGCTCCAACAGCGTCTGGACGCGGACGTTGGCCTGCTTCAGGTACGTGCGCGCCGACAGTACGCCGGGCAAGAGCGGCGCGTAGTCTTCACCAGCCCGCAGCTCGCCTTGAATCGTCTCGAGCTCACGCCCTTCGACGGACTTCGCCGCGGCGGCAGCGTACTCGGGCAACGTCGAAAGCGTGATCTTCACACCGCTCGACTGGAGCGATTCGATCAGGTCGAGCAGCGCCGGATGCGGCTCCACGTGATCGACGCCGGCCATCAGCAGCACCGTCCCGCCAGAGGAGCGTGCGGCCTCGCGCCCGATGACCTCTCGCGCGGCGTTTTCGCGTTCGCCCGCGGGCAGCAGCGGCAGCCGCATCGCGTTGCAG
>CAZVOI010001237.1:0-2393 GCA_964628275.1 uncultured Acidobacteriota bacterium | reverse complement strand
GCCGGCACGCTCGAGTACCAGGTCTGTAGCGACAAGGTCTGCTACGCGCCGGCCTCGCTCCCGTTGCGCTGGGCGATCAAAGTCGAGCCCCTGGATCGCGAGCGGTCGCCCGAGGCGATTCGCCACCCGCCCTCGAAGCCGTAGCCCGGAGGTCAGCGAACCAGCGCGGTCTCCGGGAACTGCGCGTGCCAGCCGAACCAGAAGGCGCGGCGCGCCGGAACGCGAGCCAGGCGGCTTCCATCCCTTGCCGATTCGATCGCCTCTTCCGAGGCGAGCCACGCCGCTCCGTTCGAATCCATGAGCCTTCCGTCAGGGCTCCGGCTCACGAACCGCACGCCAGCGCTCGCATAGACGCGATTGGCCCCGTCTCGGCTCGTGATCACCACCAGATCCTGTCCCGCGACGTTCAGCTGATGGAGCGGGTTCTTCTTGAGGAAGGCAATCGAGAACGCGAGCGGTTGGCGTTCTCGGGTGCCGGGCGCCGAGAGCAGCAGCGTCAGCACTTCGGCTTTGTTCTTGAGGCGGCCGTCGTCTCGAGGGATCTCGAACATCAAGAGATCGGTCGAGAAGTAGTCGCGGTAGGCAGCACCTTCCGAGTAGTCGCGCTCGAAGCCGGTCTCGAGCGATAGCACGGTCGTCTCCGGATGCGCGGCGCGCCATTCCCGCCAGGTCGTGGTCACCACCGGATAGGCCGTCAGCTCGAGGTCCGAGCCAGCCAAGGGTCCGATCACGGGCCGTCCCTCCACGCTCGACCACAGCGTCAGCGACTCGCGATCGAACATCAGCTTGTTGGAACGGTAGAGCAGGCCGCTGGTGCCGAAGGTCCGCTTTTCGCCGCCAACCTCGGAGCCGTACGGGATCACCGTGCCGCAGAGCGTGCAGTAGACGATCGTCAGCTCGGTCCGGCCCAACTCGTCGAGCGCCATCTCGTGCCAGGCGAGGATGCGCTTGGGATAGGCGCGCGCCTCGCCGTTCAGCGCTACGCCGAAGACGACATGATCCTCCTTGAGGTACCTGGCTTCCGCCGCCGCGACGTGCTTCGGGTGATCCAGAGGCGGAATCCCGTTGATCTTCACGCCGCCCCAGTCCACCTCGTCGAGGCGAATCGAGGCGGCTCCTCCGGGGGCGAAGAACGAAGCCATCCGCGGATCGACGCGCGAATAGAGCGCGGCCTTGAAGGAGAGCAGGTCCGGGTGAGGTTCGTAGGGCCGGCTCCAGATCCACCGGCGCCAGGCGCGCAGGTCGTCGCCGAAGCGGCGGCCGGTCTGCCGCTCCAGAAAGCGGATCAGCCGGGCGCGAGCGAGACTCGACGGATCACGTTGCACGATCGGCTGCTGCGCGGTGCTGTCCGGCCGGCCGGCGGCGGGCGTGCGCGGCTCCATCGCGTCGGCGAGATCCTCGCCGGCAGTGTCGTTCCCGCCCGTCTCGAAAGGCCGGCGCGAGCTGCGCAGGGAACGCGCCACGTCGACGACCATTCCGGCATAGCCGTCGCGCCAGGACCGTGCGAGGGTTTCGAGGGCGGCTTTCGACTTCTTCTCGTCCAGCGATGCCGCGTCGAAGAACACTCGCGGATCGGGTGGCGGCCCGCTGGATGAAGCGGTGGCGCTGTCCGACACCAAGCACGCGAGGAGCAGCAGGGCTGGAACGCCCATCCGAACCAGCGCGCCCGCGCTACGGCGCGAACAGCGACGCAAGGCGCGGGCGCAGAGCTGCCGATACCGACTCGATGTCCGCGGCGTTCTCCGCGACGACGGCGACCGTGCGGCCGCCATCGGCGATCAAGCGCACCTGTCGGCCCTGGGCGGTCGTGTTCACGACCGTCTCCATGCGCAGGGCCCGCGGGATCAGGAACAGCGACGCCGGGCGGGGTCCGTCGCGGTAGTACACGTGCGCCACGAAGGTTCCGTCGAGCAGCGGACAGTAGCGAGCCCCTTGAAGCTCGAGCCCTGCTGCCGAGCCCGGGATGCTCGGCAGCAGCGTGCCCTGCTCTTCGAACCAGCCGCGGATGACCGCCACGTCGTTGCTGAACACCTTCGCCGGGGGTTGACCTTTGCGAAAGCACTTGGCGTGGTCGAAGGCCAGCTCGCGGGCGACGGCCTCGGGCGAGCCGCGCAACCAGAAGCCAACGACGGCCAGGCCGGCCGCCAGCGGCAGCAGCAAGCGAGACCAGCGCCGGACGCGCGTGGGGCGCAGGCCAAGGGCGAGCTCTCGCTCGAACCCGGCCCGCGGCGCGTGTGCCGGCAGGGCGCGCAGGCGGTCGCGCAGCGATCGTTCCGACTCGGCTTGCGCCCTGCAGTCGGCGCAGCCTTCGAGATGGCGCGCGACACGCGCGCTCTCCTCGGCGGCGAGCGCGCCGTCCACGTAGGCCGTCACCAACTCGGGCTGGCAGGTCA
>CAZVOI010001236.1:0-20600 GCA_964628275.1 uncultured Acidobacteriota bacterium | reverse complement strand
GTGATCGTCTTGTCCTCGACCTCGTCCGCGATCAGCGAAACCGCGTAGAAGAGCGCGGCCAAAGGCAGGGCGTTGCGGATGTAGAAGAGCGCGATGATGACGCCGTAGAGATCGAAGCCGCGGATCTTCGCCGGCAGCCTGGCGACGAGCGCGGAGCGATACAGCAGCGCGAACGCGACCGGCAGGCACAACATCACGGCCATCAGCAGGCTGCGCCGGCTCCACACCATGCCTTCGAGTGCTATGTCGTAAACGCCACGCAGGCCCTGCCAGAACCCGAGCGGCTTCGATCTACGGTCTGCTGCCGCGGACGTCACGGCCGGATCGGTCACTTCGGCACCAGGTACTTGAAGACCGACTGCAGATCCTCGTCGGGCGAATACATCTCGCGGACGCCCGCGCTCTCGGCGATCTCGAGAAGCGCAGCGTAGAACTCGTCGGGCTTGGCCGTCTGCACCGTCAACCACTCCCCCTCTTCTCCGAAGGCGAGCGAGATCACGTGAGCCTGGCCCACCACCGCGCTCGCGATCGCCCGCGGATCCCGTGCGCGCAGCGAGACCGTGTGCGGGTGCTCGTCCATCAGGTCACGGATCTCGCGCACGTCGCCCTCGGCCAGGATCCGGCCGTTGTTGATCAGCAGCACGCGCCGCGTCATCGCCTCGACTTCGTGCAGGATGTGGCTCGACACCAGGACGGTGCGGCCCGCCTTGCCGAGCTGCTTCACCAGGTCCACGATGCGGCGTCGGTTGACCGGATCCATTCCGGTGAGCGGCTCGTCGAGCAGCAGCACCTCGGGGTCGTGCGCCAGCGCCTGCGCCAGCTTGACGCGTTGACGCATGCCCTTGCTGTAGCCGCCGATCTTGCGGTCCTTGGCGGGCAGCAGGTCGACCTGATCGAGCGCGGCTTCGGCGCGCTGTTTGGATTCCGCGTCGTCGAACCCGGTGAGCCGCAACAGCGACGTCACGAATTGGATTCCGGTAGAGCCGTCCCAGAAGGCGTCAGCCTCCGGACACAAACCCACCCGATGAAAGATCTCCGGCGAGCCCCACCCCGGCCGGCCGAGCACGAGCACCTCGCCCTGACTCGGCCGGAGCTGGCCGGCCGCGAGCTTCAGGAATGTGGACTTGCCGGCGCCGTTCGGTCCGAGCAGGCCGATCACCCCGGGCTCGATTCGGGCGGTCACGTCGTTGAGCGCGATCACCGGCCCGTACCAGCGCGAGGCGCGCCGGAACTCGATCGTCGCCGCGACAGCCGGAGAGCTCATCGCACGATCTCGACGGCGCGGACTCGCGAACGCAACAGCAGCAGGCAGATACCGCAGAGCGCCACGAGAACCAGCGCCGCGTCCTGCGCCGGCACCTGCTCCCAGCGGCGCATCGGGAGGCCGAACAGGGCGCCGCCGATGGCGCGGATGTCCGCCTGCAGCGAAAGCAGCGTCGCCCACTTGGCGTCGAAGACGCTCCGCAAGACGCCGCGCGCCATCTCCAGGCCGGCGAACAGACCGAAGAACCCCAGGCCGGCCACGCGCGCGCTCCGCGACAGCGAAGACACGGCCAGCGACAGCAGGCTCAACGACAGCGACATCACCAGCGACTGCGCCAGGATCGCGGGCGCCAACCAGGCGAGATCGAGCTTCAGGTACTGTTCGGGAGCCAGGCCCAGCCCGATGACGTAGAGCAAGAGCGCGGGCGCCAGGGTCACGCTCAGGTTGAGCAGCAGCAGTACCGAAAGCTTGCCGATCACGTAGTCGCGGCGCGTCAGCGGCCGCGACAGGTAGACGAGAATCGCGCCGGTGCGCAGGTCGTTCGAGATCAGGCCCGCGCCCCCGAAGATCGTCAGCAGCACCGACAAGCCCATCTGCTGGCTCAGGAACTCGCCGAAGAGCTTGCCGTCGATCGGCAAAACACGGCCGGCTTCGGGAAAGCGCGTCACGATGTAGATCTGGACGACGCGCACCAGCATCGGCACCCAGCCGATCAGCAGCAAGCCCAGGAAGGCGCGCTTCGCCAGCACCAGCCGCAGCGCCTCGCGCGTGATCGGCCAGAAGCGCACCACGCGCAGCGGGCCGCGCGCCTGGTAGCGCCGGTAGGTCTGCTCGTAGATCGGCACTCTAGAGCTTGGCCTCGTGGCCGAGCGCGCGCAGGAAGACGTCTTCCAGGCTCTCGCTGCCGGGCTTCAGGTGGCGCACCTGCACGCGCTGCTCGCGCGCCGTGCGGAAGATCAGCTCCGGACCCTGGCCTTCCGGCACGAACACGCGATGGCCATCCTCGTTGTCGAGGGCTTCGCAGCCCAGGCCGCGCAGCACGGCCAGCACCGAAGCGGGCTCGCTCTTGAAGCGAACGTCGAAGACCGAGCGCCGCGGACCGGTCAGCTCGGCGATGCTGCCGGTCGCCGCGATCTTCCCCTGCGCCATCACCATCACCGTGTCGCAGACCTGCTCGACGTCGCGCAGCAGATGCGAGCACAGGATCAGGCTCATCTGGCGCCGCGACGCCACGTCCTGGATCAGCTCTAACATCTCTTCGCGCGCGTTGGGATCGAGGCCGTTGGTCGGCTCGTCGAGCAGCAGCAGGTCGGGATCGTGGACGAGCGCCTGCGCCAGCTTCACGCGCTGCTTCATGCCGGTCGAGTACGTATCGACAGTGCGGTAGCGCGCCTCACCCAGGCCGACGTAGTAGAGGACCTCGTGGGCGCGGCTGATCGCTTCGTCTCGAGGCATGCCCGAAAGCTCTCCGGCGAAGGCGACGAAGGCCGAGGCGCTCATCCCGCCGATGTGGCAATCCACCTCGGGCATATAGCCGACCCTGCGCCGGACTTCGAGCGGCGCCTTGGTCGGATCGAGACCGAAGGCCGTCAGGCGGCCGGCGTCGGGCGTGAGAAAGCCGAGCAGCGTCTTCAGCAGCGTCGTTTTGCCGGCGCCGTTCGGACCCAGGAGGCCGGTCGGTCCGGCGTGGAAGGCGCCCGAGACGCCCGCCAGGGCCTGCAGCGGGCCATAGGACACGCTCAGGTCCTGGAACGAGACGAGCGGCTCCCCCATCCCCGACATTGACGAAGCCGCGGCGGTGGTTGTTCCGCTCATTCCGGGAGCGCGAGCCGCACGGAGGCAGGACCCTTGACCAAGATCCGCTGACGATACAGCGTCTCGCTCACGCCGCGCCGGCCGTGCAGTCCGGCGATCGGGTCGAGCGGTGCGCGGAGCCAAACGCCTTGCGGCGACAACGCTACAGGCGCGCGCCCCGGAACCGCGGCTTGCCCGTCGCCTGCGACCAACGCCGCGAGGCCGGTGAGCGGCACGCGCGAGCGAACCAGGACCTCGAGCGCACCGCCCGCGGTCTCGATCTGACCGCGCTCCATCGACGCGACTCCAGAGACGAAGGCGACCGTGCCCGGCCGCAGCTCGGTCGCGTTCGGAAAACGGGCGATCGCGTAGGGCGATGGCCAGCGCTCGAGCACGACCGCCGCCGCCAGCAGCGTGAGCGACGCGAACACGACCGTTCGAGCGACCGACGCTCCCCCACCCCTGCGAACGAAGAGCGCGAGCAGCGCCGCCAGCAGCAGCCAGACCGAGAGCTGGGCGTAGAGGCTCGTCGCGCCCGCACGGAACGAGCGGATGAAGAGATCGGGAATATAGACCGCGCCGTCGGCGAAGGCGCTGTTCGTGAAGAGACGCAGCGCCTCGTTGGCGGCGTGCGGATCGAGCCACAAGAGGCGCGAAACGAGCGCGGTCCAGGCTCCGAGGGCGAGCCCGAGCGCCCAGGCGCCGCGGCGGTCTTCGAAGCTCGCGAACGCGACGCCGACGCAGGCGACGACGTAGGGTGCGATCGGCATGAAGTAGCGCCCCAGGTTCGAGGTGGCGCCGTGCCAGTCGTCCGCGGCCGCCACTGTCATGTAGTAGACGGCGAGCACGACGAGACCCTTGCGCAGACGCGCGGCGCTCGGCAGCAGGAGGCCGCCCGCTGCGAGGAGATAAATCGGCGCGTAGGGCAGGATTCCGTAGCGCTGGTCGAGCAGCAGGCCCAGGAAGCCTTGGCCGAGGTGATCGGTGGTGATCCCGGCCGGGCCCCAGGCTAGGAACAGCGCATCCGGGCGCGGGCTGCCGGTGATCGCGAAGTTCAGTAGCGCGAAGAAGAAGAGCGAGACGGCTTGCGGGACGACGATCCAGAAAAAAGCGCGCGCCGGAACGAGCCGCGCCACGGCGTGGTGAACGGCCATCGCCACCAGCACGAGCCAGACCGGCAGGAACTTCTGGTGGAGCCACGGCAGCGCCGCCAGTAGCACGCCGAGGAGCGCCGAGTCGCCCACCGACCAGCGCTTCTGGAAGAGGACGAGGCGTAGCGTCAGCGCCAATACGAGCGCGCCTGGCATCTCGGGAAAGAACTGGTAAGGGTAGAAGACGAACGGCGGAACGAACCCAAAGAAGAGCGCGAGCGCCGCCGACAGCCAGGGTTTGCGGGTGGCGAGGGTCAGCAGCGAATAGATCGCGGCCACCAGAGCGGCCGCCAGCGCATTCCAGACGAGCAGCGTCACGGCGAGCCGACCGACTACTCCGTGCGCGCGGTTCAGCGCGCGGTCCAAGCGCAGCGTCGGCGCGAGCAGCAGCGACGGGCCCGGGGCGAGCACGTGGAAGACGCCGCCGTCTTTGCCGCGGATCGTTTGCCGAGACACCCGTGTCGCCCTGATGGCGTCCGGGGACCAGCAAGCGGGCAGCGATCGGATCATGGCTGAGGCTTCGGCGAGGATCGTCGCGGCGGCTCGCGTCGCGCTCGCGCCGAGCGGTTCGACCGGCAGATCTTCCATCGGCGCGTCGATCGCTTCGACGTCGAAGCTGAGCCGATGCCCGATCGCAAGCGCCATCCGAAGGTACTTGGGCTCGTTGCCGGGATGTCCTTCCCAGGTTCGTGCCCAGGCGGGCACCAGCAGCGCGTAGCCCAGGAAAGCGACGAAGAACACCTCGCCCGGCCACGGCGGAGACCAGCGCGGCCAGCGGGGTCGAAGCAGCGCCAGCATCCCGGCCAGGGCCAGCGCGTCCTGCGCGATGCTCCAGTCCTGCGTCACCGCGACCACGAACGTCGAGCCATACGGGAACGTCGGGCGGACGAGCAGCGCCGCGATCGCGAGGAGCGTCAGCGCGGGTCGCAGCAGCAGCGGCGCTAGCAGCCGTTCGTCGGCATCGCGCCAACCCAGCTTCCGGGTGCCGAGCCACAAGCCGAGCCCTGACACGCACCACAGCGCCACCGCTCGCCCGAGGTCGGAGAAATCCACGAGCGCCAGCGCCCGCGGCACGAAGTCGTCGAGATCGAGCGTCGTGTGCAGCAGGAAGCCCACCGCCCGATCCACCTCGCGCGCGGCTGCGTGGAGGGCGAGCACGGCGAGGCCCCGCAGCAGGTCGCGGGTCGGAAGCACCGATCGAATTCTAGAGCGATCGCGTGAATGCGAAGGGGGCGCGCGGGCCGCGGGCGTCGAGCGGGATGAAGACTCGACCTCTACGAACGATCAGACGCGCGTGCGGCGGGAGCCGCGCCAGGTCGGCCGGCGCGAGCTCGACCCGGACGAAGGAGGCCAAAGGCCGGTATTCCAGCCAGGCCTTCTCTCCGAGCGCGGCGAGCAGCGCTGCCAGGACCAGAGCGCGGCCCGCGGGATCGCTGGCGAGCGCCAACAACCAGTCGACCCCGTCATGGATTCCGTCCGTGGGCGGCCGAGCGTCCGCGATCTGCGTGACGAACGCGAAGATCGCGGCAAGCCGAGCCAGACGGTCGCGGCGTGGCACACGCTCGACCAGCGCACGGGCGAAGCGGATGACGTCGCGATTGCGCGCGAGAGCAACCCGCAACTCCTGGAAGGCCACCCGCGGGTCCTCGCTTCGCCAGGGCAGCGGCTTCAGGACGGGGTCTCGAGCAACTCCTCGAGGCCCACGATCAGCGGGTCCTCGTTGTCCTTGAGGCAGCGCGCGTAGGCCAGCACCAGGCGCACTTGTTCCTCGGTCAGCGCCGAGAGCACCTCGTCCGTTTGTGTTCTCAGCTCCTCCATCACGTCCTCCTTCTCAATAGCCCCAGGCGCGTTCGGGCGCCTCGGCGCGTAGGTAGCGAGCCACCCACGCGACTACTCGTTCGGCCGCCGTCAACCGTTCGGGCCCTTGCGCGCGCTCGAGCTCTGCCAGAAGCTCGACCGGCGCGGAGAGATGGTCGAAGGCGCGCGACAGATCGCCCTCGAATGGCGCGCCGCTGTGCTCGAGCGCGGCGCGGCAGGCATTCTCGACCGCGCCCCGGCAGGCGGTCGCGAGGAGAGGCTCAGACCGGCCTTCCTGGACCAGCAGGCGCGCGATGCCCAGGTTATTGCGACAATGCTCCCAGTGGCAGTCGCGAACCGCGATCCACGTCGGCGAGGCCAGGACCGAGACGGCTTCTGCAGCCATTGGCCTCGACCTAGGAGCAACCAGAGGTGCTGCCGCAGTTGGCGCAGCGGTAGCAGCTCCCGTTCCGCGTCATGATGCTGCCGCAGTAGTGGCACGGCGGCGCATCGCTTTGCGTCTTGAAGGTGTTGCTGATCACCAGTTGCGGCGTCGCGGGTCGCGGATCGCTCGACGCCTTCGCGACCGCGGCGTCCACCTGCACGCCGACCGCCTGCTGATGCTCGGCCGACAGGAACTTCGAGGCCAGCCAACGGAAGATGTAGTCGGTGATGCTCTTGGCGTAGGGAATCTCGGAGTTCTTGGTGAAACCGGACGGCTCGAAGCGCACGTGCGAGAACTTCTCGACCAGGGCCTCCAGGGGCACGCCGTACTGGAGCGCGATCGAAACCGAGGTGGCGAAGGCGTCCATCAAGCCTGAGATGGTCGAGCCTTCCTTCGCCATCACCAGGAAGATCTCGCCCGGCTTGCCGTCCTCGTACATGCCGACCGTGATGTAGCCTTCATGACCCGCGATCGAGAACTTGTGCGTGATCGCGCGCCGCTCGTCAGGCAGCTTGCGCCGCGCCAGACGCGCTTCGGCTTCCGTCACGACGGCGATCGCCGATTCCGCTCTCTTCTCATCCTTCGAGGTCGAAAGCGGCTGGCTGCGCTTGCAGCCGTCGCGGTAGACCGCCACCGACTTCAGGCCGAGCCGCCACGATTCCAGATAGGCGTGCGCGATGTCGTCGGGCGTCGAGTCGGTCGGCATGTTGACCGTCTTCGAGATCGCGCCCGACAGAAACGGTTGCACCGCGGCCATCATCTTGATGTGGCCCATGTAGGCGATCGAGCGCTTGCCGGCGGCCGGCGGGAACGCGCAGTCGAAGACCGAGAGGTGCTCTTCCTTCACGTGGGGCGCCCCCTCGATCATCTCCTTCTCGTCGATGTACTTGATGATGTCTTCGACTTGGCCGCCCGAGTAGCCGAGCTTCTTGAGCACACCCGGCACCGATTGGTTGACGATCTTGATCAACCCGCCGCCGACCAGCTTCTTGTACTTGACCAGGGCGATGTCGGGCTCGATGCCGGTCGTGTCGCAATCCATCATGAAGCCGATCGTGCCGGTCGGCGCCAGCACCGTCACCTGGCTGTTGCGGTAGCCGTGCTGGACGCCGAGCGTGTAGGCCTCGTCCCAGACGTCGTGCGCGGCGGCCAGCACGCCCTTCGGGACCAGCGAAGCCTCGATCATGTGCGCGTGCTGGCGGTGCTTGTCGATCACGCGCAGCATCGGCTCGGCGTTCTTGGCGTAGCCGGCAAAGGGACCCATCGAGCCTGCGACGCGCGCGCTCTGCGCATACGCCTCGCCGTGCATCAGAGCGGTGACGGCGGCCGCATAGCCGCGGCCGGCGTCCGAGTCGTAGGCCACGCCGCGGTCCATCAGCAGCACGCCCAGGTTCGCGTAGCCCAGGCCGAGCGGCCGGTAGTCGTGGCTGTTCTTGTCGATCGCCGGCGTCGGATAGCTCGCGTTGTCGACCAGGATCTCCTGCGCGGTGATCAGGGTACGGCAGGCAGCCCCGAAGGCCTCGGTGTCGAACTCTCCGTCGACGCCCACGAACTTCATCAGGTTCAAGGAGGCCAGGTTGCACGCCGTGTCGTCGAGAAACATGTACTCGGAGCACGGGTTCGAGGCGTTGATACGCGCCGTCGTCGGGCAGGTGTGCCAGTCGTTGATGGTGGTGTCGAACTGCAAGCCGGGATCGCCGCACTGCCAGGCGGCCTCGGCGATCTGCTTCATCAGGTCGCGGGCTTTCATGGTGTCGCAGGGCAGGCCCGTGATCACGTAGCGGGTCTGCCAATCCCGGTCTTCCACCACCGCGCGCATGAACTCGTCGGTCAGTCGCACCGAGTGGTTCGCGTTCTGGAAGAATACGGAATCGTACGCACCGCCCTTTACGTTGAAGGAGCCGTCGTAGCCAGCGTCGATCAGCGCCCAGGCCTTCTTCTCCTCGTCGGCCTTGCAGCCGATGAACTCCTCGACGTCGGGGTGGTCGGCGTTCAGGATCACCATCTTCGCCGCGCGACGCGTCTTGCCGCCGCTCTTGATCACACCCGCGAAGGCGTCGTAGCCGCGCATGAACGAGACCGGGCCGGACGCGATGCCACCGCCGGCGAGCGACTCCTTGGAAGAACGAATGCCCGAAAGATTCGACCCCGTGCCCGAGCCGTACTTGAACAGCATGCCTTCGGTCTTGGCCAGCCCGAGGATCGAGTCCATCGTGTCGTCGACGGCGTTGATGAAGCACGCCGAGGCTTGCGGCGCCTTCTCGATGCCGACGTTGAACCACACCGGGCTATTGAAGGCGGCCTTCTGCTGTACCAGCAGGTGCGTCAACTCGTCCGAGAAGCTGTCCAGGTCCTCGCCGCTGGCGAAATACCCCTGCGCGTCGGCCCAGCCGCGGATCGTGTCGACCACGCGCGAGATCAGCCCGCGAACGCTCGACTCGCGCGAGGGCGTTTCGAGCTGGCCGCGGAAGTACTTCGAGGCGACGATGTTCGTCGCCGTCTGGCTCCAGAAGGACGGCGTCTCGATCCCGTGCTGCTCGAAGACCGGGCGGCCGCGTTCGTCATTGATCACCGCCGAACGCGATTCCCAGGTGATCTCGCCGTAGGGATGTCGTCCTGTCTTCGTGAAGAAACGTTTGAACGTCAAGCCGCCCCGCTTTTCAGTGCCGGCGTTCGGGCGACTCTCGGTTCGGGCGTTCTCCACGGGATAGGTCGACATGCAGGATCCTCCTCATTGCTGTTCCGCTCGATTTCCGGCCTTGCCGCGTCTCTGCCGAGCGCCCTTCCTGGTTGACTGGGCCCAGCCGACTGGTTGACTGAAAGTGGAGCGAATCTAAGCAAGCGTCCAACGGGTGTCAAGAGAAAAGCTCAAGATGTAGTGGGTCCTCGGAACAGCAGCAACAATATATTGCTGTTCAACGACTTAGGCAACCAGAAAACCAAGTCTCGTGCCGCGTTGGAGTGCCTCTCGTCACAGGAAACTCACGGGACTGCAGAACTTGAGAAGTCGACAAATTTCCCTTCTGAAAGAGCGCATAGTCACCATGATCTAGGAAATGGTTCTCATTGTTCAGCGTAACTACTTATCCACTCTGCGAAAACAGGCTATCTCTCGGCGACTCCCAAAGGGGTGCTGCGGGCCGGGATGCGCGGGTCCAAACGCACGAATCGAGCGGCCTGCGGCTCGAATCGAACCTCGCCCAGACCGTGACGCGGATCGCGATACAGAGCGATCGTCGCATCGGACAATCGCGCCTGCGCGGGTGCCTCAGTCCAACTCCTGCCGTCGCGCGAAAACTCCACGCGCGGCGAGGCGCACCATTCTCCCTCGCCGATTTCGAAAACGATCCGGCTCACGCGCCGCTCCTCGCCCATGTCGACGACCGCGCCGTGACGAGACCAGAGCGTTGGCGCTCGTGGCGCGGCGGCGGGTGGCCGCGCCATCTCGCCGTCAGGGACCGCGTGGAGAACGCGTTCCCCGAAGCGCGCGACGACAGGTAGGCGCTCGCCGACGGCGCCGGCGCTGATCACGGAGCGCACCCCGAGCGCGCGCAACAGCCGAAGCGCGTCGTCATCGAGGTCCCGATTCAGCGCTTCCATGGCACGAGCGTACGGCCGCGGCATGAAGCCCGAGTCGCCGTTGACGAGCCGCGGGAAAGCCTCCGAGTTGTCGAGCATTGTCTCGGTGTCGCGCTCGCCCAGCGGTAGAAAGGCGGCGGAGCCCTCACGGGCCGCGACGAGCTGCGCCAGCACCGACGGCGGCTCGAGTCGAGCCAGGCGCGGCGGCAGGTAGGCCTCTGCTAGCGCGAGAACGAGCGCGACGACTCGCCAATAGCCGCGGCCAGCGAGCGCGATTCCGGAAAGGACGGAAAGCGCCAGCACCGGAATGATCGCAAACCGTGATAGCGCACGAATCCCACGAAACAGGACGATGTTCTCATGCAGCACCCGATACAAGGCGCTGGCTGGCCCCAGCGAGATCAGCACCGCGACGATCGAACCAACGGTCGCGATCGCGCGATAGCGGCGAGGCGCCACGCCGAGCCCCAGCAGACCCAGCAGCAACGGGACGACCCCTGGGAAGAGCGGGTCGTGGACGCGTTCGGGATCGAGATGACGCCGCGACTGGCCCTCGTAGAAGGGCGAAGCGCTCGCCAGATACGACTCGGGCGTCGTCGCGTAGCTCGCGACCGTTGCGAGCGTGAACTCCTCGCCTTGGAAAGCGCGCATTCGCAAATACGGCCGGGCGAGCGGCGCGAGCAACGCCGCCGCCAAGAGCACGGCGGCCGTGAGGCCGCGCAGCGCGCGAACGTCCAGGCGGCCCGCCACAGCGGCCACCACCAATGCGACCGCCACGAGCGTCGCCGTGATCGCGCCGAGATAGACGGAGCTCAGTCCCTGGAGCGCCACGCACAGGCCGACCAACGAACCCCGCGCGAGACTGGGTCGCTCCAGGAAACGCTCGAGCGCAAGCAGCGCGAGCGGCAGGAATGGCGTGAACTGCGCATGCAAGTGCGCCACGTTCACGGAGCGGTGAATTCCAAGAGCGAAGAAAGCACCGCCGACGAACGCCGCCAACGCATCCCCGGTCACGCGCCGAATCAGCAGCATCGCGCCGATCCCCGAGAACACGATGCCGATCGTGAAAGCCAGGTTGAACGCGAGCGCCGGCCCACCCAGGATCTGGGCGGGCGCCGTCAGGATCGCGGGCAGCAACAGGTTCTCGGAGAAGGCGAGCGCATCGGGCAGCAGATGGAAGATCGGCGCCTGGAAAATCTCGAAGGGATGCGAACGAAGCGCGTGCACGTCCCAGGCGAGGATCCAGGCATTCAAGCGCCCGTCCGGTTGGTGCAACGGAGCGAGGCGCGCAGGATCGCGCCACAGCGGCCAGCTCATCAAGGCGAACGTCGCCAAGTAGGCGAGCGTGGCGGCGTTGAGCTGGCGCGGCGTGACGGGACGTGGCGCCGGCAGTGCGCGGCGCGCGCCCCAGGGCGCCATCCAAACCAGCACCCCGGCCAGCGCGGCCAGCAGCATCGACAAGGCGTCGATGATCGGCCAGGCGCGCGAGGCGACGCCCAGGGCACGCGGCGGAATCGCTTCCGAGCCCGGGCCGAAGACGCGGCTCCCCGGTGGCCTCCAGCCGAGCCGCAAGCGCGGCCCGGGCCCGACCCGCTGGTACTCGACCTGGATCCGATGCGGTCCAGCGTCCAGCCTGGCGTTGGCGCCGTGGTCGAGACGTTCGCCGTCGGCCGCCAGCGCCAGCCGCCCGTCGATTCGAACCTCGACCCGGCCCCGGCCGGCGACCCATAGCTCGTAGACGCCCGACTCGGGAGCACGCAGCTCACCTTCCCAGCGCACGCGGACGCGGCGCGCGCGGGGCAGCGGCTCGAGGTCCTGACCAATCAGGTCGACCGGGCCCGGCGGCAACAGCAGCGTCGAGTCGGCCGAGGTGGCGACCGCCGCGAGACCCAGGGGACCGCGAAGCCAGACCGCCAGCGAGAGCAGCAGCGCGGCGGCGGCGAGAGCGAGCAACACGCGGCGCCAGGAATAGGGATGCCGGGCGGGTGACGCGCCGAAGCACGCGGCGATCGCGGCCAACGCTATCGCCGGAAGCACGAGCGGTGCGACGCGCACCGGCAGCGGGACCGATGCGAACACGGGCGCCGTTCGCAGACAGGCGAGCGCGAGCCCGAAAACGAGCACCGCCAGCAAGCCGCGACTCGCGGAGCCGATCAACCTCGTCAAGCGCCGAAGCTTCCGGTCATCGCGGGAGCATCTGGTTCATTCGTCCTCCGGCCCGCTGCTATATTAACGATGCGGCCTCGCTCCAGTTCTGAGAGCGCCTCGGGAGATCTACATGGCTCGCGATCCGGCCGAGCGTCATGACGAAGCGGCCGATCCGAAGAGTCGCCGCCAGGCGATCCTGGAGACCGCGGCCCGCGTGATCTGCGAACGCGGCTACGAAGGCGCGTCGATCCAGGACATCGCGGACGCCTGCAATCTCACCAAGGCCGGGCTGTATCACCACATCCGCAGCAAGGAACACCTGCTGCTAGAGATCATGAATTACGGGATGGACGTGTTCGAGGAGCAGGTCCTGCAGCAGGTCCTGCCGATCGCCGATCCGCTGGAGCGCCTGAAGAGCTGCATGGCCAAGAACGTGGAGCTCGTGACCCGAGGCTGGAGCAAGGAAATCACCATCATCCTGCACGAGCACGCGACGCTCACCGGCGAGTCGCGGGCGCAGATCAACGCGCGCAAGAAACGCTACGTCCGCTTCCTGGAGACGTCGTTCGCGGAAGCGGTGCGCGCGAGGCGGATCCGACCGGTCCACCCCAAGGTGGCGGCCTTCGCGTTCCTCGGCTCGGTGTTATGGATCTACAAATGGTACAAACCCGACGGACCGGTCAGCGAGGACGATCTGGTGAAGGAGATGCAGAACATCTTCTTCGGCGGGCTCGGTCCCGAGACCGCTGCCGAGAAGCCGCGCTCGCGGCCGAAGGGGCCGAAACGCTGATCCGGCTCGGCGATGCTGGCTCCCTGCGCCTCGTGTGGCAAGCGCGTTTCGGATCGGGCGCCCGTCTGCCCCTTCTGTAAGACGCCGCGGGTCGCCGCCTCCGTGGCGCCCGTGACCGCCGAACCCGCCTCGCTGGCGGCTCCGACAAGAGAACCGGCGGATCCCGCGCCGATCGCAGCGCCGCCAAGCGTTCTGGCGCTGCCCAAGTTCCAGCGCGGCGACTTCATCGGCGACAAGATCCAGGTCATCGACATCCTCGGCGAGGGTGGGTTCGGCATCGTCTATCTGGTCGCTTCGCTCGATTCGCAATCGACCCACGCGCTGAAGACGCTGCGCGGCGAGCTGCTGCGCGACCCGAAGACGCGCGAGATGTTCCGAAAGGAAGCCCAGATCTGGATCGATCTGGGACCGCACCCGAACCTGGTGCGCGCCAACTGGATCACCGAGATCAGCGGCCGGCTCTACATCGGGATGCAGTACGTCCAGTCGAGGGGCGGCCGGCCCAACTCGCTCGAGGGCTATCTCGAGAAGCGCCCGCCATCGCTGACCCAGTCGCTCCTGTGGTCGATCCAGTTCTGTCACGGCATGGAGTACGCCGTGTCGCGGGGCATTCGCTGTCATCGCGACATCAAGCCCGCCAACATCCTGATCGGAAGCGACGACGCGGTGCGCATCTCCGACTTCGGCATCGCCGGCCTGGCGTTGCTGCCCGAGGCAGCGTCTACGCAAGCAGCGCCCAAGGGCCCGCTCGAAGCGGGGCGCACCGTGGCGGGATCCGTCTTCGGAACGCCGACGCACATGTCGCCGGAGCAGTTCGAAGACGCCGCGTCGTGCGACGAAAGGAGCGACGTCTACTCGTTCGGTGTCGTCCTCTACCAGATGGCGGCGAGCGGCGGGCTGCCTTTCCTGCCGAAGGCGCCGCCTCCGGGAATCGATCCGATGGTCTGGTACTGGCACCAGTTCCACGCGATGCACCAGGACGCGCCGCCGCCGCCGCTCGCCTCGCCGCTCTTCCCGGCGATAGAACGCTGCTTGGCGAAATCGCCCAGTGACCGCTACGCGAGCTTCCAATCCTTGCGCGCCGACCTCGAGGCGCTGTATCGGAAGGAGTCCGGACACGAGCCGCCGGCGCCGCCGAGAAGCGAAGAGAACGCGTCGGACCTCCAGAACCGGGCGATCAGCCTGGGCGAGCTCGGGCGTCATACGGACGCGCTCGAGGTCCTCGACCGCGCGCTCGCCAAGACCCCGAACGAAGCCTCGCTCTGGAACAACAAAGGCGACGCGCTCCGCTCGCTGCGCCGGATCGACGAGGCGCTCGCCTGTTTGGACAAAGCGATCGGGCTCGATTCCCTGTTCGCCGCGCCCTGGGTCAACAAGGGCCTCATCTACGCGGACGTCCAACGCAACGACGAGGCGCTCCTGTGCTTCGACCGCTGCCTTGGGCTTTCTCCGCGCAACCTGGCGGCCTGGATCGGCAAGGCCGTGGTGCTGGGCCGGCTGGGCCAGACCGGGGACGAGCTGGCCTGCCTGGAGAAGGCGGTCGAGATCGACCCGCGATCGAGCATCGCTTGGTTCAACATGGGGAACCTGCTCTCGACCGCGGAGCGGCCGAGCGAAGCGCTTCAGGCCTACGATCGCGCGCTCGCTTCAGACCCGCGCTACGCCGCCGCCTGGGCCGGCAGGGCGATCGTGCTCGGCGAGATGGGCCGGCCGGGCGATGCCGTCGCCGCGTTCGACGAGGCACTCCGAGTCGCTCCCGGGAACGGACAGACTTGGTACAACAAGGGCAACGTCCTGGTCCAGAACGGGCGGCTCGAGGACGCCCGCGGCTGTTACGAGCAGGCCACCCGGCTCGCGCCCGAGTTTCCGCTCGGCTGGTACAACCGCGCGCTGGCCGACTATCAGCTCGGCCGCCAGCAAGACGCAGCAGCCGGCTTTGGCGAGTTCCTGAAACGCGCGCCGCAGCATCCATTCGCCGCCGAGGCCGGACGCCTCCGGCAATTGATCGCGGAGGGCAAGGCTCCGGCGCTTCGAACCACGATGGGAGAGCGCGCCGAGTGGCAGGAAAAGGCCGCGGACGCCGCGTCGGTTCCCGATCTCGTGATTCGGCGCGTCGCGCCGGCGGCCACGAAGCCGGCCGAGCCGAGGGCGGCCGTGCCGGCGCTGACAACCAAGACGCAATCCTTCCCGCTGCCGCGCCCACGGCCCGACGGCACCGTCGCAAGCTGGAACGATCGCTGCACGGCGCTCTTCGCGAAGCAGGCCTTCAGCGAGGCGCTGGCGGCTACCGACAAGGCCCTTGTGCTCGATCCTCGTAACGCCACGGCGCTCAACAATCGGGGCAGTTGCCTGTTCCGCCTGGACCGACGCGACGAAGCGCTCGCGGCGCTGCAGCGAGCGATCGAGATCGAGCCCGCCAGCGGAATGTTCTGGATCAACCAGGGCGCGATGCAGAGCCTGCTCGGCAAGAAGCCCGAGGCGGCGCGGTCCTTCACCGAGGTCCTGGAGCTGACAGCCGGCAGCAGCGAGCAGATCGCCCTCAACTGGGCCAAACAGGCGCGCCAGGAGCTCGCGAAGCTTCCTGGAGTCCGGCCGGCACCGCGCGGGTATCAGGGATGGCTCGGAGCGGCCTACCAGGCGATGGTGGACGGAAAACACGCCCACGCCCTCACCTGCCTCGACAACGCGACGCGCCTCGAACCCCAGAGCCCCGAGGTCTGGCGCTGGCGCGGCGACGCGCTCGGCGAGATGAAGCGCTTCGAGGAGGCGCTTCAGAATTACGACCAGGGCCTGGGGCGCACGCCGAAGAACGCTCGGCTGTGGCACGACAAGGGCAAGACATACGTGAAGATGCGCCTGCACAACGAAGCGATCGAGGCATTCGATCGTTCGATCGAGCTCGACCCCGAGTACGCTGGCGCCTGGAGCGATCGCGGCAAGATGCTCGGCGTGCTGAAGCGCCGCGAAGAAGCCGCCGATTCGCTGGCGCGCGCCGTGCTGCTGGCGCCGCACCACCCGGCGCCGTGGCAGAACAAGGCGCTGCTCGAGGAGGAGTTGGGCCGGGAAGCGGATGCCCTTCAGAGCTACCGCGAGTTCTTGAAACGCGCTACGTCCGACATGCGCTTGCAGGTCGAGCACGCCAAGGCGCGT
The DNA here is from genome assembly GCA_964628275.1 of uncultured Acidobacteriota bacterium. Classification (GTDB taxonomy): domain Bacteria; phylum Acidobacteriota; class Vicinamibacteria; order Fen-336; family Fen-336; genus CAZVOI01. The sequence continues at coordinate 4,482 of CAZVOI010001236.1, read as the reverse complement.
ATCCCTCACCTCGAAGCTCGGGTTCGGGCGGCCGGAGGCGACGTCAGCGCGCCGCGCGTCGCGGCGGCGTCGCTGCCGGCTCCCCCAAGGCCCGGACCGGGACTGCCGCCCGAGCTCGCGGGCCTTCTCGGAGACGACTTCTGGGAAGGGATCGCGCCCGAAGACGTCGCCGCGCTCCGGGCCGCCGCCGGAGACCCGGCCGCGCTCGGCAAACAGATCGACGCGATGGTGGAGCGCGCGGTTCAGGGCGCCGGCCCGCCCGCGCAGCCGGTCCCGGCGCCCGACCTTCTGCCGTCGCTCGCGCCGGGAACACTGGCGGGCCAAGCGCTTCCCTCGATGGCGGCGCCGTTTTCGCTCAAGCCACGCACCGGCAACCCGATCGCGAAGAAATACGCCGAGCAGGGGCTTGCCGCGCTCCAGGCGGGAAAGCCCGCCGAGGCGCTGGCGCTTTTCGACAAGGCGACCGAACGCGACGGCGGCGAGCCGCTGTACTGGAACAACCGCGGCCTGGCGCTCTCCAAAGCGTCACGCGAGGCCGAGGCGATCTCGAGCTACGACCTGGCGCTGGCGCTCGATCCCAAGTTCGTCCCCGCGCTCAACAACAAAGCGAGTCTGTGGCAGCGGCAGGGCCGACACCTGGACGCGCTGGTTCTCTTCGGCCACGCCGCCGCGGCTGACCCCGGAAACGCCGCGATCTGGGTGAATCGCGGCCAGGTCCTGAACCAGCTCGAGAGATTCAGCGAGGCCGAGGGTTCGTTCACGATGGCGATGGGGCTCAGCCAACAGAAAAAGGACCCGCTGGCCTGGAGCGGGCTTGGCGAAGCGCTGGTGCGACAGGGGCGAGCCGAAGAGGCGCTGCCGGTTCTCGATCAGGCGCTCGCCCTCGAGGCCAGGAGCGCGGACGCGTGGTACCAGAAAGGCAACGCGCTGGGCAAGCTCGGCAAGACCGCCGACGCGGTCGAGTGCTACCAGCGCTGCGTCGAAATCGACCCGCGGCGTGCCAACGCCTGGTACAACCTGGGGCATGACCTGGTGCAGTTGAAGCGATATGAAGACGCCTTGATGCCCCTCGAGCGGGCGATCGCGCTCCACCCCGGCTTCGATCGGGCTTTTCACTCGAAGGGCATGGCGCTCGACGAGCTGGGCCGCTTCGAGGAGGCGCTCCAAGCGTACGACGGCTGTCTGCGCCTCGACCCCAAGCATCTGGGCGCCTTGAACAACCGCGGCCTCGCGCTGCGCAAGCTGAACCGGCTCGAGGAAGCGCTCGCGTCATTCGAACGTGGCCTCGCAATCGATGGGACGACGCTGACCGCTCTCTATGACCGGGCCGACACGCTCGACAAGCTGGGCCGCGCGGACCAAGCGATCCCGGCCTACGAGACCTTCCTGGCCGCGTCGCGGGGCGAGAAGAAAGCGTTGGAGCAGGTTACGCGCGCGCGTCTACGCGTGCTGAAGGGCGAGCCGGAGCCCAACGCGGCGGCTCCGACCGCCGGGATCCCGGCGGCCCAGGTCCCCAAGGTGATTCCCGGTGCGCCGTTTCCCGACTGCCTGAAGCGGGGCGAGGTGAGCCTCAACCAGGGACAGGCGGAGAAGGCGCTCGCGTGGTACCAGCAGGCAATCGTGGGCGATCCCAGGAGCTATCAGGCCTGGGCCGGCGCGGCGGAGTCCTATCTCGCCCTGAAGAAGCACCTCGAATGCGTCAGCCACTTCGACAAGGCGCTCGAGCTCAACCCCCGCTACGTGATCGGCTGGCAGCGCCGCAGCAAGGCCTTGGAGGCCCTCGATCGGCACGAAGCGGCGCTCCTGTCTTGGGACAAGGGCCTCGAGCTCGCGCCCCAGAACCTCCAGCTCTGGAACGGCCGCGGCCTGGCGCTCTTCTACCTGGGCCGTCACGAGGAGGCGATCCAGAGCTTCGACAAAGCGCTCGCGATCGATCCACGCTTCTCGCTCGCCAAGTTCAACAAGGCCCACTGCCAGGATCGCCTCGCCCGCAGCGACGAGGCCGTCAAGTCTTTCCAGCAGTTCCTGGCGCTCGCGCCGCCTCACCTCTCGGCGCAGATCCAGGAAGCGCGCAAGAGAGTGCAAGAGCTGAAGAGCGGATGAACGACCTGACACCGGCGGCCTCGCTCGCCTGGAAGATCGCGGCGGCCGAAGCGGCGGGCGCGCGCCACGATCGGATCGAGTGCGTCCACCTCGTGATCGGCGTGCTGAGCCTCGAAAAAGTCGGCGCCGAAGCGCCGGCCGGCGCCGGGCTTCCACGCGCGGTCATGGAAGGCGGTCGACGCGAGAGCCGGCGGCTCCAGCCCGCGCTCCAGCGCGTCGGCTTGAAGGCGACCGATCTGCGGCGGGCCTTGCGCGGCGCGCTCGGGGCCGGGAGCGGACAGGTCGCGGTGGGTCCGATCAGCCGCAGCCCCGCGTTGAAACGTGCGTTCCGGCGCGCCAACGAGCTGGCGCGCGATGCGCCGATCAACTCGCTGCTGCTGCTCGCGGCGATCGCCGACGAGCCGGACCCGGTCTTCAGCAAGGTCTTGTCGGCCGCGGGGACGAGCGCGGCGAGCCTGGCTCGCGAAGCGCTGGCCGCTGCGAAGAGCCCGGAACCTGCGGCGGAGCCGGCGGCCGCCCCCGTGCCGATGGCCGAGGCGAGCCCGAGCCTGGCGAGCGTCACGCCCGAGATCGACCGTTACGGCCGAGATCTCACGCGGCTCGCCGCGCTGGGCCAGATCGGCCCAATCCTCGGAAGGCGTCAGGAGCTGCTCCAGCTCATCCAGACCCTGGCGCGCAGCACCAAGAATAACCCGGTCCTCGTCGGCGAGGCCGGCGTCGGCAAGACGGCCGTCGTCGAAGCCCTGGCGATCCGCGCGGCGCAAGGCAAGGATCCGGCGGTGCTGGGCGGCAAGCGCATCGTCGAGCTGAATATGGGCGCGCTGCTCGGCGGCACCCAGTACCGGGGCGAATTCGAGAAGCGCCTCGCCGCAATCATCGCCGAAGCGAAGGCGCATCCCGAGGTCATCGTCTTCATCGACGAGCTCCACACCGTGGTCGGCGCCGGCCAGGTGGGTGACGGCGGCATGGACGCCGCGCAGATCCTGAAGCCCGCGCTCGCACGCGGTGAGCTACGGCTGATCGGAGCGACGACGATCGCCGAGTACCGGAGGTACATCGAGAAAGACCCGGCCCTCGAGCGGCGCTTCGAAAAGATCGAGCTGCAGGAGCCGAGTCGGCTCGAAGCGGTGGGCATCCTGGAAGGCCTGCGCGCCAAGTGGGAGAAGCATCACGGGGTCTCGATCGAAGAGGCGGCCCTGGTCGCCGCCGTCGACCTCTCGCTGCGCTTCGACGCCGATCACCGGCTCCCCGACAAGGCGATCGACCTGGTGGACAAAGCGGCCGCGCGCACGCGGGTTCCGATGCTGAGCATGCAGGGACCGCCGCACGCCACCGCGGATGCCGCGGCGACGCCGGGCGCCCCGCTCGGAACGGTGACCGAAAGAACGATCGCCCTGGTGCTGGCCGAGAAGATGCGACTCCCGATCGAGCTCGTCAGCCAGTCCCTGGGCAGCGAGCGGAACGCCAGGCTGTTGAAGCTCGACGGCTTTCTGCGCTCGCGCCTGGTCGGCCAGGACGAAGCGATCGCGCGCGTCGCGCGCCGTTTGCAGCTCGCCCACGCCGCTCTCGTGGAACGCAAGGGGCCGCTCGCGGTCTTCCTGTTCCTGGGCCCGAGCGGCGTGGGCAAGACCGAGCTGGCGCGGCTCCTGGCCGAGTTCCTGTTCGGCGGCCGCTCCGACCTGACTCGCTTCGACATGTCGGAGTTCATGGAGGAGCACAGCGTCTCGAAGCTGATCGGCTCGCCGCCGGGCTACGTGGGCCACGAAGAAGAGGGCCAGCTCACACAGAAGCTGCGCAGCCGCCCCTACTCGGTGGTGCTGCTCGACGAGGCCGAGAAGGCCCACCCCCGCATCTTCGATCTGTTCCTGCAGCTCTTCGACGCGGGCCGCCTCACCGACGCCAAGGGACGCACGGTCGACGCCAGCAGCGCCATCTTCGTGATGACCTCGAACCTGGGCGCGGCGGCGCGCGAGAAGCTCGGCTTCGGCGGCGCCGAGTCACTGCCGCCGCAGGCGCCCGCCCTCGAAGAAGCCAGGCGTTGGTTCCGGCCGGAGCTCCTGAACCGAATCGACGAGCAGATCGTCTTCCGGCTGCTCGACAGGAGCGATGCGGCGCGAATCCTCGAGCCGATGCTGGAGGCGCTGGCGCGATCGGTCGAGGAGCAGCACGGGTCCAAGCTCATCTTCACGCCGGAAGCCGCCGCCTTCCTCGTGACGCAGGGTTTCAACGCCTCCGCGGGAGCGCGCGGGCTGGAACGAGCCGTCGAGCGCCACGTGCAGGGACCGCTCAGCAGCCTGATGCTCAGCGGCAAGCTGACGCGCTCCGCCGAGTGGCGGGTCGTCTACGACGAAGGCGGCATCTACCTGCTGCCGGAGTGAG
>CAZVOI010001235.1:0-17494 GCA_964628275.1 uncultured Acidobacteriota bacterium | reverse complement strand
CGAGCCCATTATTCCGCGAGCTGGAGGAAGCCGAGCTGCTCGCGGTGGTTCGCGGCATGCGCCTCCACACCTACGAGGCCGGCGACGTCGTGCTCACCGAGGGTGAGCCCGGCGACAGTCTCTTCATCGTGACGAGTGGAGCGGTGCGGGTGTTCGTCCGCAACCCGGCCGGCCACAACTTCGAGATGGGCGTCCTCAAGGAAGGCGAGTTCTTCGGCGAGATCTCGAGCCTGTCGGGCCGGCCGCGCACTGGGACGGTGGTGGCCACGTGCCACACCGAGCTGCTCGAGCTGGACAAGGCTACCGTCGAACAGATCGCGCGCACCCACCCGCGCGTGCGCGAAACGCTGGAGAGCTACTACATCGAGCGCGCCAGCAGCCCCGAAGCCGCCGCGATCCGCGCGGTGCCGGTGGACCCCGGCTCGCGTCAGCGCGCGATCGACGTGCTCGAAGCGTACTTCGGCGAAAGCCGTTGGGAGCCGCGAATGCGGCTGCGGCTGGCCGATCTGCTGGTGAAGGCCGGCAAGCGAGACGACGCCGTGCCGCTCTTGGTCGGCCTGGCGAACGATCTGGATCGCGCCGGCTTCCCCGAGAAGGCGATTGCGATCCTGAAGAAGATCGAGAAGATCCGGAAGCGCGGCTTGAAAGAGGTGAATCTGGCGCCGCTCGCCAGGCACAAGGGCGAGCCTCAGGCCCCGCCCAAGCCGCCGCTGACCGCGCCGAGCACGCGGCGCGCGACGGCGGCGGAGCACTTCTCGAACTGGATCGTCGACGTGGTCCGCGATGCGGTCGTTCCCAAACCGACGCCGGATGCGACGAGCGAGCCCAAGCCGCCCAGCTACGCCCACGGACTCCTGGCGACGCCGCTCTTCGAAGGCCTCTCGGAGGACGAGTTGCTCACGATGATCCACGAGCTGCGCCTGAACAGCTTCGACCCCGGCGACATCATCCTGACAGAGGGCGAGCGGGGCCAGAGCCTGTTCATCCTGACGGCGGGCACCGTCAAGATCCAGGTCAAGAACGCGCGCGGCAAGAACGTGCCGGTGGCCGAGCTGCGCGCCGGCAGCTTCTTCGGCGAGATGGCGAGCGTGTCCGGCAAGCCGCGGACGGCGACCGTCACGGCGGCGCAACCCATCGAGCTGTTGGAGCTGGACAAACAGGCCCTCGACGCGATCACCAAGCGCCATCCACGAGTTCGGGAAGTGCTCGAAGACGTGTACATGACGCGCGCCGAGAGCCCTGAGGCCACGCGCGCACGCTTGTCCTCGCCGAAGGGCTGAGAGAGGAATACCAATGAGCCGCGTTCGTTCCGGGTCGGTTCTCACGCTCACGCTGCTACTCGCCGGCGTCGCGACCGCACAATCGCCCACCCCGCCCGGACCGCCGGCGCGCACGTTCCCGCCGCCGGACCCCGAGATGCCGCGGCCGATCGACGCGGTCGACACTGTCTTCATCGAGGACATGACGTGGCTCGAGGTGCGCGACGCGATGCGCGCGGGCAAGCGAGCCGTGATCGTCGCGACCGGAGGCGTGGAGCAGAACGGCCCTTACCTGGTCACCGGCAAGCACAACATCGTGCTGCGCGCGGAGAAGACGATCGCGTTCGGGAAGCGCCTGGTTGAGTACCGCGCCACCCTGACCGTCGCCGCGATCAAGCAGGCGCTCGGACAGTAGCCGCGGAATGACCGATAGGGGCGCCTCGCTCTCGCCCGTCCGGCTGCGGGAGCTGCACCGCGAGCTGCTGCTGCCGCGCCTGATCGAAGAGAAGATGCTGCTGCTGCTGCGCCAGGGCCGGCTCTCCAAGTGGTTCTCCGGGATCGGCCAAGAGGCGATCGCGATCGGGGTGGTGGCAGCGCTCGAGAAGGACGACTGGGTGCTGCCGCTGCACCGCAACCTGGGCGTCTTCACGTCGCGCAGCGTGCTGCTGCCGCAGCTCTTGCGCCAGCTCTTCGGCAAGCAGGGCGGCTTCACCCAAGGCCGCGACCGGACTTTCCACTTCGGGCATCTCGAATCGCGGATCGTCGGCATGATCAGCCACCTGGGGGCGATGCTGCCGGTCGCCGTCGGCCTGGCGCTGGCCGGGCAGCTCCGCGGCGAGAAGCGAATCGCCGCCGTCTTCAGCGGCGACGGCGGCACCAGCGAAGGCGACTTCCACGAGGCCGTGAACCTGGCCGCGGTCTGGAAGCTGCCGGTGCTGTTCGTGATCGAGAACAATCAATACGGGCTCTCGACGCCGACCAGCGAGCAGTACGCCTGCCAGGACCTGGCCGACCGCGGCGTGGGCTACGGCATTCCCGGCGTGATCGCGGACGGGAACGACGTCATCGAGGTCTTCGAGGTCGTGTCGCTGGCCGCGCGGCGCGCGCGCGCCGGCCTGGGACCGACGCTGCTCGAGTTCAAGACGTTCCGGATGCGCGGCCACGAAGAGGCCTCCGGCACCGACTACGTGCCGCAACAACTGTTCGAGGAATGGAAGCGCAAGGATCCGATCGCGCGCTTCGAGAGCCTGCTCCGCGACCAGGGCGTCCTCGGCGAGGCGGACGCCGCTCTAGTGCGCGCGGAACTGAAGGCCGAGATCGACCGCGAGGCCGACAGCGCGCTCGCCGACCCGGAGCCGGTGGCGAGCGCGGCGAAGATGCTCGGCGACGTCTGCGCCCCGCCGCTGCTGGTTTCCCGGCCACCCACTTCGGAAGCGCTGGCGGCTGCGCCGGAGAAGCGCTATCTGGACGCGATCTCCGACGGCCTGCGCGAGATGATGCGAGCCGACCCGCGCGTGGTGCTGGTCGGCCAGGACATCGCCGAGTACGGCGGCGCCTTCAAGGCCACCCTCGGTTTCGCCGAAGAGTTCGGCAAGCGCCGCGTCCGCAACACGCCAATCGTGGAGTCCGCCGCGCTCGGGGCGGCGCTCGGCCTGGCGCTCGACGGCTTCCTGCCGATGGTGGAGATGCAGTTCGGCGACTTCATCTCCTGCGGCTTCAACCAGATCGTCAACAACCTGGCCAAGAACTTCTTCCGCTGGGGAGCGCGCGTGCCGTGCGTGATTCGCGTTCCCGTCGGCGGCGGGACCGGCGCCGGACCGTTCCACTCGCAGAACGTCGAGTCCTGGTTCACGTCGGTGGCGGGCCTGAAGGTCGTGGCGCCGGCGACGCCCTTCGACGCCAAGGGCCTGCTGATCGCGGCCTTCGAGGACGGCAACCCGGTCCTGTTCCTGGAGCACAAGCTCTTGTATCGCTCGGCGAAGGGGCGCGTGCCCGAAGGCCGCTACGCGGTGCCGATCGGCGAAGCGCGCCTGGCGCGCTCCGGCCGCGACGCGACGATCGTGACCTACGGCGTCGGCGTGCCCTGGGCGCTCGAAGCCGCCGAGACCCTGGGGGCGCAAGGCCGGTCGATCGAGGTCGTCGACTTGCGCTCGCTGTTGCCGTGGGACGCCGCGCGCACGCTCGAGTCGGTGCGCAAGACCGGGCGCTGCCTGGTGCTCCACGAGGCGCCGCTCGTCGGCGGCTTCGGCGGCGAGGTCGCGGCGACGCTCGCGCGCGAGGCCTTCGAATGGCTGGATGCTCCGGTCGCCCGCGTCGGCGGGCTCGACACGCCGATCCCGTTCGCGAAGTCCCTGGAAGCGACGTTCTCGGCGAAGGGCCGCCTGCTGGGCGCCCTAGACGAGTTGCTCGCATATTGAAAGGAGCGCTGGTGAAGCGCATCGCTCGAGGCCTGATTGTCATCGCCATCTTGTTCGCCGCGCTCGGCCTGGTCCTGCGCGCGCAGCTTCGCGCCAGCCTGCCGATCCTCGACGGCCAGCAGCCGCTCCCCGGCGCGAGCGCTGCGGTGAACGTGACCCGGGATGCCCTGGGCGTCCCGACGATCACCGGAGCCACCCGCGCCGACGTGGCGCGCGCGCTCGGGTTCCTGCATGCGCAGGACCGCTTCTTCCAGATGGACCTGATGCGCCGACGCTCGGCCGGTGAACTGGCCGCTCTGGTCGGCAAGGCCGCGCTGCCGCTCGACCGCGGCGTCCGCGTCCAGCGACTGCGCCCGCGCGCCGAGCGGGTCGTCACCGCGGGGTCGGCCGAGGACCGGCAGCTCCTGCAGGCCTACGCCGAAGGTGCCAATGCCGGCCTGCGGTCGCTCGGTGCGCGGTCGTTCGAGTACCTGCTGCTGCGATCGACACCGGAGCCCTGGCGCCCCGAGGACTCGATCCTGGTCGCGTTCGCGATGTTCCTGGACTTGAACGACGAGAACGGTGACCGCGAGGCCATGCTGGCGACTCTCAGGGCGACGTTGCCCGAGCCGCTCTTCGCATTCCTGACGCCGTCGGGATCGGAATGGGATGCGCCGGCCGCGGGCAGCCCCGGCGCCGCAGCGGCGATTCCGGGCGCCGATGTGTTCGATCTACGCCATCCCGCGAGGCAAGCCGCGGAAGCGAATGTCGTTCCGAAGCGCGTCAGCTTCGACCTCGATCCGCTCGATCTTTCCGAGCGCGAGCACGGCAGCAACAACTGGGCGGTAGACGGAGCCCACGCGGCCAACGGCGGCGCGCTACTCGCCGACGACATGCACCTCGGCATCAACGTGCCGAACATCTGGTACCGCGCGGCGCTCGCCTGGGGAGACCCGCAGGCGCCAGCCCGCGTGTTCGGAGTGACCCTGCCCGGCACGCCGATGACGATCGTCGGCAGCAACACGCGCGTGGCCTGGGGCTTCACCAACACCACCGGCGATTGGAGCGACCTGATCATCGTCGAGGCGGACGCCGCGGACAAAGAGACTTACCGGACGCCGGACGGGCCGCGCCGCCTCGATCACGTGAAGGAGACGATCCGCATCAAGGGCCAGCCCGACGAAACGCTGGACGTGGCCGAGACGATCTGGGGACCGATCGTGCGCAAAGACGCCGCTGGCCGGCCGCTGGCGATCCGCTGGATCGCTCACGAGCCGGAAGGCGTCAACCTGGGCCTGGTGCGGGTCGAGCGCGCCGCGTCGCTAGAGGAGGCACTCGACGCCGCCAACGCGGCGGGCGTGCCGCCGCAGAACTTCGTGTGCGTCGACGCGTCCGGCCGGATCGGCTGGACCGTGATGGGCCGGATCCCGCGCCGGGTCGGCTTCGACGGCCGGCTGCCGGTATCGTGGGCCGGCGGCGACAGGCGCTGGGACGGCTGGCTCAGCGCGTCCGAATACCCGCGCATCGTCGACCCAGCGCAGGGGCGTATCTGGACCGCCAACTCTCGGGTCGCCGACTTCCCTGACTCGAACAAGATCGGGGAGAGCGGCGGCTACGCGATGGGCGCGCGCCAGAAACAGATCCGCGACGACCTTCGGGCGCTCGACAAAGCCACGGCCAGCGACATGCTGAAGGTCCAGCTCGACGACCGCGCGGTCTTTCTCGAGCGCTGGCAGGAGCTTCTCCTCGGCACGCTGGCCTCCCCGACCGCGGCGACCGACCCGCGGCGCGCCGAGCTCAAGGGCTTCGTGGAGAACTGGGGCGCCCGCGCCTCAGTCGACTCAGTCGGCTATCGCGCAGTACGTGCATTCCGCACGGCGTTCGCACAGCAGACGTTCGCGACGCTCACGGCCGCGGCGAAGCAGGCCGACTCCGACTTCGAGTATCTGCGGCACACCACACACTACGAGGCCCCGCTGTGGGCGCTGGTGACGGAGCGGCCGCTGCACCTCCTCGACGGCCGCTTCAAGACCTGGGATGACTCGCTGCTGGCCGCGGCCGATGCGGTGATCACGGACTTCACCAAGGACGGCGGCCGGATCCGGGATCGTACCTGGGGCGAGCGGAACACGGCGCGGATCCAGCACTCGCTGTCGCGCGCGGTTCCGCAGCTCGGCCGTTTCCTGGACATGCCCAAGGACCCGCTGCCGGGCGACAGCAACATGCCGCGCGTGCTGTCGCCGAACAACGGCGCCTCACAACGGATGGTCGTCTCGCCGGGGCGAGAGAGCGAAGGCTTCTTCCACATGCCCGGTGGGCAGAGCGGGCACCCCTTGTCCGAGTTCTACGCCAAGGGCCACTCGGCCTGGGTCAAGGGCGAGCCGACACCGTTCCTGCCCGGACCCGCGGCCCACACCCTGATCCTGAAGCCGTAGCAGCGACCCTCGGTGTCGGACATTCCTCCGTCGTGGGCAGCGTGGGCGGTCGTGGTCGTGCTCGGCGTGCTGGTGGCGCTCAGCTCCAGGAACATCCTGCGCCGCGAACTGCGCCGCATCCGCCGCGCCTTCCCGGCGCGGCTCAGCCGCTTCCAGTTCACCGACAAGCGCGTCGTCGAGCGGGCGCTCGTCACCGATCCCGAAATCGCCGGGGCCGTGAAGCAGCACACGGCCGCTTGCGGAGAGACGGAGGCCGCGGCCTGGCGCCGGGTGCACGGGTATGTCGCCGAGATCGTCCCGCGCTTCAACCTGCTCTCCTACTACCACCTCGGCCACCGCCTCGCGCGGCTCCTGATCCCGCTCTTCTACAAGGTGAGCGTGGGCTACGAGGCGCGCGCGGCGCTCGACGCGATCCCGCGCGACAGCGTGGTGCTGTACCTGATGAACCACCGCTCGAATGCGGACTACGTGGTGGTCGCCTACGTGCTCTCGGGCGATGTCGCGATCTCCTACGCGGTCGGGGAATGGGCCCGCGTCTGGCCTCTCGAAGCCGTCTTCAAGAGCTTCGGGTCGTACTTCGTACGGCGACGTTATCGTGAGCCGCTCTACCACAAAGTGCTCGAGCGCTACGTCCAGCTGATCACCCGCAATGGTGTGACCCAGGGCGTGTTCCTGGAGGGCGGCCTCAGCCGCGACGGCCGCTTCCGCGAGCCGAAGCTCGGGTTGCTCGACTACCTGATCCGGGTCAAGCGCGAGCCCGGCTTCACGCGGCCGGTGCACATCGTCCCGGTCGCGATCAACTACGACCGCGTGCTGGAAGACCGCTCGCTGCTGCGCGAGATCCAGGACGAGAGCGAGCGCCTGCCGCGCCGTCAGCAGATCGCCGAGGTCGTGTCCTACGTGTTCAAGGTCTCGCTGCGCTTCCTGCTGCGACGTGCCAAGCGCTACGGCCGCGCCTGCGTGAACTTCGGGGCGCCGCTCCGGCTCGACGACTGGCTGGCCGAGCAGCCCGGCGTGCTGCTGCTGCCCAAGGAAGAGCGGCTGCCGCGCGTGAAGCAGCTTGCTGACGAGGTGATGCGCCGGATCGGCGCGATCATGCCGGTGACCGCGGTCGCGCTGTGCGCGTCGGCGCTACTGCGTCACGACGCCGACCGGATCACGCGGACGCGCTGGGAAGAGCTGGTGGGCGCGGTGCGCGACGAGCTGCGCCGCGCCGGAGCGATCGTGATCGGCGACGAGCGTTCGAGCGCCGAGATCCTGGACCGCGCGCTGGTGATGCTGACCCTGCGCCGGGTGGTCTCGACCGACGCCGACGGCTTCTCGATCGACCGCGCGCAGAACCTGCTGTTGCGCTACTACGCGAACTCGATCGTCCACCTGTTGCCCGAAGCGGCCGGCGCACGATCGGCTGTAGGCTAACCGCAGATGAGCGACGAGGGAGCCCCGAAGTCGGCGTACGAGATCGCGATGGCGCGGCTGCGGGCCCAGGACAAAGAAGCCGGGGTCGAAGAGCGCGCGGTCAGCAAGAAGCAGCGCGCCAAGATCGCCGAGGTTCGCAACGTCTACGAGGCGAAGCTGGCCGAGCGCCAGATCCTGCACGAATCCTCGATCCGCAAGACCGGCGGCGACCCGGCCGCGATCGAGGCGCTCGAGGAGCAGTACCAGCGCGACCGAGAGCGCATCAACAGCGAGCGCGACCGCAAGCTCGAAGCCGCGCGCGGCTCGGACTAGCGACGGCCGCGTCGTCGAGCGCTGACCACGGACACGCGACGGTGGTAGTCTGCTGCCGATGCGCACTGAACCAGCCCCGGTGACGTCTCCCGACGATCCACGCCTCAGTGGCATGGGTCAAGAGGAAGTGGCGGGCGCCGACCAGGTCGCGCAGATGCTGGCGGCGACTCCGCGCGAGCGCCTGAAGTGCCTGCTCGAGATGCTGGCCTTCGAAGAGCGGGCCCACCGCGCGATCCGCCTACCCTAGGCGCCTCGAATGCCGCAATTCCAGCCGGAGGAGATGCTCCGCACGCTGGAACGCCACGAGGTCCGCTACGTCTTGATCGGCGGCATGGCTGCCACTCTCCACGGATCACCGCTGCCCACGCGCGACGCGGATATCTGCCCCGCGGCGGACCCCCAGAATCTCGAGGCACTCGCAGCCGGCCTCAGGGAGATGGGTGCTCGCATCCGCACCCAGGACGCGCCCGCAGGCCTGCCGTTTGCGTGCGACGCCGTGTTCCTGCGCCAGATGAAGCTCCTGAACCTGACCACGCGGTTTGGCGACCTGGACCTGTCCTTCGAACCCTCGGGCACCGGCGGCTACGATCAACTCTCGCCGCGCGCGGTTCGCTACGACCTGGGAGACGGCCTGCTGATCCCCGTCGCTGCGCTCGAAGACATCATCCGCTCCAAAGAGGCGGCCAACCGCGAGAAGGACCGCCAGGCGCTTCCGACCTTGCGGCTGCTGCTGCAGAAGTCCCTCGGGGATCCAAAGGCACACACGTAGCAGGTCGATCTGCACGTAGTCCTGGAGCACGCGCAAGCGTGTTCCGCGGGAGGTTCTACACCTCGCGGCAGCCGCGGACTTCGCGCGCGCTGGTCGCGGAGCAATCCGCGCGAGAGGGAAGGGCCCGCGCCGCGAGGACGCCGAGCTGGCTTGACCGGGCATCCCTTCGTCCGTCGGTGCAGAGTGGTGCACTCTGCTGTATCATGATGTCCATGAGCTCGATCGAGAAGTCTGTGCGTCAGAGCGTGTCGCTGCCCGTCCCGCTCGCCCGGCGCGTGCGCGCCATCGCCAAGACGCGCCGCACCAGCGCCAGCCGCGTGCTCGTGGACCTCATCGAGACCGGCCTCTTGACCAAGCAGGCCGAGAAGCAACGCTTCTTCGACCTCGCACGCCGTTTCAAGGAGTCGAAGGACTCGGCCGAGTCCGAAAGGCTCCGAGAGGAGCTCGCGCGCCTGACCTTCGGCTCTTGATGCCGAAGATCCAGTGGACGGACCTGCCGGAAGCCATTCGAAAACACCTGCTGCTCCGGCTCAAGGACCGTGAGATCACCGAAGACGACCTCTACAGGCTCAGCCTCTGGCGCGAGTCGGAGCCCGACGCGCCGGACGGACCCTGGTACAAGGATTTCGGCTCCTTCAAGGTGTGCGGCGAGGGTCGCTATCCCAAGACGTTTCTCCTCAAGGGACAGGCCGCGAAGGGTGCAGAGCTACCTGAACCGGTGGGCTGACGGCCTCGTGGCCGCTCGTGTGCCGTGGAAAGGAGAACGTGAGCGACAACGACGAGCCGTCCGACCTCCAGGGCGCCATCCGCAAGCTCACGGACGAGTACCTCCAGGAGCTGATCCAGCAGCACGCGGTCGACTACGGAATGGCTCTCGGCGCTGGGAGCATCACGTCCGACCGAGTGGCTGCGATTCGTGGGCTGCCTGGTTCGCCTCCCGGCGTGCGCTATAGCATTCCCTGGGAGACAGCTCCCGGCGGGCCGCGTGAGGTGCCTCCCTCCTAGAGGTCGTCCGAAGCCGGCTTCGCCGCGCCCCCGTCCGCGCCGTCGTCGCCCTCGGCCATGCTCTCGTCGATAGCCTGGTCGAAGTCGTCGCCGAGGTCCTCGCCCATCTCCTTGCCCATCTTCTTCATGAGCCGGGCCATGCTGGCGGGGTCGTTCTCGTCGAGGCCGGAGAGCGCGTTCGGATCGGCGAGCGATTCCATGCGCGCCTCCTCGGACTTGGGCGAAGCGAAGCGGGACCACAGCCGCTCCAGCTCAGCGGCGCCACAGTACCGACAGCGCACCTCGCCGATGCGGGCGCGCGACATCACCAGCGTGCCGAACTTCTTCTTGCACTTCTGGCACTCGAACTCGTAGATCGGCATCGCCCTAGATTATCGCTCCATCGGGGACGACGCCGTTCTTCGGGATGATCACGATGCCGTCGCGCACGAAGTAGCCCGCGCCGTCGCTGTCGGAGGCCGCGGAGTCGCCCGCGATCCGCACGCCCTTGCCGATCCGCGCGTTCTTGTCGATGATCGCGCGCTCGATGCTCGACCCCTCGCCGATCCCGATCGGCGGCACACCGCGCGCCCGGTCCTGGTTCATCGCCTCCAGCGTCTCGTAGTAGTCGGCGCCCAGCACCAGCGACTCGCTGATCCGAACCCCCGACTCGATACGGCTGCGGATCCCGATCACGGCTCGCTCGATCTCGGCTTTCACCACGATGCTGCCCTCGGAGATCAGCGCGTTCTTCACGACGCACTCCTCGATCTTGGTCGCCGGTAGGAAGCGCGGGTGGGTGTAGACGGGCCGGCCCGCCTCGTAGAAGTCGAACGGCGGCAAGGGTTGGCACAGCGCGAGGTTCGCGAGGTAGTAGGAACGGATCGTGCCCACGTCTTCCCAGTAGCCGCGGTGGACGTGGGCCTGCACGCGCAACCGGGGCACGGCGCCCGGGATCACGTTCTTGCCGAAGTCCACCAGCGCGGGATCGGCGAGCGCGTTCTCGAGCCCTTCGCGATTGAAGAGGTAGATGCCCATCGAGGCCAGGTAAGCGGGAGCGGAGCCCGGGATCTCGGAGATGAGATCGGGCAGACGCTCGGGGTCGGGTTTCTCCTCGAAGTGCGTGATGCGGCCTTGGCGATTCACCTTCAGGATCCCGAACCCGGGGGCCTGCTCGGCCGTCACCGGCGTCACAGCCACCGTCGCGTCGGCCACGTTGCGGCGGTGCGTGTCGAGCATCTTCTGGAAGTCCATCTGGTAGAGCTGGTCGCCGGAAAGGATCAGGGCTTCCTTGAAGACGTGGCTGCGCAGGTGGCGCAGGCTCTGGCGCACCGCGTCGGCCGTGCCCTGGAACCACTCCGGGCTGTCTTCGGTCTGCTCCGCGGCCAGGACCGTGACGAAGCCCGACGAGAAGACGTCGAACTTGTAGGTCTCGTTGATGTGCTTGTTCAGGCTCTCGGAGTTGTACTGGGTTAGAACGAAGATCCGGCGCAGCTTGGCGTTCAGGCAGTTGCTGATCGGGATGTCGATCAGCCGGTACTTGCCGCCGATCGGGACCGCCGGCTTGCTGCGGTGCAAGGTGAGCGGACTGAGCCGCGTGCCGCGGCCGCCGCCCAGAATCACGCCGAGAACGTCGTCCATTAGCGGGATTGTGCCACGCGCGAGGCTCGGCGTTTTGGGCTAGCCTCCGACTTCCATGCCCGAGGTTTCCGAGGCGGCGGCGCGGCGTCCGGGCATGCTGCGCCGCGCCTTGGCCGGAGCGTGGCACGTGCCGGCCGGCTTCGGCTTCTTGTTGAAGCGGCCTCGACTCCTGGCGCTGGCGGCGCTGCCGATCGCGCTCGTCTCGGCGCTGCTGGTGGCGGGGCTGATCGCGGGCCTGTTTGCGGTGCCCGTGGTGGACACGTTGATCGCTCAACAGGAGCGGAGCCCGGGCCTGCTCGCCCGGCTGTTTGCGGCGGCGCTGTTCCTGGGCTTGCCGTTCGCGGGCATGCTCTCCGGGTTCGCGTTCGCGCTCGCCCTGGCCGCACCGATCCTGGAGAAGCTGTCGGAACGCGTCGAAGCGATCGTTCGCGGCGCACCCCA
The DNA here is from genome assembly GCA_964628275.1 of uncultured Acidobacteriota bacterium. GTDB lineage: Bacteria > Acidobacteriota > Vicinamibacteria > Fen-336 > Fen-336 > CAZVOI01. The sequence goes on along the minus strand of CAZVOI010001235.1, from coordinate 5,838 downwards.
GACTGCGAATGGACGCAGCCTCGCGGACGAGGTCCGCGACGCCCTGCGCGGCGCTCTCTACTTCGCCTCGCGCGCTCCCGGAGTGTTTCTGATCAGCCTCGTGCCGATCGTCGGTCCGCCGCTCGGGGCGCTGTGGGCCGCGCACGCGCTGGCGTTCCAGTTGACCGAGGGCCCGCTGCTGCGCCAAGGCCTCGACTTCATGCAGCGTCGGCTCTGGCACGGCCGGTACCGTTCCGAGAGTCTCGGCTTCGGTCTCCTGGGTCTGGCGACGCTCTTCGTCCCGCTCGCGAACCTGCTGGTCGCGCCGGCGCTGGTGGTCGGGGCTACGAGACTGGTGCTGGAGTTGCGAGACAAAGAAGCGCGCGCTTGATCATGGCGGTCAGTCGGAAACGCAGTCCGGCTTCCACTTCTCCCGTCTCAAGTACCCCTCGACCTCAGCGGCCGCCACTCGATGGCCCAGCGCATTCCAATGCCCGTCCTGCAAGTAGTAGGGTCCGCCCAGGGCCCCACGCTCGGCCGCGCGCAGCGCGGCGGTCAGGTCGAGAACCGGGAAGCCAGCGGCGCGCGCGATCTGCTTGAGACGCGTTCGCGCCCGACCCCGATCCCAGCGCTCGTCCATGCCGTAACGCAGTTGCGTCAGCTCCCAGTCACGATCACGCACCTCCATGCGACTTGGGACGTAGGCCACCAGGAAGCGGCCGCCTCGGGCCTCGACATCGACGGCCAGAGCGCCGAGGATCAGCGCCGTCTGTCTCCAGCCGTGCTCGATCTCGGGCAGGTCCTCTTTCTTGTAGACCTTGAGCTGGAGGTGCGGCGTCGTGGGCCGGATCGAGGACCAAAGACCGAGAGCCGACAACCGGTTGTATGCCCGCGGCGCGCCGCGCAGCAGGCTGCCTTCGATCCACGCGAAGAGCGCGGAACCCGCGGGCTCGGAGGGTGCCGAAGCCGGGGGCGCCGGCGTGGAGCCGGGAGGCTTGGAGACGGGCGCGTTCACGACGACCAGCCTTCCGTCCTTCTCGGCGAGCAGCGGCTTGGGCGATCCGAATTGGGAGTCCATCCCGTTGAAGAGCACGTCGTTGGAAGAGAAGAAGACGATCACCACCTGCGGCGAGTACTTGACGCCTTCGGTCGCGTAGAAGAGGTACTCCTGGTCGGCGCTGTAGGCCGCCGTCCCGCCGTTGATTGCCTCGACGCGGCAGCCTTTCCGGGAGAGGCTCGCCTCCAGGACCTGAGTCAGCATGGCCTGCTGCGGGACGCTATAGGCTTCGATGAACGAGTCGCCCAGGGCCAGGATCCGGAACGTCCCCGGCGCGGCCTGGTAGGCGCGTTCCGCGTCGCGCAAGCCGTGGCTGTTCATCACGACTTCGACGGTGTACTCGTGGCGGCTGAAGGTGGCCCGGCCGCCGGGCCGCTTCCACCAGCCGAGCACCGGGTCGTACTCCGTGTAGAGCGCGATCGTCCCGGCTTCCTTGCCCTGCCCGCCCGAGCCGCGCGCGAGCCGGGCGAGCCCTTCGAGCACGAACAGCGTGGCGAGCAACGAGGCGGCGGCCAGCGTGGCGTTTTGCAAGGCGCGTCGGGTCACGAGGGGCATGACGTCACCCGAGTCTAGCCGCCTCGACGCCGACGCTCGCCGGTCTCTGGGGCGAGGCGCTACGTCGACATCCCTCGCCGGCGCGGCTGCTCGCGCTCGCCGGCCAGCGTCACCTTGACGTCGAGCGGCTTGCCGTCGCGCTGCACGTTCAGCGTCGTCTCCGAGCCTGGATCGATGCGGCGCAGCTCCTCGCGCAGGTCGTCGCTGTCGCGAACGCTCTTGCCCGCGATCTTCAGGATCACGTCTCCGGCCCGAAGCCCCGCCTTCGCGGCCGGCGAGTCTTCGTCGACGCGGGCGATCAGCACGCCGCGGTCCTCGGTCAGCTTGAAGAACTTCGCGAGCTGATCGCCGATCTCCTGATACTCGATCCCGAGCTTCCGGGGACCGTTGGAGCGAAAGAAGAGCCCGGGCGCGGACGGCGCACGGGGCGCCCTGGGCGCATCGGGTGGCTCGGGCGGAGCGGGCGCATCGAACCTGAACCCCTCCATCAGGCCGCGCAGCTCGGGGATGCGCAGGTTCCAACCGTTGCCCGCTTCTTTTCGCTCGCCGAGCGCCGCTTGTAGCTTGAGCGGCGAGCCGGCCCGCACCACCTCGAGCGCCGCGTTGCGTCCCGCGGGCTGTTCGCGCACCAGCCGCGAGAGCTGCCGCGCCGAATGGATCGCCTCGCCTTGGAAACGCACGATTACGTCGTCGGCCTTGAGCCCGGCTTTCTGGGCCGGCGAGCCGTCCTCGACCGACTTCACGAGCGCGCCGCGCTCTTCTGTGAGCTTCAGCCGCGTCACGTCGTCCTTGCCGACCTCTTCCAGCGACACGCCGAGGTAGGTGCCGCCGACGCGGATCACCTCGACGTGCCTCTCGTCATCCTGCTCCGCCCCTGTCGCCCGCGCCGACCCGGGGCTGATCAGGGCCGCGCCACAGAGCGCCGCGAGCCCCGCCTTCTTCATGTCCATGTCTTTCGTCCTCCGCCCTTTGGACGAAGCGGGCCATCAGAAAGTCGGTCCACAATGAGCCGAGCGTCCAGGGGGTTGGATGAGCCTGTTATGGGGGATTGGAACGCTGGCGCTGCTCTGTTCGTCCCGCCGCCGAAGCGCTAGTGTAGCTTGTCGGTTCCCGGTTGCCGGTAGGTTGACTCGAGCGCCTTGAAGTCGAGGATCTCGAGCAGCCGTTCGTAGCGTTGCTGGATCCCATCGCAGTCGAGCAGCGATTGGCGCTCGACCGGGGTCAGGTCCATCGACTGGCCGAGCGCGTTCACGAAGACGTCGTCGGGCAGCTCGGGCTGCATCACCAGCACCGCCGGTCCGTCGGCGGCTCGGCCGATCGCCGCGTGCAGCCGGCGTCGCAGCTCACCGAGCCGGCTGGCGCTCGCGTCCGCCGAGTCGAGCAGTGCCTCGACCGTGGCAACCCGGTACGGCTCGCCCGCGTGCTCTTCGAGAATGCGAAAGCGAGCGAGCCCGCGCAGCACGATGTTGTAGCGGCCGTCGGCGAGCGCCTCGCACTGCTCGATCCGGCCCGCGCAGCCGACCGGGTAGACCGCCGGCCGGCCGTGATAGTCGGGCTCCCAGCCGGGGCGCAGCAGCGCCATCCCGATCGTCCGGTGCGTGGTCCAGGCTTGGCTGGTCATCTGGCGGTAGCGCGGCTCGAAGATGTGCAGCGGCAGCGCCATCTTCGGGAAGAGCACGACGTTCGGAAGGGGGAACAGCGGGATCGTGAGGGGCCAGTCGCTCAAGCTGCGCTTCCGCCCTCTCGCCCCCTAGCCCGCCTCCGGACTAGCGGCCGACGACCTGGAGCGCCAGATCGCGGGTGCGCGGGCCGTCCAGCTCGGCGGCGATGACCGCCTGGAACTGGCCGAGCAGCAGCTCGCTGCGCGCGATCGGCAAGGACAGAGTGTGTCCCAGGAGCGTCGCCTGCAGGTGTGCGTGCGCGTTCTGGCGATCACAATCGGAATGGCGCGGGTCGTCGTGGCGATAGCCGCGGCCCGGCGCGATCACCTGGTTCAGCATCGCCTTGATGTCGTGGAGCAGCGCCTCCTGCCACTCGTTCACGAACAGCGCCAGCGTCGTGTGCAGCGACGAGACGATCACCAGCCCCTCTTCGACGCCGCTCTTGCGAACCGCAGCGCTGACTCGATCGGTCAGGTTGTAGAGCTCCTGGCGCGCGTCGGTCTCGAGGCGCAGGGTTTCGGTGCTGAAACGCAAGCCGGGCGCCGCGACGTCGTCTCGGACCGCGAGGGCCGGGCTGCGCATCAGTGCTGGGCCTCGCCACCGGCGTTGAACGAGTGGCCGCAGCCGCAGGTCGATGTCGCGTTCGGGTTCTTGATCGCGAAACCGCCGCCCATCAGGTCTTCCTTGTAGTCGACCTCGGCGTTTTCGAGATAGCGCATGCTCATCGGGTCCACGATGACCTTGACACCCTTCGTCTCGAAGATCTGATCGCCGTCGCTGATCTCGTCGAGCACCATCCCGTACGAGAACCCCGAACAGCCGCCGCCCTGAACGTAGATGCGCAAGCCGCCCTCGGGCAGGCTCGACTTCTCCTGCTCGAGAATTCCCTTGACCTTCGAGACGGCCGCTTCGGTGAGATTGATCATTTTGCTGGGCTCCTTGATACCGGGCCAAAACGGCTTGGCCCACACCAAACATGGTATCGCAACTCATCGCGCAGCCGACAACGGCACGGCCGGCCCTCCTGCAAGTCACCGTAGAATCGAGACTTCAACTGCGATGCGCCCCCAGGACCTCCTCTCGTTCGCGCCCCAGGATCTAGTGGACCGGGTCGCGCGCTCCGGCCTCCAGGGGCGGGGCGGTGGTGGTTTTGCGGCGGGCGCCAAATGGCGGGCGGTGCGGCGCGAGGGTGGTGAGCCGCTGCTGGTCGCCAACGGCGCCGAAGGCGAGCCGGGTTCGATCAAGGACCGCTGGGTGATGGCGCGGCGCGCCGAGGACCTGCTGCTCGGCGTGGCAATCGCGGCGCGCGCCGTGGGGGCGCGTGAGGCGATCGTGTTCCTGAAGGGCGCCTTCGGCGAGGCGGCCCGCTCGCTCGAGGCCGCGCGCGAAACCCTGGGCCTGGCGCTTCCGATTCGCGTTCATCGGGGGCCCGACGCATACGTGGCCGGCGAGGAGACCGCGATCCTGGAAAGCCTGGAGGGGCGCGCGGCCTGGCCGCGCCCCAAGCCGCCCTACCCCGCAGCCGTCGGGTATCTGGGTCGGCCGACGCTGATCCAGAACGTCGAGACGTTGTCGTGGGTCCCGGCGGCGGCGGCGGATCCCGACGCATTTCGCGCGAACCCACGCCGGCTGGTGTCGCTCTGGGGCCACGTGCTGCGGCCGGGCGTCCACGAGGTCTCCGGCGCCACGAGCGTCGGGCGCGCGATCGAGGACCTCGCGGGAGGCGCTCCCGACGGCGTCGCGATGGTCTTTCCGTCGGGGCCTTCGGCGCCGCCGCTCTTCGAGGATCAACTCGACACCCCGCTCGACCCCGCCGCCCTCGCAAAGCGCGGCTCGGCTCTCGGCACGGCGTCGCTCCTGGTCGTGGGAAAGAGCAGCGACCCCTTCTCGGTGCTCGCGTCGCTCGCCGCTTTCTTCGAACGCGAGGCGTGCGGCCAGTGTCCGCCGTGTACCGTCGGAACCGCCAGCCTTCGCCGGATCGTCGCAACCGCAGCCGAACGACGCGCGCAGGATGCGGCTGACATCGAGACCGCCGCCGGCTTCATGGACGGTCACGGTTATTGCGCTCACTGCCGGACGGCCGCGCGCTCGGTCACTGGCCTCTTCGGGCAGGCCCGGGAACGCTTCACCCGGGGCTCAGGGGGCCGCGCCTGTCGGCCGTTCGATTCCGACTCGCCCGAGCGCGCGGCGATCGAGGCGGTCGCGCTCGGCTTCGCGAACGCAGCCACGGTTCGGGCGTGAGCAGCGTCTTCTTCTTGTTCCTGACCCACCAGGCGCTGGGCCTGATGCTCGCTCTCGCGTTCGTGACCGAGCGCGCGGGCGATCGCTTCTTCCGCTTCTCGTCCGCGGCGGCCGCGTTCATGGCGACCGGCGGGCTCGCCCTGTTGCTGAAGCGGTTCGGCTGGAGCGGAGCCGGAGCGCCGTTCGGTGACGCCTACACGGCCCTGGTTGCAGCCAGCCTGACGGCGGTCTGCGGGATGATCGTCTACAACCGCGCCTGGTACTTCGACTGGCGCCGGCTGCAGGCGCCGTCACTCGTCTGCACGCTGGCGGCGGGAGGCGCAGCCATCGTCCTGGCCGCTCCCG
>CAZVOI010001234.1:0-1663 GCA_964628275.1 uncultured Acidobacteriota bacterium | reverse complement strand
AGCGACGCCTGCTGAGCGGTGAGCCAGTCGGCGGCCCATCCCTCGGTGCTCCCCGCGACGCGTCCGGCCGGGTGCTCGCTGCAGGCCTCCGGCCCTTCCCGAAAGAGCATCCGCGCGGCACCGATCGTCACGAGGTCGCCGTCGCTCAGGCAGCGCTCGCGCACGCGGGCGCCATTCACCTCCGAGCCGTTCAGGGAGCCGCGGTCGCGCACGTGGTATCGCCCGCCGTGCCACTCGATGACCGCGTGGCGGCGCGATACCATCGCATCCTGCAGCACGAGGCCGTTCGAGAGGTCCCGGCCAATGGAGAGCGCCTCTTGGTGCAGGCTGATCTCCTGGAGGGAGGCGGCGGCGGGATTTAGGATCAGCTTCGCCATGACGCGGCGCCCCTCGAGCCGTTACTCCTTCCGCCCGTTCGGCACCAGATTGCTGATCACCCAGTGCCTGTTCCGCCCCGTGTCGATGGTGATGAGGCTGTCCCCCTTCAGGTGGAAGCTGGTGCCGTCGGGCCACCGGATCTCCGCGCTGGCGCCAGGGCCGCTGCGGACGAGGTCGCCCGGGTCCAGTTGCAGGTCCGGCCGGGCGGAGATCCACTCGTGGGTCCCCGGCTTCTTCACCTGCACCGTGCCCTCGAGGGACACGAAGCGCGCGGGTGTGACCGAGAAGACGGCGGCGGCGGGGTCCGTGGGGCCCCTGGTCGGCTGAAGCTGCGAAAGGTCGACCGCGTCGCCTCTCACGTCGGCGAGCCGCCGGATGCGCAGCGTCGTCGTTGCGGGCTCGGCTTCGGGTGCGTCGATGCGTGTCGCAGCCAGATCGTTGGCGGCCAGCAACAGGTCCAACACCTCCATGGCCGGACGCTCGGTGACCACGATGGTGAGGCTCCCCGGCAGATCCTCGTCCGGCACGATCTGGAACCCTGTGATGTCGACGAAGAGGCGGAAGATGTCTCGAAGTTGGCCGTCGAGGAAATTGAGGCTGATCGGGAAGCCGTTGTACCTGCGCCCGCGAACGCGGTCGAACGCGGCCAGGTCTTCGGCGCGGGCGATGAAGAGGAGATTGTCTTCGATGGCGAAGCCGAGACCGTTGCTCGCCAGCACGCTCTCGAAGAGCTCGTTCCACGGCGTGCCCGACACTTTCACCGTCACTCGTAGACCCAGCGCGTCGGTCGAACCGCCTGCGAGTTGGCCTTTGACTCCAGAATGGATCACGAAATCGAGTCGCCGCACCGCCGCAGGCGGCTCATATGGCTCCGGCCAGGCCTCGAACCCATACCCAGGTTCCGCCCGCGGGCCTGGCCAGCTCCGGGCGGACCGCACCCCCGGCCGCCACTCCACGAGGAAGTGGTGCAGGAAGGCGTTCAGCGGCACGTCCTCGAGATCGAACGTCACGAGATCCGTTGCCGGGAACGCCGCCCGCACGCCCTGCGGAGGCGCACCGGGCCACCGGATGGACGGACGCGGCCCGGCGGGTCCGGAGTGCGAGGTGAACCGCAGCTTCGGCCACTCTCTCGCCCAGATCCTCGGATCGGGAGCGACACCGGCCAGCGCCAGGGCCAGGAGGCGCGTCACCTCCGCGTCCCGGGCCGGACTCTCAATCGCCCTTTGGAATGCCGTCGCACTCGCCTGGGTCTTGCCCAGCGCTCGCTGGACCACGCCCAGCCGCA
>CAZVOI010001233.1:0-2336 GCA_964628275.1 uncultured Acidobacteriota bacterium | reverse complement strand
TGGACCTTGAAGCGCTCGCGAAGCTGTTCGTGGAGGAGAGCGTTCTCGCGCAACAGGCGCACCCGCTCCATGGTGCGGCGCAGCACGATCAGCAATTGCTCGCGGTCCAGCGGCTTGGTCAGGTAGTCGAACGCCCCCTTCCTCATCGCGTCGACCGCGGTGTTGACGCTGCCGTGGGCCGTCATCAGCACCACGCAGATTCCGGGCGCCAGCCGCAGGATCTCCTCGAGCAGCGCGATGCCGTTCATGCCGGGCATCTTCAGGTCGGTCAACACCAGGTCGTAGCGGCGCTCGCGTAGCGCCTGCAGCGCCTGGGCGCCGTTGGCCGCCGTGGTCGCCGAGTAACCCTCGGCTTCCAGGATCACCTGCAAGATCTCGCGCTGCGGCCGCTCGTCGTCGACGACGAGGATCGTTCCCTTGGCTGTTTCCGTCATGAGGCGATCGCGTGGTCCTGCTGCACGGCGTCCGGATGCGGCAGCAGCGGCAGTGTGATGCGCACGGTGGTGCCGCGTCCCGGATCGCTGTGGAGAGCGATCATGCCGCCGTGGTCCTCGACGATCTTGCGCGTCAACGACAGGCCCAGGCCCAGGCCGGTGTCCTTGGTCGAGAAGTAGGGCTCGAAGGCGGCCGCGATCTCCTCGGGCGTCATGCCGTGCCCCGAGTCCTTGACCGTGACGACCAGCGCCTCGCCGCCATCCTTCTCGCCGCGCGTCAGCGAGACGAGCAGCTCGCCGCCCGCCGGCATCGCGTCGGCGGCGTTGATCATCAGGTTCAGGAAGCACGTTTTCAGCAGCTCGGCGTCGGCCACGATCTCGGGAAGCGCCTCCTGGCTCTCGACGGTCAGCAGCACCCCCTGGTCCTTGGCCTTGTGCTCGACCAGCGACGCCACGTCGCGCAGCACGCGCTCCAGCGAGCACGGCCGGGTGTCGAGCTTCATCGGTTTCCCGAACGAAAGGAAGTCGACCACCAGCCGGTTGAGCCGGCTGATCTCGTCCTTCACGTTGACCAGGATCCGCTCCAGCTCCGCCCGCCGCTTCTCTTCCTCGGGCGCCAGTTTCATGCGCACGTGATCGATCGAGAGGCTGATGAAGTTGAGCGGGTTGCGGATCTCGTGCGCGACCGCCGCCGCCAGCCGGCCGAGAGCGGTCGAGCGCTCGGCGAAATGGAGCCGCTCGGCGAGTTGGCGGTTCGCGTGCAGTTTCTGCACCATCTCGTTGAACCCGCGAGACAGCTCGCCCAGCTCGTCCTGTCCGCCGCGCGGCACCTTCGCCTGGAGATCTCCCGCCGCGACGCGGCGCGCCGCTTCCGAGAGATCCCGCAACGGCCGGGTGAACGAGGACGACAGGAACATCGCGGCCACCATCCCGAGGCCGAAAACCGCCAGGGTCACGACCAGGCGGGAGTAGAAGTTCTGTCTCGAAAGCTCCGAGAAGTCTTCGATGCTGCGCGTGATCAGCAGATAGCCGACGCGTTTGTCGGCGACCAGCAGCGGCACGCGCACCGACGACAGCTTCTGATTGGGAGCGGGCTCGTCGCCGACGACGCCGCGCACGATCCACTCCTGGCCGCGCTTCTTCTTCTGCACCACGCGCTTGCCCACCAGCGCGGGATTGGTGGCCGCCTGGATCGTCTCATCGGCCGCGTCCGTGATCGCGACGTCCTTGACGCCCAGCCGCCGCAGCCGCTCCGCGTACGCCTGGATCGAGTTGAGCGTGGCGTTCGGATTCTCCGGATCGGGCGGCTGTTGCTGCGCGATGTCGATCGTGGTCGACAGGTCGTCGGTGTAGTCGCGCACCTCGGACAGCAGGCGCCGCTCGCTCGCCAGGTGGAGGAAGAACAGCGACGTCACCGACAGCAGCAGCAGCGACAGCATCATCAAGAGCAGCTTGGTGCGGATCGAGATGCTGTGCAGCGCGAGACGCGCCGAGGAGGACGCCGTGGCCACGAGGTCTCCAGTTTAGCAGGTCACCCCGAGCCGGCGCCGGCTGACGGCGTGGGACGCGATTCGGTCGCCTGTCATTGTGCGACGTCCGAGTAGGGCCGGCGCGTGAGGTACCGGCCGACGATCTCGTGGACGACCACGCTGGCGCGCTCGCGCACCACCTCCTCGGAGTCGAAGTTGGTCTGCCAGGCGTAAACGGCGCGGCCGAAGTGCTCTGACAGGAACGGCCGGACGCGCACCAGGAACGAGTCGTGGAAGAAGACCGCGCGCGGTTTCGCCGAGGCCGGAATCTCGGAGACGAGCCGGCCGACCTGCGCTTCGGCGTTCGCTCCGACCGGCTCGACGACCCGAGCTATCCGCGGGCGCCTGGGCGCGAGGTCGAGCGCCTGCTCGC